>JAGALD010000065.1 GCA_017625395.1 Bacilli bacterium | reverse complement strand
CCTCTTTCCATTCCCCCAAGAAGTAAAATAACAGGAGTCTTAAAAGAGGATAAAGCTATTTGAGTTGCTTTTATATTAGTAGCCTTCGAATCGTTATAGAATTTTCTACCTTCTAGTTCTTTAACAAATTCTATTCTATGTTCTACTCCACCAAACTCTTTCAAAAGAGAAACAATTGATTCATTACTAACACCTAGTTCTTTTACAACCATAATAGCAGCCATAATATTTTCATAATTATGAACACCTATCAATCTAATTTCAGATAAATCGATTATCTTTTCTTCATAATAATAAATTGCATCATCTTTAATATATGCACCATTAATTTCTTTATTGCTAGAAAAATATTTAACAGTTGATTTAATATTTTTTGTTACATCAAGCACATCATCATTCTCTATATTTAATATTGCTATATTATCTTTAGTATGATTTTGAAATATCTTTGCTTTTACTCTCTTATAATTGTCATAAGTTTTCAAAAAGTCTATATGTGCTTCACTCAAGTTAGTCATAATAGCTATATCAGGATTAAACTCATATAAATTTTCAAGTTGTTGACACGATGTTTCCATAACTATAACATCATCTTTTTCTAACTTTTCTAAAAAACTACACAAAGGATATCCAATATTTCCAGTTAAATGAGCACGTCTTCCATCCTTTTTCAACATTTCATATATTAAAGTTGTAGTAGTTGTCTTACCATTAGTACCAGTAATTCCAACTAATTTAACGTCTTTTGGCATTAATCTATAAGCCATTTCAACTTCATTAATGACTTCAATTCCAAGTTCACGAGCTTTAAGAACATATTTATGATCAATAGGTACTCCAGGATTCTTTATCAAATAATCAAATGTTTCATCCAACAAATCATCTGGATGTTCCCCTAAAACAACATTAACACCTAAAACTTTTAACTCTTCAAGTTTTTCTTTATCTTGATCAACCTTCATATCGTTTAATACAATTTCATTTCCTCTTTTAGCAAGCAATTTAGCAGCTTCATATCCACTTCTTGCCATACCTAATATAAAAATCTTATTATTTACAAACATTCATACCACTCCTATCAAAATTATACTACATAATATTTTAAATTCAATTAAATTATGTTATAATGACACTAGATATGTTAGGAGGCTTTATGAAAATAGTAGAATTAGGACAAGAAGAATTTGACAATCTAGCCAAAAATCATGAATATGCCAATCCATGGCAAACATCTAATTTTGGAAAAGCTGCTGAAGCATTAGGATACGAAGTACTATACTTAGGATTTGAAGACGGAAGAGCAATAAAAGGATGTACATTATTATTAACAAAGAATGTTTATCTAGGACAAAGTATTTCATATGCACCAAGAGGAATATTAATCGACTACGAAGACTATAAATTACTTGAGGCAGCATTAGTAGAATTAAAAGAATATTTAAATAATAGAAAAATAATGTCGTTTACAATGGATCCACCAGTTATTTTATCAATAAAGAATTATAAAGGGCAATTAAAAGAAGATAGTACAGGAGTAGACAAAAAACTAGATGCCATATTACATGGTGGAGATATATTAAAAGCAAATCAATACGCTGCAAATATAAGAGAACTAATCATGAGAAAAACTAAATTTGAGTATAGAGGAGAAAATTTATACTTTGAAGGTATACTTCCTAGATGGTATGCATTTACAAATCTTCCAATTAATGCAAAAACTCTATTATCCAAAATTGATAAAAGAGCAAGAAACAAATTGAGGAAAGCTGCTAAACTTGGAATTGAAATATTAAGAGATGAAACACAAAACGTAGAATATATTTATAATATTGCAAAAGAAAACTTTAGAAGACCAATAGAATATTATAAAAATTTTATTGAAAACAATCCAGATTGTGAAATATATTTAGCAAGAATTAACTCTGAAAAATATGTAAATAACAGCAAGGTTCTTTATGAACGTGAATTAGAAAGAAATGAAGCATTAAATAGAATAATTCAAGAAAAAAATAGAAGTGGAAAAAATATGAACAGAGTTCTAAATCAAAAAATGGAATCTGACGCTATAATTTCAGCTTATAAAGAACACCTAGTAAAATCAACACAAACATTAAAAGACTATCCCGATGGAAAAGTTATTGCTTTCTGTATAGTTACAAAAAACGGAAACAATGTTTCAATATTTGAAGATGGATATATGAAAGAACATAAAGATATACCTGCAATTGCATTACTACGTTGGAAAATTCTTGAACATTATTCAAGCAGTAATTTTAGAACATTCAATTTTGGTGCAATTACAGGAAACTTTAACAAAAAACAAAACCCATTATATGGATTAAACCAATCACGTTTAAGTCTAAGAGGAAATGTAATAGAATATATAGGTGAGTTTGGTGTAATGACAAACAAAACTATGTACAATTTATATCAAGCATCAGTAATAGATAGACATAAATTTAGAATATAAAATATCTGTAAATACAGATATTTTTTTTATAAAAAAAGACTTCAAACGAAGTCTTTAATTTATTATTCAATAATTTCGCTAACGTTACCAGCACCAACAGTTCTTCCACCTTCACGGATAGAGAATTTAGTACCATTTTCAATAGCGATTGGGTGAATAAGTTCAACTGTAATTGAAACATTATCACCAGGCATAACCATGTCAACACCAGCTTCTAGTTCAATAACACCAGTAACGTCTGTTGTTCTGAAATAGAATTGAGGACGATAGTTTGCAAAGAATGGAGTATGACGTCCACCTTCTTCTTTAGAAAGAACGTATACTTCAGCTTTGAATTTCTTATGTGGAGTAACTGATCCTGGTTTAGCAAGAACTTGTCCACGTTCAACTTCTTCACGAGAAATTCCACGTAATAATACACCTGCGTTATCTCCAGCTTCTGCATAGTCTAATTGTTTACGGAACATTTCAATTCCTGTAACAACTGTTGATTTAGTGTCTTTAATACCAACGATTTCAACTGTATCGTTAAGTTTTAATTGTCCACGTTCAACACGCCCTGTAACAACTGTTCCACGTCCAGTGATAGTGAATACATCTTCGATACTCATTAAGAATGGTTTTTCATTATCACGATCTGGAGTTGGAATCCATTCATCAACTGAATCCATTAAAGCGTCGATAGCTTCAACATAAGAAGCATCTCCTTCAAGAGCTTTTAATGCAGATCCACGAATAATAGGAGTATTATCTCCATCAAATCCATATTCATTTAATAGGTCACGGATTTCCATTTCTACTAAATCTAATAATTCTGGATCATCAACTTGATCACATTTGTTCATGAATACTACCATTCTTGGTACACCAACTTGACGAGATAATAAGATATGTTCACGAGTTTGTGCCATAGGTCCGTCAGTTGCTGCAATAACAAGGATAGCTCCATCCATTTGAGCTGCACCAGTAATCATGTTCTTTACATAGTCAGCATGTCCTGGACAGTCAACATGTGCATAGTGACGAGTTGCTGTTTGATATTCAACGTGTGAAGTATTAATTGTAATTCCACGTTCTCTTTCTTCTGGTGCTTTGTCGATATTAGCATAATCAACGAAATCTCCACCAAATTTTTCTGATTGTCTCTTAGTAATAGCTGCAGTTAATGTTGTTTTACCATGGTCAACGTGACCAATTGTACCAATATTAACATGTGGCTTAGTACGATCGAATTTTTGTTTTGCCATTTATAATTCCTCCTTTTTAATATTACTACTATATTTTATCTAATAATTGATAAATTATCAACTATTTTTTAATAATCAGAAATTTTACATATTCTGTTATTACAAATTATATTTTACTAATTAATTACCACTTTTTTTGATAATTTCATCAGCAATATTTCTTGGAACTTCTTCATAATGATCGAATGTCATAACGAAGTTACCACGTCCTTGGCTGTTACTTCTTAATGAAGTAGCATATCCAAACATTTCAGCAAGAGGTACCATTGCAGATAATTGAATAGCATTTCCTCTTGATTCTTGACCAAGTGGACGTCCACGACGTGATGTGATATCACCCATAACATTACCAAAATATTCATCTGGTACTGTAACGTCTACTTTCATTATTGGTTCAAGAAGTACTGGATTACATTTATTCTTAGCTTCTTTTAAAGCCATTGAAGCAGCAATTTTGAATGCCATTTCGCTTGAGTCTACATCATGGTAAGAACCATCAAATAATGTACACTTAACATCAATCATAGGATATCCTGCCAAAATACCAGAATCTAATGCTTCTTGTAATCCCTTATCAGTTACAGGAATATATTCACGAGGAACAACTCCTCCAACGATAGCATCAACGAATTCATATCCTTTATCAGGATTTGGTTCAAATTTAACCCATACATGACCATATTGTCCACGACCACCAGATTGTTTAATATATTTTCCTTCACAATCTGCAGCTGTTTTAATAGTTTCACGATAAGCAACTTGTGGCTTACCAACGTTACATTCAACCGAGAATTCTCTTCTCATTCTATCTACTAAAACATCTAAGTGTAATTCACCCATACCAGCAATAACAGTTTGACCTGTTTCATGATCAGTATGAACTTTGAAAGTTGGATCTTCTTCAGCAAGTTTTTGAAGAGCTATACCCATTTTTTCTTGGTCTGCTTTTGATTTTGGTTCAACAGCTAATTGAATAACTGGTTCTGGGAATTCCATAGATTCAAGAATAACTTGTTTCTTTTCGTCACATAGAGTATCACCAGTAGTAGTATTCTTTAAACCAACAGCTGCAGCAATATCTCCAGTAAATACTTCTGTAATTTCTGTACGATTGTTAGCATGCATTAATAGGATACGTCCAATTCTTTCTTTTTCACCCTTTGTAGAGTTCATTGTATAAGAACCACTACTTAATTTTCCAGAGTAAACACGGAAAAATGTTAATCTACCAACAAATGGATCAGTCATAACCTTAAATGCTAAAGCACTGAAAGGTTCGTCATCACTTGGATGTCTTACAGCTTCATTACCATCTGCATCTGTACACTTAATAGATTCGATATCTAAAGGTGATGGTAGATAATCGATAACAGCATCTAGTAATAATTTAATTCCTTTATTACCAAGTGCAGTACCACACATTACTGGGAAAAACTTAACTTCAAGAGTTCCTTTTCTAATAGCTTTCTTAATATCTTCAACAGAAAGTTCTTCACCTTCTAAATATTTTTCCATTACTTCATCATCAAATTCAGCAACAGTTTCAATTAATTCAGCTCTTTTTTCTTCAGCAATATCTTTTAATTCAGCAGGTATTTCAATTTCTTTGCAATCCTCTTCTGGATTTCCGTCGTATTGATAAGCCTTCATAGTAACTAAATCAATAACTCCGCTGAATTCGTTTTCTGCACCAATAGGCCACTCAATAGGTCTAGCATTAACTCCAAGTCTAGAAGCAATAGTTCCTAAACTATATTCAAAATCCGCACCCATCTTATCCATCTTATTTGCAAAAATAATTCTTGGAACTTTAAACTCAGTTGCTTGTCTCCAAACAGTTTCAGTTTGAGGTTCAACACCAGCTTGAGCATCAATAAGTGCAACAGCACCATCAAGAACTCTTAAACTACGACTAACTTCTACAGTAAAATCTACGTGTCCTGGAGTATCAATTATATTAAATCTATACTTTTTCCAGTAAGCAGTTGTAGCTGCTGAAGTAATAGTAATTCCACGTTCTTGTTCTTGTTCCATCCAGTCCATTTGGCTAGCACCATCATGTGTTTCACCAATCTTATGAATTTTCTTAGTATGATATAGGATACGCTCAGTACATGTTGTTTTACCAGCATCGATATGAGCCATGATACCTATATTTCTTGTCATCAATAAAGATGTTTCACGAGCCATAATTTTTCTTCCTTTCTACCAACGATAATGTGCAAATGCTTTATTAGCTTCTGCCATTCTATGAGTATCTTCACGTTTTTTAACCGCTGCTCCTGTACCATTAGAAGCATCAACTATTTCATTTGCTAAGTTAACAGCCATACCTTTTCCGCCTCTTAATCTAGCAAATTTAACTAACCAACGAAGTCCTAAAGCTTGACTTCTTGCTGAACTAACTTCAACTGGAACTTGGTAGTTAGATCCACCAACTCTACGAGATTTAACTTCAAGAGTAGGTTTAATATTTTCCATTGCTTTTTCAAAAACTGTTAAAGGTTCTTCACCAGTTTTTTCTTTAACTATATCAAATGCTTCATAAAGAATAGTTTGTGCAATTCCTTTTTTACCATCTAACATAATTGTATTAATCAATTTAGTAACAACTTTTGATTTATATATTGGATCTGGTAAAACATCTCTTTTTACCGCACGTCTTTTACGCATTTCTATTTCCTCCCTTCAATAATAATAGTATCTAATTAATAATTACTATTTACTAGCTTTTGGTTTTTTAGCACCGTATTTACTACGTCCTTGCTTTCTATCCTTAACACCAGCAGTATCTAAAGTACCACGAATTACATGATAACGTACACCGATCAAGTCTTTTACACGACCACCACGTATTAATACAACGCTGTGTTCTTGTAAGTTATGACCGATACCAGGTATATAACAAGTAACTTCTGCACCATTACTTAAACGTACACGAGCATATTTTCTCAATGCTGAGTTAGGTTTCTTTGGTGTCATTGTACCAACACGAGTACAAACTCCTTGCTTTTGAGGTGAATATTTAACAGTTTGTTTCTTAGCAACACTATTAAATCTAAACCCTAAAACTGGTGACTTACTTTTTCTAACTTTGTCACGTCTGCTTTTTCTAACTAATTGGTTAATTGTAGGCATAAATTCAAACTCCTTTCTCTACACATATCCAGGTGTATCATTTTAACTTTTAAATATAAGTTTTGCACACAGCAAAACCTAAATCAATCAGCACAAATAATATAGCACTATAAACAACAAATGTCAATCATTTTTTTATAACAAGCTTACAAAATATATTTGGTTTTTTTTTACATATATTATATAATTACATTGAGGTGAAAAAATGAAAAACTTTTTTAATGAATTCAAGAAATTCATAGCTAGAGGAAACGTAATGGACCTAGCTGTAGCAGTAATTATGGGTGGTGCATTTGGTAAAATAGTAACATCACTAGTTAATGACATACTAATGCCACTAATAGGAATACTTATTGGTCAAAACTTTAGTACATTATCAGTAAATATTAACGGAGCTGTTATTACATATGGTGCATTTATTCAAAACATAGTTGATTTCTTAATAATTGCATTCTGCATCTTCACTATCACTAAAATATTAAACAAATTCATGAAGAAAAAAGAAGAAGAAAAACCAGCAGCTAAAAGTGATGAAGTAAAACTTCTTGAAGAAATAAGAGATTTATTAAAAAATGAAAAAAAGAATTCAAAATAATGAATTCTTTTTTTTACGCCCCAAATTAATAAGCGATTAAACTTTAAATATACACCAATAAAATTACTATTCTTTATATCCAGCACTCATATAATTTCCACACTTTAAATATGGAACATAACTATTTGTATTAGAATTATATAAAACATAACCATCACACTGTTTCTTTATAATATCAGAAATATCTAAATCATCTATATTAATATTATATTTACCATTAGCAGAACTATTAGCTGCTTTTTTTACTATATTCTCATATTTTTTATAATTTTTATAATCTTCAGAAACCAAAGTAGATTCTTTCCTAGAACTAAAACTATCTGAAAACTCGTTTGCCATATAAACAATCATTAAAATTGCAAACAAAAGTATACACAAAAAAGCCAAAAACATCACAAAACCCCAACCACGGTTATTTAAATTAAACATAATAATCACCACTTCAATTTTATAACAAAAGTTAATATTTTACAACAAAAGAAAAAGTTAATGGAACTAATCCATTAACTCATCTTCTAATTTATCTAATGGTTCTTCATCAACAAATTGTGATGCTAAATCATAGTCAACATTTTTATAAGCTTTTATTCCAGTTCCTGCAGGGATTAACTTACCAATAATAACGTTTTCTTTTAACCCTTGAAGATTATCAACTTTACCTTTTATAGAAGCATCAGTCAATATTCTTGTAGTTTCTTGGAAACTTGCAGCTGATAAGAATGAATCTGTTTCTAGAGATGCTTTAGTAATACCAAGTAGAATTGGTTTTCCACTAGCTGGTTTCTTACCAGTAATAATAGCTTCTGTATTACCTTCAGTAAACTCACTAAAGTTAACTAAAGATCCAGGTAAGAACTTAGTATCTCCAGCTTCCATAATTCTCATCTTAGAAATCATACGTTTTGCAATAATTTCAACGTGTTTGTCAGAAATATCAACAGCTTGACTACGATAAACATGTTGTACTTCTTTAAGAATATATTCTTGAGTCGTTAATGGATCTGTAACTGCTAACAATTCTTTAGGACTTATAGATCCTTCTGTTAATTTATCACCAGTAGAAACTTCATTACCAACTTCTACTCTTAACTTAGCACCATAGTTAGAAACATGTTCTTTTGTTTCTAATTCATTAGTAATACTAATTTTATATTTACCATGTTCTTCATCAATTTTTGTAACTTTACCATTTATTTCTGCAATAGTAGCTTTACCTTTTGGAATTCTTGCTTCAAACAACTCTTGAATACGAGGAAGACCTTGTGTAATATCTTCTCCACCAGCAACTCCACCAGTGTGGAATGTTCTCATTGTTAACTGAGTACCAGGTTCACCAATTGATTGAGCAGCCATAATACCTACAGCTTCACCAATTTCAACAATATTACCTGTAGCTAGGTTTCTACCATAACATTTTTTACAAACACCATTGTGAGTATTACAAGTTAAAGTAGTTCTTATTTCAACTTCTTCAATACCAGCAGCAATAATCTTATCTGCAATTGATTCAGTAATTAAATCAAGTTTTTCACAAATAACATCTTTAGTTTCTGGATTAAGAATTTTCTTGTTAGCAAAACGTCCAACTATTCTATCATATAATTTTTCGATAGTTTCACCAGTCTTATCATTAATAAATGCTTTAACAACAACACCGTTTTCAGTTCCACAATCTTCTTCTCTAACAATAATATCTTGAGAAACATCAACTAAACGTCTTGTTAAGTAACCAGAATCTGCAGTTTTTAAAGCAGTATCTGCGCTACCTTTACGAGCACCATGAGTTGACAAGAAGAATTCAGCAACTGATAGTCCTTCTCTAAAGTTAGAAGTAATAGGAATTTCTACTGGAGTACCATCTGGTTTAGACATGATACCACGCATTCCTGACAACTGAGTAAAGTGCGAAATAGAACCACGCGCTTTAGAGTGCATCATTATGAAAATTGGGTTATCAAGGTCAGCATCTGCTTTACCTTGTAATTCTTTTTGAACTTGTCCCTTAGCACCATCCCAAGCTGCAATTACTTTATTAAATCTTTCTTCGTTAGTTATTAAACCACGACTATATTGTTTATTAATTTTTTCAACTAATTTATTAGTTTCTTCAATAATCTCATTTTTCTTATCACTAGTAACAACGTCACTAATAGAAATTGTAATACCAGCAATTGTTGAATATTTAAACCCTAAATCTTTTAGTTTATCAAGCATAACAGAAGTTTCTGTTGTTTTATAACGCTTGAATATTTGAGCAATAATTTTCTCCAAAGTACTTTTTGGGAAAGGTTTAACTAAAGGCATTTCCTTAATAATTTCAGGAATATTTTGACCTCTTTCAATGAAATATTTATTTGGTGTAATATTTTGAATATTATCAGTAGTAGGTTCATTTATATATGCAAATGAATCTGGCAATATTTCATTAAATTTAAGTTTACCAACAGTTGTAACTAAATATTTACCTTTTTGAGTTTCAGTAAATAATTTATATTTAAATGAATCAACTGGTAAAGCAATTCTTGTATGAAGAGTAACTTCTCTTCTTTCATATGCCATAAGTGCTTCATTTATATCTTTAAATACTCTACCTTCACCAGGAAGACCAGCTTTTTCCATTGTTAAATAATAGTTTCCAAGAACCATATCTTGTGAAGGAGTAACAATTGGAGTTCCATCTTTTGGACTCAAAATGTTATTAGCACCAAGCATTAACATTCTTGCTTCAGCTTGAGCTTCTTCTGATAATGGTACGTGAACAGCCATTTGGTCACCATCGAAGTCAGCATTAAATGCAGGACATACAAGTGGGTGAAGACGAATAGCTTTTCCACCAATTAACACTGGTTCAAATGCTTGAATACCAAGTCTATGTAGTGTAGGAGCACGGTTCAATAATACAGGATGTTCTTTAATAACATCTTCAACAACATCCCAAACTTTAGGATCCTTATTTTCAATAAGTCTCTTAGCAGCTTTAATATTATGAGCAATATCTCTTTCTACTAACTCATGAATAACATGTGGTTTAAACAATTCAAGAGCCATATCTTTTGGAATACCACATTGATACATCTTAAGTGATGGTCCAACAACGATAACTGAACGTCCTGAATAGTCAACACGTTTACCAAGCAAGTTTTGACGGAAACGACCTTGTTTTCCTTTTAACATACTAGAAAGTGATTTCAAAGGACGATTTCCAGCACCTGTAACACTTCTACCACGTCTACCATTGTCAAATAATGCATCAACTGCTTCTTGTAACATACGTTTTTCGTTTTGAATAATTATTCCAGGAGCATTTAAATCAATAAGCTTCTTTAAACGGTTATTACGGTTAATAACACGACGATACAAATCATTCAAATCAGATGTAGCAAATCTACCACCATCAAGTTGAATCATTGGTCTTAAATCAGGTGGAATTACAGGAATACAGTCAAAAATCATCCATTCAGGTCTATTTCCTGATTTATAGAATGCATCAAGAACATCAATTCTCTTAAGAAGTCTTGTTCTCTTTTGACCTTGAGCGTCTTCTAATTCCTTAGAAATTTGTTCAATTTCTTTTTCTAAGTCTACTTTTTTAAGCAATTCTTTAATCGCTTCAGCACCCATTCCTACTTTAAATCCATCACCATATTTTTCATAATATTGACGGTATTCTTTTTCAGATAATGTTTGTTTATTTTCTAAAGGAGCAATACCCTTATCAATAACAACATAACTTACAAAGTATAATACTTCTTCCAAATCTCTTGGAGACATATCTAGCACTAACCCCATACGAGATGGAACACCTTTAAAGTACCAAATATGAGACACTGGAGTTGCAAGTTCAATATGCCCCATACGTTCTCTACGAACTTTACTACGAGTAACTTCAACTCCACATCTATCACATACGATATTTTTGTATCTTACTCTTTTGTACTTTCCACAAGCACATTCAAAATCTTTAGTTGGTCCAAAGATTTTTTCACAGAACAATCCATCACGTTCAGGACGAAGAGTTCTATAGTTTATAGTCTCTGGTTTTTTAACCTCACCATAAGACCAACTACGAATTTTTTCAGGAGATGCAATACCTATTTTTAAGGCTTCAAACTTATTTACTTCTATCATTAGTCATCTTCCCCTTCCATAAATTCATTTTCATAAACACTGTTAAATTCTCTATCTATTTCTTCATCGCTTAATTCATCGTCTTCTTCATCAAGCTCTTCTTCATAACCATCATCAGGATCACTTGGTGGAGGTAGTGGAATATCATCTGAAATATTCATTCCTTCCATTTCTTCTCTATCCTCTTCTTCTTCCATTTCTTTAAGTCCAACAACTTCATTCTTGTCGTTAATAATACTAATATCTAATCCCAATGCTTGGAACTCTTTCATAAGTACTCTAAAGCTTTCTGGAACTCCAGCTTGATTAATTTCTTGTCCCTTAATCATTGCTTCATATACTTTTACACGTCCGATTATATCATCTGACTTGTAAGTAATAATTTCTTGAAGAGTATGTGCAGCACCATATGCATAAAGTGCCCAAACTTCCATTTCTCCAAATCTTTGTCCACCAAATTGAGCTTTACCTCCAAGTGGTTGTTGAGTAACCATTGAATAAGGACCAGTACTTCTTGCATGTAATTTATCATCTACCATGTGGTGAAGTTTAATCATATACATTACACCAACAGAAATTCTATTATCGAACGGATCACCAGTTCTACCATCATAAAGAGTATATTTTCCATCTGGTGCCATACCTGCTTCTTCCATAATTTCAGCAATATCTTGTGTCTTAGCACCATCAAATACTGGAGTTGCAACATGAACATTTAATTCTCTAGCGGCCATACCTAAGTGTAGTTCTAAAATTTGTCCAATATTCATACGAGATGGAACACCTTGTGGGTTAAGCATAATATCTATTGTTCTACCATCTGGTAAGTAAGGCATATCTTCTTCAGGTAATACAAGTGAAATAACACCTTTATTACCATGACGTCCAGCCATCTTATCTCCAACTTGGATTTTTCTCTTTTGTGCAATATATACACGAATTACTTTAGAAACTCCAGCTGGTAATTCATCATTATCTTTTCTAGAGAAGATCTTAACATCATGAACAATACCATCTCCACCATGAGGAACACGAAGTGATGTATCTCTAACTTCACGAGTCTTTTCTCCAAAAATTGCATGTAATAATTTTTCTTCAGAAGTAAGTTCAGCCATTCCTTTTGGTGTAACTTTACCAACAAGAATATCTCCTTCTTTAACTTCAGTACCAACTATTACTATACCATTTTCATCAAGATTTTTTCTAGCTTCATCACTAACATTAGGAATATCACGAGTAATTTCTTCAGGTCCTAATTTAGTTTCACGACATTGCATTTCGAAGTCTTCCAAGTGAATACCTGTATAAACATCGTTCTTAACAAGTCTTTCATTTAAAATAACAGCATCTTCATAGTTATAACCATTAAAAGTCATGAATGCTACTAAAACGTTTTTACCTAGAGCAAGTTCACCTTGGTCTGTTGAAGGACCATCTGCAAGAACTGTTCCACGTTTAACTTCTTCACCAACTTTAACAATTGGTCTTTGATGTTGACAAGTACCAGCATTTGATAACTCAAAGTTAGCAAGTGAATACTCATCTTTTCCAGTTTTATTTTTAACAACAATCTTTCTAGCGTCTACATATTCAACAATACCATCAGATTTAGAAACAACTTCTGCTCCTGAATCTTTTGCAGCAACATATTCAACACCAGTTCCAACAATTGGAGCTTCTGCTTTTAATAATGGTACAGATTGACGTTGCATGTTTGCACCCATCAATGCACGAGTAGCATCATCATGTTCAAGGAATGGTATACAGCTAGTTGTAACTGCAACAACTTGTTGTGGAGAAACGTCCACATAATCAACTTGTTCTGGTTTAACAATTAAGTTTTCACCACGGAATCTAGCAGGAACCATTTCATCAATAATCATGTTATCATCATCAACTTTAACAGTAGCAATTGATATCATCATATCTGCTTCTTGATCAGCAGTTAAATAATCTATTTCATCAGTTAATTTTTTATCAACAACTTTTCTATATGGAGTCATAATAAATCCATAGTCATCAATTTTTGCATAACTTGCAAGTGAAGTAATAAGACCGATGTTTTGCCCTTCTGGAGACTCAATTGGACATATTCTTCCATAGTGTGATGCATTAACGTCACGAACTTCCATACCTGCTCTATCTCTTGATAATCCACCAGGACCTAAAGCAGATAAACGTCTTTTGTTTGTAAGCTCAGCAATTGGATTAGTTTGATCCATAAATTGAGACAATTGGCTTGAACCAAAGAATTCCTTCATTGCAGCAGTAATTGGTCTAATATTTATTAATGTTTTAGGAGTAACTTCTTCCATTTCTTGAGTAGTCATTCTCTCACGAATAACTCTTTCCATACGTGAAACACCAATTCTAAATTGATTTTGTAAAAGTTCTCCAACTTGTCTTACACGACGATTTCCTAAATGGTCAATTTCATCAAAGTTACCAACACCGTGTAATAAATTTAAATAATATGATACTGAAGCATAAACATCAGAAATAGTAAGTCTTTTTACAGTTAATTCTTGATCATTACCAATTAAAGTAAATACTTCTTTCTTATTATTAGGATTATAAATTTTAATAGTTTGAATCTTATTAAAATCATCTAATTCATCATTAATTTTTGCTTCCTTAACATTATATCCAGTTTCAAATACTTCTTTTAATTTGTTAAATACATCTTTATTAACTAAAGTATCTTTTGCAACTACTACTTCACCATTTACTATAATATCTTCAGCAATAGTTTGATTCAATACTCTATCTAATACATTTAACTTACGATTAAACTTATAACGACCAACTTTAGCTAAATCATATCTAAATTCATCAAAGAATCTCGTAATAATCTGGTTCTTAGAAGAATCTAAAGTAGAAGGCTCACCAGGTCTTAATTTTTCATAAATTTCAATTAAAGCTTCATCTGTATTTCTTGTAGAATCTTTTGCTAAAGTATTTTCAAGATATTCATCATTACCAAACATCTTAATAATATCTTCATCAGATGATAGACCAAACGCACGAAGTAATGTAGTAAGTGGCACTTTTCTTGTTCTATCAATTCTTACATATAAAACATCCCTAGCATCAGTTTCAAACTCAAGCCAAGTTCCTCTTGTAGGTATAATTTGTGAAGTAATACAATTTCTTCCATTTTTATCTACTTCCACATTAAAGTAAACACTAGGTGATCTAACTAATTGAGATACAATAACACGCTCAGCACCATTAATAACAAATGAACCACTATCTGTCATAATAGGCATATCACCCAAGAAAATTTCTTGTTCTTTTACTTCACCAGTTTCATGATTAAAAAGTCTAACTTCAACTTTTAAAGGCGCAGCATAAGTAGTCTCTCTATCTTTGCTTTGTCTTATGCTATATCTTGGTTCATCAAAATGATAATCACCAAATTCTAAAGACAATGTTCCCGAAAAGTTTTCCACTGGAAATAAGTCTTCAAAAACCTCTTGAATACCTTTTTCTATAAACCATTGATACGATTTTTTTTGAATTTCTAGTAAATCTGTCAATTCATAAGTATTTCTAATTCTAGAAAAACTTCTTCTTTGTCTGTGGTTTCCACAATTAATAATCTTATATGCCACTAAAATTCACCCCTATACATTAATTTATCTAAAGAACAAAAACAGCCAAATCTAATACATAGCCAATTTATATTATTACCACACAAAATTCAACTTGTCAACGCAAATTGCATTTTATTACAAAAAATCCCTTTTCCTTACATAAAACATCTATATTATATAAATTTTCTAAATCACGAATAGCAGATTTAGCACCTTGCTCTTTTCGCATTACAAAATATAACACACCATTTTCTTTCAAATGATCTTTAGCACCAATTAACATTTCATATACAACTTTTTTTCCAGCTCTAATCGGTGGATTAGTAATTATATAATCATATTTACCTGATACATTTTCATAACAGAAACTTTCAAAAAAATTAATACCACTCACAGAATTTTTTTTCATATTCATTTCTGCTAAATGCAAAGCTCTTCTATTAACATCTACAGCATCAAATTTTGCATCTAAAAATTTAGAAAGAATAATACTAACAACTCCATAACCGCATCCCAAATCAAGAATATCACCGGTCATTTCTTTAATAGGAATAGTTTCAAGCATAACTCTTGTTCCAAAATCTAGACCATCTTTAGAAAAAACACCATTATCAGTTTTAAATGTGAAAGATACACCAAGAAAGCTTGTTTTAAACTCTTTTATCTCGCTTGGCAAATTAACGTTTTCAAAATATTGACTCATCTTATCATCCTTTTTAAAGAAAAAAGAGTTAACTACAATATCAACTATATGTAGTTAACTCCTTTCGTATCAATAATAATACAACAAAATAAATAAAATTTCAAGTATTTTTTTAAACAATGCAAATTATTTATTATTTTGTTTATTTTTACTAACTTCATCCATATTTTGTAGAATAACATCTCTTCTTTGTGTCAAAGACGCATATTTAGAAGTATTCTCGCTTACAACCCCCGCTTTTAAATCACTATATAAATTATAAACAGAAAAGCCAGAAAAACTTTCATAAAATTCATGAAATAAAGAATTAAGAGCATCAAAATTTTCTTTACCAACTACATCAAACAAAATAGACATATCACCATTTTTTCTACTTTGAATTATTTCAGACTTATATTTAGAATAAAAATCTCTAACTAAAAACATAGTATGTTCGTAACTAGTCATTCCTTTAAATTTTTTTGTTTCCGCATTTGTAAACACATATGCGTTCATATCAATCATAATTTGACTTATTTCTTGTGCAATTAATTCATTAATTATCTCATTAAAAAGTTCATATTGCCTTTTTTCATTATCCTCTTCCAAAGATACTACATCTTGCGAATATTCCGTTTTTATTTTTCCATTTAAAATATCCCAACCACAAATACATTTATACATACCATTACGTATTTCTTTAAGATTAAGTTCATAAATATGATTCAACTCATGGGTAATAGCATGATCTAGCATTCCATCAGAATTGCCAACATAAAAGCATAACACCGGAAACAAGTTATAATTACCATCCACGTTATTAAAACAAGTACCTACATACGTTTTACGATTTTCATAATCATTTGGATTACAAATTTCATTCGCATTAACAATGCCGCAATCCATTATCCTTCTCCTATTTTCTTCATATTCAGGAAGTGAATAGTAATATTCATTCATTTTAAGAGTATAAGCTTGTGCTTTTAATTCTAATATTTTATCAACCATCTCTTTTGATGGGGTTAATTTTATTGCTCGTTCATCTTCTTCATATAAAGAATAATCATCCCCCAAATCTAGTCCAAGATTTTTATAAAATTTCACCCTATCATTTTTTATACTTGATTGTCTCCACTCATTACCATTTAATAAAATTTGGTCATTTTGACTACTAAAAGCATCAATCAACGGAGTATCAACAACACAATTTCCAAAATAATTTTGTGCCATTGGATTTGAATATAACGAAAAAGCATTTATTGAAAGCAAATCTAATATTTTTTCGAAACCAAAATTTGGAAACTCTTGAACCATTTTCTTAGCAAAAAGAACCATATGTTTATTTTCTAATTTTCTCAACAACTCATCACAACTCAAAACATAATCATCATAATCTTTAAATTCAGCCTGAAATTTTTGAAATTCGATTCGTGCTTTTTCATAGCAAGGAAGTAGTTCATCAATAATTTTAAATTCATGAGCTTGAATTTTTTCATCTAAATTTTCAACAGTTACATCAGGATAAAAATTTATTAAAAGTTTAACCACCTTTTCTTTATCCCACAAAGAGACTTGATTACCATTTATATAATTAATATAAGCATATATTGGTTGTAAATTAATATAAACAAACGATGTATTATCAAATAAAGCTTTCTTAAATTCATCTTTTTTTTCTTCTTCTACACTACTTTTAGACATAATGCCATCTATTAGTTCAAACGATTTTTCTCTATATATTTCGCTTAATAAAAGAGAAAGACTTTTTGGTTCCTGATATCCAATCGCAAGCATATTGTTAAATTTATTAGTAATATTTTCTCTTTCTTCTTCACCATAATATCTAATAAAAGCTTCAATATACAATGTAATGTTCTCTTCTAATGCTTTTGTTGCATCAACTCTTTTACTTAACAAATTAATCATAAAAACTTCCTAACCAAGCTTTAAAATACATATAATTTTCTGGATAATTTCCCCTCCCTTTAATTAGCTCAAAACCATTATCCATATTTACTTTAATATAAAAAGCTTCTGCATCTAAGCTACCACTATTGAAACCATAATCACATTTCCACGTTCTAATAATTCTAACTAATTCATCTATATTATCATTATTTATATATTTCTTCTTACCATTAAAAACCATTTCAATATTCTTAACATCTATAAAAACTTCTATGTTACTACCTAAGTCTTCAACAAGAATCTCTATACTATTCATATTATCACCAATATAATTATAAAATAGATACGTTTTAGAGTAAATAAAAAAGCCAAGGTTTTACACCTTGACCATTTAATTATTTAACTTCTACTTCTGCTCCAGCTTCTTCTAATTTAGCTTTAATTTCATTAGCTTCATCAACAGAAATATTTTCTTTAATAGCTCCACCGTTATCAGCAATTGCTTTAGAATCAGCAAGTCCTAATCCAGTAATTTCCTTAATTACTTTAATAACGTTGATTTTTCCAGCTCCTGCATTTACAAGAGTAACTGTAACTGTGCTTGGTCCAGCTGCTTCTTCAGCTCCTCCAGCTACTGGTGCTGCAACTGCAACACTACTTGGATCTACTCCAAATTCTTCTTTCATAGCGTCTACTAATTCTTTAATTTCTAATAGACTCATTTCTTTTAAACTTTCAATAAAGCTTTCTTTAGTTAATTTTGCCATTTTAAAATCCTCCCTATATTAATTTTCTTCCTTTTGTTTAGCATAAAGATCTAAACATATTGATAAATCTTTTGGAATTCCCATCATACCAGCTGCAAGCATAGTAAGTAGTCCTTCTCTTGATGGAATAGTTGCAAGTTTTGCTAACTCGTCTTTGTCAGAAATTTCTCCATCTACAATTCCAACCTTTAATTCTAGTGCTTCGTGTTTCTTTGCAAAATCTGCTAGAACTTTGATAGGTGCTATTGCATCACTTCCGTATGCTAATGCACTAGATCCTTTTAGATAATCATCTAAATTGATATCCATATCATTAAATGCTCTTGCCATTAAAGTATTTTTATATACTTTATAGTCAGAATCGCTATTTCTTAATGATCTTCTTAGTTCCTTAGATTCTTCATCAGTTAATCCACGGTAAGCAAACAATACGATTGATGAAGCATTTTCAACAGTTGATTTAATTTCATCAATTACTTCTTGTTTCTTTGCTAAGATTTTTTCACTTGCCATAAGAATCCTCCTTCTATTTATAATTTATTGGAGCTAAAACAAAAGTCTCTATATACCATAGAGACTCTGCAAACTAAAAGTTCTTAATCAGTCCTCGGTAGGATTTACTAATAACCTACTGTCTATGGCACCAACAAATTAATTGTATTATATATTACTATCTACTATTTGTCAAAAGAATTTGTAACAATTTTTATTCCAGGTCCCATAGTAGTAGTTATTGAAATATTTTTTACGTAATCACCTTTTACTGTTGTAGGTTTAGCTTTAATGATAACACTCATAAATGCATCTAAGTTAGCTAACAATTGTTCTTCAGTAAATGTTGTATTACCAATAATACCATGAATATTTCCAAAACTATCAGTTCTGTACTCTACACGTCCAGCTTTAACTTCGTTAACTGCTTTTTCAACATCAGTTGTAACAGTTCCTGTTTTAGGGTTAGGCATTAATCCTTTTGGTCCTAAAACTTTACCTAATTTACCAAGAAGTGGCATCATATCAGGAGTAGCTATCATAACATCGAATCCAAACCAATTTTCTTTTTCGATTTTTTCAAGCATATCTACATCACCAACAAAGTCAGCACCTGCAGCTTCTGCCTTCTTAGCATTTTCTCCCTTAGCAACAACTAATACTTTTTTAGTTTTTCCAGTACCATGTGGTAATACAATAGCACCTCTTAATTGTTGATCAGCTTTCTTAGTATCAAGGTTAAGTCTAACAGCAACTTCAACAGATGCATTAAACTTACTTACAGATGTTTCTTTAGCAAGCTTTACAGCTTCTTCTTTAGTATACATCTTTCCTTTTTCAATTTTGTTTAAGGCTTCTAAATATTTCTTACCTCTTTTTTTCATTCTTATTCCTCCTTATGTGGTCTAGCGGAGCGGACATTTTCCTCCCACATAGGTATAAACCTATATGTTTTTTATTTTATTATTTTATATTTATTATTTATTATTCAGTAATAGTAACACCCATGTTACGAGCAGTACCTTCAACTACCTTCATAGCTTCTTCAACTGTATAAGCATTTAAATCAGGTAATTTAATTTCAGCAATTTCCTTCAATTGATCTTTAGTTAACTTACCAGCAACTTCTTTAGATCCTTTAACAGAACCTTTATCAATTTTAGCAAATTTCTTTATTAAAAATGCTGTAGGTGGAGTTTTAATTACGAAATCAAAAGTTCTATCATCATAGATTGAAATTTCAACTGGTAATACATCTCCCATCTTATCTCTAGTAGCATCATTATATTTTGTACAAAATTCTTGTAAGTTAATTCCTGCAGGTCCTAATACAGTTCCAACTGGTGGAGCTGGTGTAGCTTTTCCTGCTTGAATTTGTAATTTAACTTTTTTAACAACTTCTTTTGCCACGAAAAACACCTCCTATTTTTAAGTTTTCGCGAGTGGTCCAAATAGCTTTGTCCGCTTATATTGTTACCAATATAAATAATCATTTGCGCTCTGTTCGCTTCCCACTAATTAATCTATATAATTAAATATAGCGATATGATATTAACATCTTTTTTACATTTTTGCAAGCATTAATTACTAAAATATGTTGATATTTAAGCAAAATATTAATCATGAGCAAGTTCAATTTGAGAAAGTTCTACTTCAACAGCAGTTTCTTGTCCAAATAAATCAACATTAAGAACAAGCTTTTGATTTGGTAAATCTAATGTTTCGATAGTACCATACATACCAGTAAATGCACCAGCAATAATCTTAACTTTAGCACCAGGTTCTAACTCTTTATCAACATCTAATCTACTAATTCCCATATTCTTCAATATATTATCTACTTCATATGGTTGTAGTGGAGTAGGTTTTGCACCTTTACCACTAGATCCAATAAATCCTGTAACTCCTGGAGTATTTCTTACAACATACCAAGCTTCATCACTCATAACCATCTCAACAAGCACATAACCAGGAAACATCTTTTTAACTTTTTCTTTAGAAACACCATCTTTAACTTCTACTTCTTTTTGTTCAGGAACAATAACTCTAAAAATAAAGTCCTTCATATCCATTGAACTAGCACGCATTTCTAATTTTTCTTTAACCTTATTCTCGTGTCCAGAATAAGTATTAACTACATACCATTGTTTTTCCATAAAATCTTCCCTTCATTACTTAACTTGATTTATAAAATACATAATTACTTCTATCAAATAGAAGAACAATGCAAAGAACAATATAAATACAATCGTTGCAATTGAATATTTAATCATTTCTTTTTTATTAGGCCATCTAACTTTCTTAAACTCAGATCCAACACCCTTAAACCATTGTTTAATTTTTGATTCCTTTTTTGTAACAGTTTTCTTTTCTTTAGATGGACTTTTCTTTTTTTCTTTTTCAACTTTTACTTTTTCAACTTTAACTTCAACTTCTTTTTCTAACTCAACATTAACTTCTTTTTTAGCTTTAACTTTTGCCTTATTAGCATTCTTTTTCTCTTTAACAGCCATTACTATCCCCATCCTTTATTTTACCAAAATAAAAACACCTTTTCCGTGTCACCTATAAAATAACACAAAAGATAATACAAGTCAATAAAATTATAATAATGTTTATTTGCAACTCAAATAACTATTTACTGCTATAACAGCATCAGATGCAGCAGTAATTAATTGATAAACCTTTGTATCAGTTACATCACCAACAGCATAAATTCCTTTACATGATGTTTGTTTATTTTCGTCAACTATTATATAATTGTCTCCATTTAATTCTACTAAATGAGAAACCAATTCACTATTAGGAACATATCCAACATATGCAAAACACCCATCTATATTAATTTGCGATTGTTCACCATCTTTTTCTATAATAGCACCAATCAAAACTTCCTTTTTAACCAATTCTTTTAACGAAGAATTATATATAATTTCAACATTATTAACTTCTTTAAGCTTTTCTACATAAAACGAATCAGCACGCAAAACACTTTTCTCACATAAAATAGTAACTTTATTACAAATATTAGTTAAATACAAAGCTTCTTCAATAGCCTTGTTAGTATCACCAACAACCAATACATCTTTTCCAGAAAAAAATCTTCCATCACAAGTAGCACAATAACTAAGACCTACCCCCAAATAACTGTTAACATTTGGAACATCAAGTTTCTTAATTTTTTTACCAGTTGCAACAATTATATTTTTTGAAAAAATAACACCATTGTTTTTAGTATTCAAAACAAACTCATCTATTTCTTTCTCAAGAGACACAACCTCATCATTTAAGTAATCTACACTTAAAGATTTAACTTGTTCAAAAACCTTCAAAGAAAAATCTCTACCTGAAATTTTCTCAAATCCCGGATAATTTTCCACATCAGACGCAAAATTAATCTGTCCACCTGGTTTTTTAGCTTCAATCAAAATACAATTAATACCAGCTCTTTTTAAATAAATAGCAGAAGTCATCCCTGCAACTCCTGCTCCAATTATAACAATATCAGTTTTCATTAGTAGCCTCCGAATTATACAAATATTCAAATCTAGAACTTTTTATTCTAAACACTAATAAGAAAAATCCAATTAAGAAAAGTAAAACAGATATAATTTGTGCAACTTTAAAATTACCAATCATTAAACTATCCATACGTAAACCTTCTATAAAGAATCTTCCTAGTGAATACCACATAAGATAGAAACCAGCCAACTGTCCTTCTTTAACATATTTAAATCTTCTAAATATAAGAAGACCTACGAATCCAACAAAATTCCATAACGATTCATATAAAAACGTTGGATGATAATAAACGCCATCAATATTCATACCATCAATAACGAATTTTGGAATATACATAGATTCTAATACTGCTCTAGTAGTAGCAGGACCATATGCTTCTCCATTAAAGAAATTTCCCCATCTACCACATATTTGCCCGATAATTAATCCAACACAGCATATATCCATAATTCTTAACGTATTCATTTTATGCTTTTTAGTATAATAAAGTAAATATAATGTTCCAAACAATATACCACCATGAATAGCTAAGCCACCATTCCATATTTCAAATATTTCTAAAACATGTCTTGAATAGTATCCCCAATTAAATACAACATAGTAAAGTCTAGCCCCAATTACCGCACAAATAATAGTATTAAAAACTAAATTAGTTAGTAAATCTTCATTAATTCTTTTTCGTTTAGCCTCTCTAAAAACCAGATACATCCCAAAGGCCATCCCAATTATTATACAAATTGAATACCAATATATTTGTATAAAACCAAAATCTAATGCAATCCTACTCATTTCTTTTTCGCCTTCTTAATCAAACTTTTAATAATAACATCATCAATAATAAAATGAATAACAGAAAGTACAATAGCAATAAAAAACAATATCCAAATATCAGTAAAGTTAAGTTTAGATCCCATTATCCAATCAGTTAATTTTAATATCACGGTATTAATAACAAAATAAAATAATCCAAAAGTAAGACCTGTTAACGGAATTGTAAGAGTAACCAAAATTGGTTTTAAACATTGATCTAATAAATAAATTATACAAACAGATAAAACTGCATATAAACTTCTAAAATCTTCACTAATTTGAAAACTATCAAAAAATAAATCAACTATCAAAAACGCAATAGTATACCCAATAATATATAAAACAAACTCAAAAAATTTATTTACTCGAACTGCATTTTTACCCTTGGTAACGACTACTAATTTCATATATCCTCCTATAGAACTTTTTTCAAAAATTCTCCAGTATAAGACTTCTTCTCTTTAGATACTTCCTCAGGAGTACCAGTGGCAACAATATCTCCACCTTTTTCTCCACCCTCAGGACCAATATCTATTATATAATCAGCACACTTAATCATATCTAAATTATGCTCAATTACTATTACCGTATCTTTATTATCTACTATTTTTTGAATAATTGCAAGAAGTCTTTTGATATCAGCAGAATGAAGACCAGTCGTAGGTTCATCCATTATAAATAATGTTTTTCCGGTTGCTTTTTTTTGTAATTCTTTAGCTAGTTTAACACGTCCTGCCTCTCCTCCTGATAAAGTAGTAGCACTTTGCCCAAGTTTAACATACCCAATTCCAACATCTTCTAGAACTTGTAATTTAGCCTTAATTTTTGGAACATTCTCAAAGAATTCTATTGCTTCACTAACTCGCATATCCAAAACATCAGCAATATTTTTTCCCTTATACTTTATATTCAATGTTTCACTATTATACCTAGTACCATGACACACTTCACAAGGAATATAAACATCAGGCAAAAAATGCATTTCAATTTTCTTAACACCATCCCCACGACAAGCTTCACACCTTCCACCTTTAACATTAAACGAAAATCTATTTTTTTCAAAGCCATACATCTTAGCTTCTTTTGTATTCGTATAAAGTTCTCTAATGTCATCAAATACACCAGTATATGTAGCAGGATTACTTCTAGGTGTTCTACCAATTGGATTTTGTGTTATTTCTACAATTTTATCAATGTTTTCAAATCCCAGAATTTTCTTATGTTTTCCAGGAAGTCCTTTAGAATTATAAACATGCTTCATTGCTGCCGTAGATAAAATTCTCATAACTAAACTACTTTTCCCACTTCCAGACACACCTGTTACACAAGTATATGTTCCTAATGGGAATTTTACATCTATATTTTTTAAATTATTTTCACATGCTCCCTTTATTTCTATGAACTTACCAGTTCCCTTTCTTCTACTACTAGGTACCTCTATTTTTTCTTTTCCACTCAAATATCTTCCAGTTATACTAAGATCATTTTGCATAACTTCACTAGGAGTCCCATGTGCAACAACATAGCCACCTTCTTCACCAGCTTTAGGACCAATATCAACTAAATAATCGGCAGCCATCATAGTATCAGTATCGTGTTCAACAACAATTAGTGTATTACCTAAATCCCTCATTTCTAAAAGAGACTTAATAAGTTTTTCATTATCCCTTTGATGAAGTCCAATACTAGGTTCATCTAATACATACAATACACCAGTAAGTCTAGAACCGATTTGTGTTGCAAGCCTAATTCTTTGAGATTCACCACCAGATAAAGTACCAGCCATTCTGCTTAAAGTTAAATATTCCAAACCTACATTCATCAAGAAACTTAGTCTATTTTTTATTTCAACAATCAATAACCTAGCTATTTCCTCCTGTTCAGCAGATAATTTTAACTTATCAAAAAATTCAAGAATTTTATTTATACTTAGACAAGTAAGCTCATAAATATTTTTTCCACCAACATAAACAGATAAAACTTTATCATCAAGTCTTGCGCCATGACATGTCTCACACAAAGATTCAACCATATAATTTTCCAGCCATTCTCTTATCCAAGTACTAGAAGTTTCCATATATCTTCTTTGAAGATTTGTAATTATTCCTTCGTAAAAATCATTTTGATTATATTGATTTCCACTTTTTGTACTATATTTAAAATTAATAATATCAGTTGAACCATACAAAATAATATTTTTTTCAACATCAGACAACTTTTTAAACGGTTTATCCATATTTATTTTATAATGCTTACATACACATTCTAAACGTTTATAATAAATACCATCTTGATCATCACTTAAAGTAGTGATACAACCTTCACTTATCGATAAATCCTTATTCGGAATAACAAGTTCAGGATTAATTGTAAGTTTAATACCAAGACCTTTACAATCAGGACAAGATCCAAACGGAGCATTAAAACTAAACATTCTAGGTTCAAGTTCAGGAAGCGAAAATTCGCAATATGGACATGCATAAAGTTCAGAAAATAAAACTTCTTTATCACCAACAATATCAATAACAACTTTACCACCAGATAATTTAGTAGCAGCTTCCAAAGATTCAAATAATCTACCTCTAATATCTTCTTTGATAACTAGTCTATCAACCACAACATCAATATTATCCTTAATATTTTTATCAAAAGAAATTTCATCATTTAAATCATGCATTTCACCATTAACACGAATTCTTACATAACCATCAACTTTCAATTTTTCTAAAAGATCTTTATGAGTCCCTTTTTCACCATGAACAACAGGAGCCATAATTACCATCTTAGTTCCAATAGGATACTCTAACAGCTTATTAGCCATTTCCTCAACACTCTGTCCTTTTATAGGAATATTATGTTCAGGACACATTGGTACACCAATTCTTGCATAAAGAAGTCTAAGATAATCATATATTTCAGTAACAGTCCCCACTGTACTTCTAGGATTATTACTTGTAGTTTTTTGATCAATACTAATAGATGGAGAAAGCCCTTCTATTGAATCAACATCAGGTTTTTCTGTTCCACCCAAAAATTGTCTAGCATAAGCAGACAGACTTTCAACATATCTTCTTTGACCTTCAGCATAAATAGTATCAAATGCCAAACTACTTTTCCCACTTCCAGACACACCAGTCATTACAATTAACTTATCTTTTGGTAAAGTTAAATTAACATTCTTTAAATTATTTTCCCTTGCACCTTTTATAACTATTTCGTCCATAATATCACCTCAAATTGTCTCATATAATATCATATTTTTTCTATAATGAAAATTATTTGCTAAACCTATTCCTAAAATTACAATTTTTACAAAGATCATATACTGATTTATTATTCTTAAAACCATCCTTTAAAGCATTAAATTTACTACTATTAATTATCTCTTCTAAAGACTCCTCAAAAATATTTCCAAGAGCAATCTCACCATTTCCATCTAAACAACATGGAACAACTGTCCCATCTGACAAGATTCCAATGTGAGTACTAAGTCCATAACAATGGCAATTAATTTCAAAACCATTTTCCAAATCCGGCCATACAAACAAATTTTCTTTGTTAACAAAAGTATTACTATCTATCTTTGTTTGAACATCATTATAAAGTTTTTCAACAATATCCGTTGATAAATTATAACTCTTAATAATTTTATCCACAATATTTGTGGATTTTTCATCTAATTGATATTGTTCAAGATTCCAAATTCTATAACTTATAAACATTTTAGTGGATAAAACTTTGCAACATTCAAACACATCTTCAAAATAATTTCTTTTATTATTTTCACAATGCAATGATACATTAATTTGTCTAATACAAGTGTGACTAATAAGTATTTGCATTTTTTCCTTTAAAAAAACACCATTAGTAGTTATATTTACTTTTATACCATTCTTATCACAAATAGACAAAAGAAAATCCAATTCAGAGTGTAAAAGAGGCTCACCTTTAACATGAAGATAAATATAATCAGTATATTCTCTTATTTTAGAAATAACAACTTCAAATTCTGAACCAGTCATATCTTTATATTCTCTTTTATTCTTTCCGCAAAAAGAACAATTCAAATTACATCTATTAGTAATCTCTACATATATTTTTTTAAATATTTTTACTTTCATAATACACCAACTAAATTTCTGACTTTAACTCAAAAATTAAATCCCTAAGTTCCATTGCTCTTTCAAAATCTAAACTCTTAGCAGCTTCTCTCATTTCATTCTCAAGAGTTTCAATATTTCTAACTTGTTCTTTCTTACTTATCTTAACCTTTTTGTCATGACCTTCATCAACATTACTAATCAAATCTCTTATTTCCTTAATAATAGTTTTCGGAACAATGTCATGTACCCTATTATATTCTTCTTGAATACTTCTTCTTCTTGCCGTCTCATTAATAGCATATTCCATTGAATCAGTAATTTTATCTGCATACATTATACATTTACCATGCTCATTTCTTGCACATCTACCAATTGTTTGAATTAAACTACGACTACTACGTAAAAATCCTTCCTTATCAGCATCTAAAATTGCAATCAAACTAACTTCAGGAATATCAATTCCTTCCCTTAATAAGTTAATTCCAACAATACAATCATATTTTCCAAGACGCAAATCACGAATAATCCTCATTCGTTCTAATGTTTTAACTTCAGTATGAAGATATGCAACTTTAATATCTAGCTCTTTTAAATAATTAGTAAGTTCTTCAGCCATTCTAATAGTAAGAGTAGTAATCAAGGTTCTTTCACCACGATTAATTCTAGCTTTGATTTCACCAACCAAGTCATCAATTTGTCCCAAAGATGGTCTAACTTCGATTATCGGATCTAATAACCCTGTCGGTCTAATAATTTGCTCAATAAAAACATTTCCTGTTTTTTCTAACTCATAATCCCCAGGAGTTGCAGAAACATATACAACCTGATTAATCTTTTTTTCAAACTCATTAAATTGCAAAGGTCTATTATCAAGCGCACTAGGAAGTCTAAACCCATATTCTACTAAATTCATTTTTCTAGCTCTATCCCCGTTATACATTCCACGAACTTGAGGAACTGTAACATGTGATTCATCTATAACCAACAAATAATCATTACCAAAAAAATCCATCAAGGTTGTAGGAGTCTCTCCCTCCTCACGAAGTGCCATATGTCTTGAATAATTTTCAACACCAGTACAAAAACCAGTTTCAGAAAGCATTTCCAAATCATAATTAGTTCTTTGTTCTATTCTTTGTGCCTCCAAAAGTTTATTATTCTCTTTAAAATATTTAACACGCTCATCAAGTTCTAACTTTATTCTCTCAAGAGCTTTCTTCATTTTCTCATCACTAGTTACAAAATGGCTTGCAGGAAAAATAGAAACATTTTTCTTATTATTTTTTATTACGCCAGTAAGAGTATCTATTTCACTAATTCTATCTACTTCATCACCAAATAACTCAATTCTTATTCCATTAGTTCTCTCACTAGCCGGAATAACTTCAATTACATCGCCACGAACTCTAAATGTTCCCCTTTTAAAATCTAAATCATTTCTTTCATAAAGCATATCAACCAGTTTATTTAAAATTGCATTTCTATCAATAATATCACCAACTGATAAAGTAAGCATCTTATTTCTATATTCTTCAACCTCACCAATGCCATATATGCAAGAAACACTTGCAACAACAATAACATCTCTACGAGTTAACAAACTACTTGTAGCAGCATGCCTAAGCTCATCAATCTCATCATTAATTGAAGAATCCTTTTCTATATATGTATCAGTAGAAGGAACATACGCTTCTGGTTGATAATAATCATAATAACTAACAAAATATTCTACTTTATTATCAGGAAACAATTCTTTAAGCTCACTATATAATTGACCAGCTAGAGTTTTATTATGAGCAAGAACTAAAGTTGGTTTATCAACTTGAGCAATAACATTTGCAATTGTAAAAGTTTTACCAGTACCTGTTGCTCCTAATAAAACCTGATGTTTTTCATTCTCTTTTATTCCCTTAACTAACTTTCTAATTGCTTCCGGCTGATCACCAGAAGGAGTATATTTAGAAACTAAATTAAACATATTTTCCTCCTAAACATTATAATAATATAGATAAAATAATTACTGAAACACTATAACATTTTGTTTTATATTTTGCAAACACAGATTACAAAACAACACTTTAAATTTTATCACACGAACATTTGTCCGTCAATAGAAGTGTAAAAAAACAAAAATATACTTTATAAATCACTACCATCATACTATAATAAAAATATATAAGAAGGAGGATTTAATGAAAAAATTTGGAAAAATATTGCTATTATTAGTTGCAGTACTTACTTTAGTTGGATGTCAAGGAGAAAGTAACGAAAAAGAAAAAGATAAAGAAGTAAATGAAAAAACAATAAAATGTACTATTGTAAATGATCAACAATCTACAAGCGGATATAAAGTTGATTCAGATATAACAATCTATGCAGAAGATAATATCGTAACTAAAGTTAAAACTGTGGAAACAGTAATTGCACATCAAAAAGAAATATTAACATATTTTGAACAAACACTTAACAACCAATATGAAGAAACAAACAAAAACTATGGTGGATACACATACGAAATTAAAACAACTGATGACAAACTAACTTCAAATGTTGAAATTGATTATACAAAAATGGATTTAAATAAATATGTTAATGATAATGCTGTTATGAAAGAATATGTTAATGATAAAAACGAATTAACAGTTGATGGAATAACAAAATTATACGAAGCAATGGGAGCTACTTGCGAGAAATAATTAAAAAAATATTCACAATTAATGTGAATATTTTTTTATCTAGAATTCCATGAGTTATACGTTCCCTTAGGAAAAACAATTAAAGCTCTTGGCCCCTTATAGCCATCTTTTAAAACTTTTTGAGCATACGCTACATAAGAATTCCATGTAGAACATTTTCCTTCCGACCAATTATATAACCTACAAGGGATAAGTTCAAAATGTAAATGAACACCGAAAGAATATCCAGTTTCACCCATATATCCTATATATTGATCGGTAGTAACATTTTTACCAACATACAAATTAGGAGCATATGAATCTAAATGTGCATACAAAGATGTATACCATGTTTTATTTTTTGAATTATAATGTTCAATAGCAATAACCAAAGCACCATAGTAGTCTTTATATTTTGCAATAATCTTTCCATTTGCAACAGGATAAATCTTTTCTTTTTTTCTATTATAACTTCCTATATCAACGCCTCTATGAGTATATGACTTAGAGTAATATGCTTCTTGTGTGATATATCCTGTTTTTGTAGGTCTTCTAAAAACTCCAGCTTCACTACTAACAGCACAATCAACACCAATAACATCTTTACTAGTACAACCAAGTTTCTTGTAACTTGCCACTAATTCCTCATAAATCTTTATTTGTTGTGAAACAGAAACACCAGCTTCAGTTAATGTTTCTTTTTTTTCACCTAAAGTTTCAATCTTTTCAACTAACTGCTCTTCTTTGGAGTTAATCTGTAACTTTCTTTTATCAATCTCTTTTTGTCTATTTTCATTATCACTAATTAATTGTTTCATTTCATCAACAGCTTTATTATTGTAATCAATTAATTCTTGAACAACTGCAGATCTATAAATCATCTCTGTAGTAGTATCTGCATCAAAAATATATTCAATAAACATATTTTCACCAGTAGATAATTGTAAATATTCTAAAACTTGTCTAGATTGAATCAATTTTTCTTCTATCTTCTTTTTATAATCATCAATTTCATTAGTCAACTCTTTAATCTCATTTCCAAGTTGAAGTAACTCATTCTTTAAATTGTTTATTTCCTTATTTGCAGAATTAATTTCCGATTCTGTTTTATTAATCGCCGTTTTATTGTCATAAGCATCTTTTTTATATTTTTCAAGTTTAGCCTCATATTCACCAAGTGTAATAGCATCCGCTTGTATTGGAACGAAAAGTTGAAAAGAAACAGAAAATAATAAAACTAATAATATAACTTTCTTCATCATACTTTTAAATACTTCCTTACTGCTCTGCCACTACCAAACATACCAACTAAAACACCAATAGCAGCCAAAATCAACGATATAATATACACAAATGGATATGGATCAATAAGTTTAATTAAAGACGAAAATAATTGACCATTATCAAGAGAATTATAAAAAGCAGCGTATCCGTAAATAGTTACTATAATAGGAAATAAAGATCCAAGTAAGCCAATTAGAAATCCTTCAATAACAAACGGATTTTTTATTGTCCAATTACTAGCACCAACTACTCTCATAATAGAGATTTCTCTTTTTCTTGAAAAGATAGTAAGTTTGATTGTATTAACAATTAAAAATACAGTAACAATAACCAAAACAATAACAATTACAAACGCAATTTTTTCAACAATATCAAACATTGTTATCAGCTTTTCAACCATAGTTTCGCCATAATTAACATAATCAACAACTGGCATATTTTCAATTTCACTTACGGTTTCTTTCATCTTAGTAATATCTTTTACCTTAACTAAATAACTGTAATGGAAAATTTCTGCCTCATTATCTATAGATTCTGCAACAGAACTCCAAAATTCTCCATCAGCAGCCAACATTTCTTTCCTTTCAGTCGGATCCTTCGATTCCCAATCCGAAGAAACATTAGATATATTATTAAGATTTTTTTCAAATGATGCCACTTCGTCTTGTGTAACACCTAAATTCAAAAAAACAACCATGGTAACATCACTTTTTATATCTTTAGAAAAACTCTTTACATTAAACGATGCAATTAAAGCAAGTGAAACAACTAAAAGTGTAATACTAATACAAGAAATAGAAGCAATTGATAATGAGAAATTTCTACCAACGCTTTTAAAAGCATCTCTAATACCAAATCTAATCATTCTAAATAATTTCATTATCATATGCCCCCTCTTCATAGTCTTTTACTATTCGACCATCCTTCAATGCTACAACTCTTTTCTTAAATTTATTAACAATATCTTTATTATGTGTAGCCATTATAACAGTAGTACCCATAGTCTTATTAATATCATCTAAAACATTAACAATTTCTTCACTCATAAGAGGATCTAAATTACCAGTAGGTTCATCACAAATAAGTAATTTAGGATTATTAACAATGGCCCTTGCAATAGCCACTCTCTGTTGTTCACCACCAGAAAGCTGATCAGGATAATTTCTTGTTTTACCTTTTAATCCAACCAATTCCAAAGCTTTCAACGTATTAATTCTAATAACATTACTCTTTTCTCCAATTACTTCAAGTGCAAACGCCACATTTTCGTAAACAGTAAGTTTAGGTAACAACCTATAATCTTGGAATACTATACCAAGCCTTCGTCTAAGTTTATAAACCTTACTATTACGAAGTTTAGCAACATTTTTACCACCAATCATTATCTCTCCAGATGATGGTTTTTCTTCTCTATATAACATTTTTATAAGTGTAGATTTACCGCTACCAGAACCTCCAATTACAAAAACAAATTCACCTTTTTTTATTTTTAAATCTAAATCGTAAATAGCAGTTACACCATTCTTGTACTTTTTATTTACTTTCTTTAAACTAATTAATTCCACTAAATGCCTCACCTCTATCTTTCAAACCATATTATAACACATTTTAAACAAAAATACTAACTATTATGTCCACCAATAACTTGATAAGAATCAGTAGCTACAAAAAAAGCCTTTTTATCAATTAACTTAATTCGTTTGGTAACTTTATAATATAAGTCGTTAGGAATAGATACCATCATAATTGATTTATCATCATTTTCCCTACCACCTTTAACATCGCATAATGTAACACCACTTTTAAGTTCATCCAATATATATTTTTTTACATCCACTTGCTTATCTGTAATAATATAAAAATATTTATGAGTAGATACTCCAAGCATTACTTTATCAATTGTAATACTGTTTATATATAAAAGTATAATTGCACACAAAACACTTGTAACACCAAAATAATATCCACCAACTAAAATAATACAAAAATTAATTAAAAAACTTGTACCACTAATTGATAATTTAAACTTTTCAAATAAAATTTGACTAATCAAAGAAACGCCTCCTTGACTTAAATCAATTTTACAAGTAAGCCCATATACCCAACCACTAAGAATACCTGAAAATACCGATGCTACTAAAATATCAGATTCATTAATGCTAACAAAAGATGTAATTATCTCTGTCGCATCAACAAATACCGGATAAACAAATGAAGCAACCAAAGCACTCGAAGCTTTTTTTATTCCTACAGTAAAATATCCTAATATAAGAACCACCACAGAAAAAATTAAAATAAAAAACGACGGTTCTATAGAAAATATTTTCTCAATAATAATAGATAATCCATTTGTACCACCAGCTACAATCTTTAAAGGTCTTAAAAACAAATTATAATTTATTGCAGCTACAAACATAGTAATAACTAAAATGGAATATTTATAAAAATAGTTTTCTTCTTTAAACTTTTTTACAAACAATTTTATTTTATTATTCACCACCAAACACCTCATATGCATCAGTAACAACAAAAAACGCTTCCTTATCTATCGCATGAATTCCCTCTTTCAATTTGAAATATTCTCTAGTAGGAATAACACAAAACAAAACCTTCTGATCTTCTTTAGAAAAACCTCCAACAGCATCAAAAATAGTAATACCATGACCTAATTTAACCAAGACAAAATTTCTAACCTCATTAACCCTATTAGTAACAATATAGAAAGCTTTTGAACTACTAATACCAAGCAATACTTTATCAGTTAAAATACTAATTATATAAAGCACTACTACAGCATACATGAACTTTGTTAAACCAAAAATAAATATACTAGAACCAACTATTAATCCATCAGATAAAAACATACATTTACCAAGACTAATCTTTAGATATTTATGAAGTATTTGATTAACAATATCCGTTCCACCAGTAGTAAATCCAGCTTTATAAACAAGCCCTAAACCAATACCTGAAAGCACACCACCAAAAATTGCAGCTAAAAATATTTCTGTTGCTTCAAACTTTACATAAACAGTAAGTAATTCAGTAATTTTCAAAAACAAAGGCAACAATAACGATCCTAAAACTGAACCAGCAGTTTTTTCTTTTCCTAAAAAAATTAAACTAACCAACAAAAGAACAATAGACGCAATTAACACAAACATAGAAGGGTCACACAATTCTTTGAATAAAATTGAAAGACCACTTACCCCGCCAAAAACTAAATTATTAGGAAGTAAAAAGAAATTAAATGCAAAAGAAAACAAGAATAACCCTGACAAAAACTGCACAAATCTCACAATTCTATTTTTATTTAAAAGTTTTCCTTTTAATCTCTTATTTTTCATTTCGATCCTCCTTCAATTTTTTTTCAATAAACAAGTCTATTTCTCCATCTAACACCTTTTGAACATTACTTGTTTCATAAGATGTTCTATGGTCTTTTACCATAGAATAAGGATGCATTACATAACTCCTTATCTGAGAACCAAATTCTATGTTTTTTAATTCTCCTCTTATTTGATTAAGTTCATTATTTTTCTTTTCAATTTCCAAAAGCATAAGCTTATTTCTTAACATCTTCATAGCTTGCTCTTTGTTTTGAATTTGACTTCTTTCATTTTGACATGTAACGACTATCTTGGTAGGTAAATGAGTAATTCGAACAGCAGAATCAGTAGTATTAACGCCTTGCCCCCCACATCCACTAGATCTATACACATCTATCTTTAAATCTTTTTCATTTATTTCAACACTCGCATTATCATCAAATTCAGGAGTAACATCAACAGATGCAAAAGAAGTATGCCTCTTATTATTAGCATCAAAAGGGGAAAGTCTAACTAATCTATGTATTCCTTTTTCACATTTTAAATATCCATATGCATTAATCCCATTAACTAATAACGAAGCACTTTTAATCCCAACTTCATCACCATCTTGATAATCAATAACAGTATATTTATATCCCTTTTTATCACACCATCTTGTATACATTCTATATAACATCAAAGCCCAATCACAAGCTTCAGTTCCTCCTGCACCAGAATGAACTTCTAAAATACAATTATTACCATCGTACTCACCGTCTAACAACAAAAGAAGCTCCATTTTTTCAACATCATCTCTTAATAAAATTACTTCTTCTTCTATAAGCATATGAGTCTCATCATCAACAGCACCTGATATTAATTCCTTAAGTTCATTAACACGATTAACCAATAAATCCAGATCTTTAACAACTGACTTTAAAGAGTTTAAATTTTCAATAACTTTACCACTCTCTTTAGAATCATCCCAAAAATTAGGCTCTAACATTTTAGCTTCAAGTACTTCTATTTTATTCTTTTTAGAATCTATGTCAAAGTAACCTCCACAAATCATTTACTCTGACATAATAATCATTAATATTTTTATTCAATTCATAAAGTTCCATAAAAACCTCCATTATCACTAAAATTATAACACAAAAAAAGACTTGTTTTAAGTCTTTTATCTAAATTAACACACCATTGTTTATTGAATTATCAAACAAACAAAAATCAAGTTTTTCCATAATAATTTTTTCTAACTTTCTTGCGCCAAATTTATCATATTTAGATTCTTTAACAATTGAGTCAATAAAATTATCATCATAATTAAAATTAACTTTAAATTTATTAACAATTGACTCCAATAATCTTTTAGTAATTTCAAAAACATCATTATAATTAAATGAATTAAATAAAATAATATTATCGATTCTATTAATAAATTCAGAACTAAAACTATTCTTTATTATATCAACAACATTTACTTTTGAATTATCAAAACCAATATTTTTAACATCACATCCAGCATTTGATGTCATAATAATAATATTATTATCAAATCTATAAATATTACCATTAGAATCCTTAATATGTCCTTCATCAAGTATTTGTAAAAACAAATTCAACACACTAGAATGAGCTTTTTCTATCTCATCAAGTAAAACCACTGAATGAGGTTTATCTTTTATTTCTTCAAGAAGAGTAGATTTATTTTGATAACCAACATAACCAGGAGGAGAACCAATAATTTTACTAATAGAATGTTCTTCCTTATATTCACTCATATCAACTCTTATTAGGTTCTCATCCCTAAATAAAAACTTATTATATTCTTTAGCTAAATGAGTTTTTCCAACACCGCTTTGCCCTACAAACAAAAAAGATATAGGCCTTTTATCAGCTTTAATACCAAAAAACATTTTTTTAGTAATATTACATAATTTTTCTATTGCAAAATCTTGCCCAATAACATTAGATAATAAATATTTTTTCAAGCTATTAATAACATCCATTGGCCTTTCAAACTCATAAACTGGTATATTACTTTTTTGCTTAATAACATTTGCAACCATATCACAAGTTACTTCTCTTTTATAATCATGTTTCATAATTTTAATCTCAAGCCTATTAATACGACCTTCTAATTTTATCTCTTCTTCTCTTAAACAAATAGCATCATTAAAACGTCCATTAATAATTGCATCATTCTTTCTTGATACAACATTTTTCAATAAATTTTTATAATGCGTATTCTTTTTGATAAATTCGTCTTCAACAATTGATAACTTAGAACAAACTTCATCCAAAATGTCAATAGACTTATCCGGTTGCTTTCGATTATATAAATATTTATCTGATAGATTAACAATTAATTTTAAAACTTTTTCACTTATTAACACATTATGGTATTCTTCATATATTGGTTTAATCCTAGTTAATATATCATAAACCTTTTCAACATTTGGTTCTTCTATCACTATATTTTGAAATCTTCTAGCTAAAGCTTTATCATCTTCCATAATTTTCTTATATTCATAAGTAGTAGTAGCCCCAATTATATTTACTTTTCCTCGAGCTAATGCAGGCTTTAAAATATTAGATGCATCAATAGCACCTTCAGCACCACCTGCACCAACCAAAGTGTGAATTTCATCTATAAAAATAATAACATCATTTGCTTCTTCTACCTCGGAAAGCATTTTCGTAACTCTATCTTCGAATTCACCTCTATATTTAGTACCAGACACTAAACTTGCCATCGATATAGACACAATTCTTTTATTTAAAAGCTTAAGTGGTACTTTACCATTAACAATTCTTCTACTAAGTTCTTCCACTATTGCCGTTTTTCCAACCCCAGCATCACCTATTAATAAAGGATTGTTTTTAGTTCTTCTACAAAGAATTTCAATAACTCTTAAAACCTCATCATCTCTTCCAATCACTGGATCTAATTCACCATCTAAAGCCTTTTTATTCAAATTAACACCAAAATCATCAATTAACAGTTTGTTTTTTAATTTTTTTTGTTTCCTTTTTATATTTACTTCTTCATAAAGTTCATCAACATCAATTCCCATTGAAATAAAAATTCGTATTCCAACTCCCTCTCCCTCTTCTAGCAATGCAGCGAAAAGGGAATTTAAATTTACTTCCTTTAAGTTTCTTTCTTTACTAATAACCATTGCATTTTGAATAATTTTCTTCAAAAGAGGAGTATAAATAAACAAATTTGACTGTTTATTTCCCATACCAATCAAAGATATAACTTCATTATAAAAAACTTCATATGTAACATTTTTATCACTTAATAAACTAGTAATAAAATTATTTCTTTTTATAATTGAAAGTACTAAATGCTCAGTACCAATATAAGGATGTTTTAATAACTTCATTTCTCTTTTAGCACCTAATAATATTTTTCTTACTTCCTCATCAAATTTTAAGAACATAAATGCCCCTTTCATATACATACTATGTATATAATGAGAATCTATTTCAAAAAATAAACAAAAAAAGAAGAAATAATAAAATTTCTTCTTACATAAATGATACTATTGTAAATATTATTAATAGTACTACAACAAGTTCTAATAACAATTTCCAAATACTCTTTAACCAATTTTGATATGGTATATGTAAATATGACAATGTAGCTATCAACACAACACTAGTTGGTGCAACTAACATTGCAACACCATACATTGATTGCCAAATAAGTGAAAGAATTGTAATATCTTTTGCAACTAATCCAGTAAATAATACACCTGTAACATATGGTAATACTGAAGTAGCACCATAATACAATTCAACTGAAAATACACATGTTATAAATGCAGCAATTGCCATTACAAATATATTTAATCCATTAGTACTTGTTAATAATGGTTTTAATGCTGTAAGTATAGTTGGAACATAAGTAGTAACAATCAAAACTATATATACCAATACAACCAATACAGCTGGCTTAATTGCTCTTTTAGCACCATTCATAAAGTTAGTAATATAATCATTAAACTTAACTTTATATATAAATGAAATAAACCAACTAAATACTAATATCATTACAGTTAATTCAGTTAAAGACCACTTACCGAACGGATTTGATAATCCAAAAATATTTTTTAATATTGGAAAACCAAACAACTCATACGATGTAACACTATTAAATGCCTTAGCAAAAAATTTAACTCCAAATAAATCCCAAGAAACAAAAGATAAGATTAAAATTAAAATCATAAAATCAATTATAGCAACTAAAGGCCATACTTTTTGTTTCTTATTTGTACTCACTTCAGGAGCAAAATCACTATTTAATACTTCTTTAGCACTCTTATGATTTTTACTATAAGTTAAAACATTATAAATCAACAATACCAAAGACACAACTAATAATAATATTTTTAATAATGCATCTCCATCAGCAGATGTTCCAATAACAACATCAATTCCTTCTGTATTAGTTACAGCAAATACTGACCCAATTAAACCAATTACTGTAGAACCAACAGTTACCATAGCAGCAGTAATTTTATCATATCCCATCAATAATATAACAGAAATAACAAATGGGAATAATAACATTAGTGATAGTGACAAACCAGCCATTGCAGATAAAACTGCAAAGATCACCATAATAACAGTCATAAAAATCCATTCGCGATCTTTAAATCCAGATACAATTTTATCTAAAAGATTACGATAACCTGAAATTTTATGAAGCACACCATAGAAACCACCTATTGCTAAAACATATAAACCAATATGGCTAAAATATTGAATAGCAATACCAACATAATTCATTACAGTAAATAATCCAATTTGAGTTCTAGCTTCTTCTATAAGGCTGCCCTTTGAAAAATACGAAACAGGTAATAACCAAGATAGTAATACCACAAACGCAATTGTCAGCATAACAACCTTAAATAAATTATGCTTTTTCATTATATCCTCCTCGTAAACAATTATACACCAATATATTAATCAAATACAATAAATATAACGAAATTTCACTAAACAAACACATTATTTTAATGCAATAACCTTAGTTCCAGAAATTAAATCATGCAAACCTCTTCCATCTTTTCTAACAGCAACTAAGAATATACAAAAAAATGAAAAAATTGTATAAACAAAATTAATTCCACTAGATACTAAAAAATAAATATCTTTGCTAAGAAATATTAATGACAATGCAAGTAATATAGACATAACAGGACCATGCAATAATGCTGCCCTAATAACAAATTTACGGTATGAAGGATGTTTTCCATTATTATCAACAATTCTAATCTTCATACATTTTTTTCCAATAGTCATTCCATCTTTATAATATGAATATGCTCCAAAATATGCAAGAGTAATTATTATAGAAAAAAAATCAAAAATCATCGATTCTTTTGCCATTGAATAGGAATTATTATTATACAATTTAACATATTCATCATAGTTAATCTCTTCATTTTCATATTGATTTAATATAATTTCCTGTTTTTCCAAAGAATCCTTATATTTTTCAGTAACAGGAATAAAAAAACTAAAAACCATACTAACTAAAACTACAATAAAAATATCGATAAAATAAGCAATACATCTTTGTAAAAAATATGCCTTCATTAATATTCCTCCTTTATATACAATCTATATTTTTCTAATATATTTATTATGTCAACAATACTTTTTGTTAAAAACACCTGATTTTTAACCTCATTGGCATTTTTTAACCCCTTCAAATACCAAGAAACATGATTTCTAATTTCTAATACAGCAACCTTTTCATCCTTAATTTCTTTTAAATAATTAAGATGTTTCAAACACATTTCCACCCTATCTAACGGAGTTGGTTTATCAATTATTATACCATTTTCAATATATTCAATTACTTCCTTTATTAACCAAGGATTTCCAAGACTACCTCTTCCTATCATTATTGCATCACATTTAGTTTCAGAAAGCATTTTCTCTGCACTATAAATATCTATAATATCACCATTTCCAATAACAGGAATATTAACAGCTTCTTTTACAGCTTTTATAATACTCCAGTCGGCTTTTCCGCTATAGCCTTGGCTTCTAGTTCTTGGATGAACGCATATTGCACTAGCACCAGCCTCTTCACATATTTTAGCCACCTCAACAGCATTAATAGAATTATTATCCCATCCACTTCTTATCTTAACAGTAACAGGAACTGACACAGACTCTACAACTGCACTAACAATTTCTCGTATCTTTTCAGGACTTTTCAAAAGTGCAGAACCAGCCTGAGACCTCATTGCAACTTTAGGAACAGGACAACCCATATTAATATCAATAATATCCGGTTTCATTACTTCACAAATATATTTTGCTGCTGCAACAAAAGACTCTTTATCACTTCCAAAAATTTGTTGAGACAAAGGTCTTTCAAAATCAGTCATATAAAGCATTTCTAATGTTTTTTTATTGCTATAAAAAACTGCTTTATCACTAACCATTTCAGCATAAACTAAACCACACCCCATTTCTTTGACAATTCTTCGAAAACTAGAATTACATATTCCAGCCATAGGTGCCAACACTACTCTATTATTTATTTCAACATTTCCAATTTTCCACATAAAATCACCACAAAAATTATAACACATAACAAAAAAAAGCTTAAGTGTAAAACTTAAGCTATTTATTATTCTTCATCTTTAAGAACATCTTTAAGTTCTTCTTTAGACATTTTTGTATAACCTTTGATACCTTTTTCTTTAGCTTTTTCTTTTAGCTCATCTAAAGTATTATCATCATAATTTTCTTCCTCAGGCATACAACCATTTTTAACAAGATACTCAATTTGTTCTTTTGTTAATGTCTCATACTCCAATAAAGTCTCAGCAATTAACTTAACTAAATCTTTATGTTCATCCAAAATCTTTTTAGCATTTTCATAACATTCATTTATAATCTTACGAATTTCCAAATCAATTTCATGAGCAACTTCATTAGAGAAATTTTTACTCTTATTGTAATCTCTTCCTAAGAAAACCCCACCTTCTTGGTGTTCTAACTGAACAGGCCCTAAATCACTCATACCATATTCAGTAACCATAGAACGAGCTATCTTGGTAGCTTTTTCAAAGTCATTATGAGCACCTGTAGTAACTTCTCCAAAATTCAATTCTTCAGAAACTCTACCACCTAATAAACCAGTTATTTGCTCAATTAATTCTTTTCTAGTAGAAGTATATCTTTCTTCTTTTGGAATCATCATGGCATATCCACCAGCATAACTTCTAGGAATAATCGTTACTTTTTGAACATCATTTGCATCATTTAACTTTAATCCTAATACAACATGTCCTGCTTCATGGAATGCAACCATTCTTCTTTCATTTTCAGTATATTTCTTACTCTTTTTAGCAGGTCCCATAAGAACTCTATCAGTTGCCTCATCAACTTCCTTCATAGTTATTTGTTCTTTGTTAGAACGAACAGCAAGAAGGGCAGCTTCATTTAATAAGTTCTCCAAATCAGCACCACTAAATCCCGGAGTTCTTTTAGCTAAATTTTTAAGAGTCACACTTGGAGCTAATATTTTATTTCTAGCATGAACTTCAAGAATTTCTTCTCTTCCTTTAACATCTGGTAAATTAACAGTAACTTGTCTATCAAATCTTCCAGGTCTTAAAAGCGCAGGATCCAAAACATCAGCACGGTTTGTAGCAGCAATAATGATAATACCTTCATTAGCACCAAAACCATCCATTTCTGTTAATAATTGGTTAAGAGTTTGTTCTCTTTCATCATGTCCTCCACCAAGACCAGTTCCACGTTGACGTCCTACAGCATCAATTTCATCTATAAAAATCAAACATGGAGCATTATGCTTAGCTTGTTTAAACATATCTCTTACACGACTAGCACCAACACCAACAAATAACTCAACAAAGTCAGATCCACTTATATAATAAAATGGAACATTTGCTTCACCTGCAACAGCTTTCGCAAGTAATGTCTTACCAGTACCAGGTGGACCTACAAGCAACACTCCCTTAGGAATTCTTGCACCTAATTTTTGGAATCTCTTAGGATTCTTTAAGAAATCAATAAGTTCTTTAACCTCTTCCTTTTCTTCCTTAAGACCAGCTACATCCTTAAATGTAACTTTATTCTTATCATTATTAAGTCTTGCTCTACTTTTTCCGAAATCCATTGATTTTCCAGCACTACTCATTTGTTTAGAAAAGAACCAAAAACCAACTCCTACCAATAACACAATAGGTAAAATGTTTAATAAAATAAATAAAAGCGGACTTGATCCTGGGTCAGATTCTGTCTCAATTTTATAATTAAGCTCTGAGTCAATTGCAACAATTTGAGATACAACAGTATCAGTAAGCGGAGCTTTTACAGAAAACGACTCATTTTCATCATAGCTTTTAAGTTTACCAGTTATATTATAAGTACCTTCGCTTGAAGAAGGAGTTATAACAACTTCTGAAACATTTCCAGCTTTTATTTCTAATAAAAACACATCATAAGTTAAATCATTAACTTTAAAACTACCAACTGTTAAAATATAATAGATAACTAACATAACAATCAATAATAATGCATATGGTAATAAACCTTTTTTAACGTTTTTCTTATTCATATTACGCCTCCTTTAACTATATTTAATTATTATATCATACTTTTCATTTTTTAGCTTTGTAAATTTGGATTTTTTTAACCCAGGAACCCAAATTATCTTATCTTTTGAATCAACAACCACCGGCCATTTATCTCTATCTTTCAAAGGAACTTTACAATCAATAAAAATATCCTTCAATTTTTTGTAACCATTTAACTTTTTTAAGAACATTTTATCGCCATATTTTCTAGTTCTAACATAAAGAGGTAACGACACATCTTCAACATCTATTCTACAAATATCATTTCCATTAGTATCGCAATCCGATACAAATTCTAATTTATGACCATTTGGTAAAGTAGCAAATTTAATAAGTTCTATTTCATAACTAATTGTTTCTTTAATCTCTTTACTAAACTCTAATTCATTATAATTTTTAACAGCTTCTATATTATGAGGTAAACAAATTTTAGCATTTGCCCTTTTAGAATTTAGTAAATCAACAATAAGTTTTACATGTTTATCATTAATAATTAGTAAATTATCTTTGTAAATATCTTCTAAAATATAATATATAATTTTTTTCTGAATTAAATAATCAAGTTTTTTATATTCTAAAATATCAATTTTATTCTCACTATATACCTTCTTAATTGACCTTCTAATCTCATTATTTATAAAAGAATCATATTCTTCTAATGTTTCACTAAATTTAATAAATTTCTCATGAACTTTTTTATCTTCTTCTTTTAAAAATGGTAAAATATTCATTCTATATCTATTTCTTGTATATTTACCTTTAAAATTAGATTTATCAATAACATACGGAATATTATTTTCTTCATCATATCTTAATATATCATCTTTAGACACAAACACTAATGGTCTAACAGTCTTATAATCACCATTATCTAACACCTTATTGAAACCACTATACCCTTTTAAAGTAGAGCCTCTCACCAGTCTCATAAGAACCGTTTCTACTAAATCATCACCATGATGTGCAGTCATTAAATAATTAGCCCCGTATTTTCTTACTAAATCATTAAAAAAATTATACCTAATTTTTCTTGCCTGATTATGAAAATTATCATCACCATATCTTTCAATCGTCATTGATTCAAAAAGAACATTTTTTTCTTGGCAAAAATTCATTAAAAATTCTTTTTCATCAGCACTTTCTCTTCTTACATTATGATTAACATGTGCACAAACAAGATTTAAATGATACTTTTCCCTTAATTGCAATAAAATAGAAAATAGGCACATTGAATCAGGCCCACCACTATTTCCAAGAATAATCGTATCATTTTCCTTTAGTCTAATATCTCTTTCTAAAAATTCTATTACTTTTTTCACAAATAGTCACCATATAATATTCTATAAAAAAATTAAGCCATTAGCAAGAAAAAGAAGACTTAAATCCCCTTTTTATAGACTATTCCCCTTGTGGTATTTTAATAATATATTCATCTTCCTTTGAATATAAAAACTTCTCCCTTAAATATCTTGCTATATATTCAGGATCTTTAAGTTTTTCAACATCAAGTGATAATTCTTGTTCCTCTTCTTTAAGTTCTAAAAGTTTATCATTTAATATCTCTTTTTCTTTATATTTGTTTACAATATCTAAAGAAACATTAACAACAAATCCAAAAAAGTAAATCATAAATGCACAACTAGCAACACCAAATAACAAAACCCTTAAAGCTTTCTTTTTTGGTTTCTTTTTTACAACTTTCTTTGCCATAAGAACTATCACCTACTTTCTCGATTATATTTTAGCACTACAAAAACACTTTTTGAACAATATCGAACAACAAAATAGACAACTTTACGACAATTTTACAAAAAAAAATATCCAAAAAGGATATTTTACTATTTTGCATAAGGTAATAAAGCAATTGCTCTTGCTCTTTTTACTTGCATAGCTACATGTCTTTGATGTTTAGCACAGTTTCCAGTAACACGTCTTGGTAATATTTTACCTCTTTCGTTTACATATTTTCTTAATGTTTCAACATCTTTATAATCTATATCATGACCAGTACACATGTAACAAACTTTTTTCTTTTTTCTGAAAAATTCTGCCATTTAATTTATCTCCCTTCTTAATAGAACGGTAACTCTCCTGGATCGATTTCAATATTTGAACCTGAATCCCATACACTAGCACCTTGCTCACTTGAATCACTAGAGAAATCACTTGGAGTAATACTATCATAGCTACTTGTTTCAAAATTTCCATTTGAAACACTATCTCCTTTTCTATCAAGGAATTGAATAGAATCAGCAACTACATATGTAGTCCATACAGTGTTTCCATCTTTACCTGCATAACTATCTACTTGAATTCTTCCATCAACAGCTACTTGGTTTCCTTTCTTTTGAAACTTAGCAATATTCTCTGCTTGTTTTCTCCATGCAACAATACTAATGAAATCCGCAGTATTACGTCCATCTTGATTACTAGAAACAAAACTTCTATCAACTGCAATTGTAAATCTAGAACGAGCTACACTACCATTACTTGTATTAACATATTCACATGTTGGATCTTTAACAAGACGCCCAACTAAACAAACTTTATTCATTAATTACCTCTTTTCTTATTCTTCAACTTTAACAACTAAGTGACGAATAATATTTTCATTAATTAAAGCAACACGATCAAATTCTTTAACAGCTTTTGCATCATTTGTCTCAACTAAGAAATAGAAATAGTATCCATTCTTGTATTTGTTTACTTCATATGCTAATTCTTTTTGTCCCATTTCTTTTGCTTCAACAATGTTAGCTTTTTGTTCTTCTAACAAAGTCTTAACAGAATCAAAAACAGACTTAACAGCACCTTCCTCTAAATCAGGTTTAACGATAAACATAATTTCATATTTTCTCATTTTTTACACCTCCTTTTGGACTTATGGCCAATTACTTGGCAAGGAGTATCGAAATACTCGAAAGTAGTATAACAGCAAAGTTATAATTTGTCTACATTTTTTTTTAATATTAAACAGCTACCTCACTAAAATTACAACGAATCATTGCTTTTTTAATAAACATTTCTAAAAGTCTTCTTGAAACAATATCTGTCTTATAATTTTTTTCAGGATGCCACTGAACACCTATATTAAAAGAATTATAAGGATATTCAATTGCTTCAATAAGTCCATCTTCACTATAACCAACAGACCTATAATAATCACTTGGTAAAACATGATAATTATGCAAACTATTAACCATAAAATGAGACTCGCCAATTATTGAAAATAACAAACTATCTTTTAAAATATCTACAGAATGTACATATTCCTTATCTTCAACTCTATGGCAAATACCATCAGGATCATTTTTTTCATTCCAAACATCTCTTTTATAATTAGCCATCACTTGCATTCCCATACAAATACCTAAAATTGGAATATCATTCTTTATCGCATAATCTAAAATAAAAAAATCATAATTAAGCAATTTAAAACCACCAGGCATTAAAATCCCATCACACATCTTTAACTGTCTAACTATCATTTCTTCCTCTTTTTGTGTCAAAGGAGCAATTTCACTACCTTTAGTAGCACCATAATCAATTATTTGTGGAGGAAGTATTAAAAACGGATCACCACCACATTCAACAATCATTCTTCTATATTCATCATTTATAACTAACTTATCAGTGTCACCAGGATATTCAACTCTAGACACTATACCAATCATTGGTCTCATAACATCACCAAGAAAATTATAACAAAAAAAGCATTAATATCAAATTAATACTTTTAAAAATTATACATTAAATCTAAAATAGCAAATATCTCCGTCTTGCATTAAATAATCTTTTCCTTCAAGTCTTGTTTTACCTGCTTCTTTAACCTTTAATTCAGTTCCATATGTTACTAAATCTTCATAGGACATAATTTCAGCTTTAATAAATCCTTTTTCAAAATCTGTATGAATTATACCAGCACATTCTTTAGCATTCATACCTTTTTTATATGTCCATGCTCTAACTTCATCGCTACCAGCAGTAAAATATGTTTCAAGTCCTAATAAATCATATGTTGCTTTTACAAGTAAATCTAATCCACTTTCCTCGATACCAACAGATTCAAGCATCTCTTTCTTTTCATCATCTGTTAAATCACTTAAATCAGCTTCCATTTTTGCACATATCTTAATTACTTTAGCTTCTTCACGTGAAGCAAATTCAATAACTTTCTTAACATGTTCATTATCTATTGTAAGTTCATCTTCAACAACATTTGCTAAATAAATTATTGGTTTAGCTGTAAGCAAATTAAAACTTTTTAGATATAAAAGCTCTTCACGAGAAAAATCTACTCTTCTAAGAGCTGTTCCAACTTCTAAAGCCTCTTTTGCTTTTTTCAAGATTGAATATTCTTCCAATGCTTCTTTATCTCTGTTTGTTTCAGCTTTCTTTTTTATTTTATCAATTCTACTATTAACAATCTCTAAATCAGCTAAAGATAATTCTAAGTTAATAATTTCTATATCCCTAATAGGATCAACAGTATTCTCTACATGTATTATATTATTATCTTCAAAACATCTTACTACTTCTACTATTGCATCAACTTCTCTTATATGTGACAAAAACTTATTTCCAAGTCCCTCGCCAACAGAAGCCCCTTTTACAAGCCCAGCAATATCAGTAAATTCATATGCAGTAGGAATTGTTCTCTCGGGATTATAAATTTCTGTTAATTTATCTAATCTTTTATCAGGAACTATAACAACCCCAACATTTGGTTCAATTGTAGCAAAAGGATAATTTGCTGCTAAAATATTTTTCTTTGTTATTGCATTAAATAAAGTTGACTTACCAACATTGGGTAGGCCAACTATTCCAGCTTTAAGACTCATTTCTATTCCCCCTTTACAAACTTGGATATATTCCTGGTCCAATAGGAAAACCAACAATATATAACAATGCAACTATTAAAATCCATGTAATACTAATTATTAAACAATAAGGTGATACAAAAGACAAGGCTTTTCTAATAGTTATAGGTTCTTTATCTTTATTATAAATATTTAAATACCCCAAATAAATAACAAAATAAGCAAGTATTGGTGTAATACCTTTAGCCATAGAATCTCCAGCTCTAAAAATAAATTGAGCAAATTGAGGAGACACATTAGATTGCATCAAAAGAGGTACAACAACAGGTGATAAAATAGTCCATTTAGCTGATTGAGTAGTCACAAATAAACCACTTACAGCAATTAAGACTAAAACACCAATAATTAAAGGCAATCCACTAAAAGATATATTCTTAATTATATTAGAAATAAAAGCAACTATAATAGTACCAATATTTGTCTTTTTAAACACTGCAATAAATTGAGCAGCAAAAAATATAAGTGCAACTAAGTATCCAACATCTTTCAAATAAATAGAGGCTTTTTCAACTAAATCTTTATCATTCTTAATTGTTTTAGCCCCCATAGCATAAGCTATACCAGTTGCAAAAAACAATACTGAAACAAGATAAGTAAATCCATCTTGTAAATAAGAATTTGGCCCAAATAACTGATTTATATATGCATATTCATTCATATCAAGTAAAAGACCAGAACCTGGTAAATTAGGTATTATCATATAAATAAATAATACTAACACAATCATTGCTGCTATAAAAGCATTTTTCAATCCTTTTTTTTCTCTAGTTTCTACTTCTAATCTTTTTTGCTCTTCTGCTTCAACTAGCTCTATTTTTATCTCTCTAGTTTCACCTAGCAATTCTTCTTCATTAATTTTATATTTTCCAATTTTCTTAAGTAAAATATTTTCTACAATAAAAGTTCCAACAACAGAAACAACTATAGAAGAAACTATTATGGCAATTAAATTAGATAACATACTAACATGAAAACCAGAATCTATCAAATAAGCAGCTTGATTTGTTATTGGTACCAAACTTATTTCTGCAGAACCTGCAAAAATAGTTGCACCATAACCAAATGCCACTCCGCAAAAACTTGCAGTTATTCCCAAAAGAGGATTTCTTCCATTTGCCAGAAAAACCAGTGCGGAAAGAGGAATCAATATTACATAACCAACCTCATTTATAATACTAGATATTGTAGCAATAAATATTAAGATAAATGTAATTGTTTTATTATTTATATGCAGTGTACCTCTTTTAATAAAAGCATCTATAAATCCACTAGCATGTGCAACAGAAAGTCCTATAAGACCAATTAACAAAGTACTAAGTGGCGTAAATGATACAAAGTTTTTAGCAGCATTACTTATTAAAAATTTAAAACCTTCAAAATTAAACATTCCTTCTACTGCTACTATAACATTTTCAAGTTCAACTGTTGCAGGATTTATCTTCGAGTAACTTGCTTGTAATTCAAATATTGAAAATATTGAACTAAGTATCATTACCCCTAAAGTCATTAATATAAAAGAGGTAATTGGATGTAATGTTATTTTTTTAAATTTAATTTTTCTTTTCTTTAACATAAGTCACCTACCTAATAATTTTTTTAACTTTCTTATTAAAATCGATTCTAGGCATCATGACTAATCTACCACAGTTAACACATTTAAGTTTAAGATCAGCTCCTAATCGAACAATCTCCCACTCATTAGCTCCACAAGGATGCCCTTTCTTCATAGTAACTACAGTACCTATATCAAACTTTTTTTCATCATTCATAACATCACTCATTAATATTTAAAATTTCTAAAATTCTATTTAAATCATTAACATTACTAAATGAAATATTTATCTTATTATTATTAATCTTAACCTTAGTTCCAAGTTTTTCGCACATCATATTTTCAACATATGAATATTCAGAATTTGATTTTTTCTTTATTTTATGAATCTTTTCAATATTTTCATTTTTAGAAACACTTTCCAAGTCTCTAACATTCAAATTCTCACTTATAATTTTATTAGCCAAAGCAATTACTTCATCTTTGTTTTCCATTTTACTAAGAACTCTTGCATGACTCATTGAAATTTTATTATCAATAATCATATCTTTTACTTCTTCAGGTAACGACAAAAGCCCTAACATATTAGTAACATGACTTCTACTTTTTCCAAGTCTTTTTGCAAGTTCTTCTTGTGTTACTGACATACTATTAATCAAATTTTTATATGCCATTGCTTCTTCAATAGCATTTAAATTTTCTCTCTGTAAATTTTCAAGAAGCGCTATTTCCATCATTTCAGAATCAGTAAATTCTCTAACAATTGCCGGTATATGTGTAAGACCAGCCATAATTGAAGCTTTTACACGACGTTCACCAGCAATAATCTCATAACCCTTTACAGAACTTTTTTTAACTATTATTGGTTGAAAAACACCATGTTCTTTAATAGAATTTGAAAGTTCTAAAAGTTTATCTTCATCAAAAACTTTTCTTGGCTGATAAGGATTTGATCTCAACTCACTAAGTTCCAATTCTACAATTTCATCCTTTGGAGTTGAATCAATTATTTTTTCTTCAATACTATCAAAATCAATTTGTTCATTATTGAAAAGTTCTTCAAGACCTTTTCCTAATGCTCTTCTCTTATAATTGTTGTCCATTTCTTTCAATCACTTCCTTAGCTAAATTTAAATATGCATCAGTAGCCCTACATTTAGGATCATATGCAATTATAGGTTTCCCATGTGAAGGGCACTCAGCAAGACGTACCAATCTAGGGATTATCGTATTATATACTCTTTCTTTAAAATACTTTCTAATTTCCTCAACTACTTCAAAACCAAGATTTGCTCTTGAATCTAACATAGTAAGTAAAACACCTTCTATATCAAGTTCTGGATTTAATTGCTTTTGAGCCATCATAATTGTATTTAACAATTGCATAATTCCTTCCAAAGCAAGAAACTCACACTGAACAGGTATTATTACAGAATTTGAAGCAGTTAATGCATTAATTGTAATTATACTAAGAGATGGTGGACAATCCACTATTATAAAATCATATTCATCTCTAACTAATTCAATTTTATTTTTTAACTGGGCACCTTTAACAAAATTAGGTTCTTCTTTAGATCTTTCAAAAAATTCAGTATCTAATCCACTAAGATTAACTGTAGCAGGTAATAAATCTAATCTTTTATATTTTGTATGAATTATAGCTTCTTTAATATCACACCTGCCAATTAAGACATCATAAATTGTTTTATCAATATCTCCCTTATTCATACCAATACCAGTAGTAGTATTTCCTTGAGGATCCAAGTCTAATAATAAAACTTTCTTTCCTAAATATGCTAAAGATGCAGAAAGATTAATACTTGTTGTTGTTTTACCAACCCCACCTTTTTGATTAACTAATGAAATCATCTTCCCCATCTAACATCACCTTTTCTTAAACTATGTAACACTATTTTATCAAACATTATCTAATTAATAAATCTTTTTTACAAAAAAAAGACTCTATAAAGTCTTTTTTCTAAATACTAAACATTTTTATCTATCTTAATTGTCATTTGATAAGTATCATTTGAATCTAATTCTTCAAATACTACTTTATATCCTTTAGACTCAAGACCAGTTATTGCACTTTTTATATCTGTAACTGCTGGAGTAACATCTTTCTTACTACTTCCACCAAAAGCATTAATACTAAATTTAGGAGCAGCAATTGTACTTGCTACGTTATTGTTAGAAGATTCATCATTTACTGTAGGAGTTACAGAAGTATTTCCAAAAAATCCAAAATTAGGTGCAACTGGTGGTGTAACAGGAACAGATGCAACACTATTATCACTATTTAATGAATTAACGCTAGATGAATTATTATTAGATGCACCAAACAATCCAAATGAACCAAATGAAGGTGCTGGATTATTAACAGTTTTTTCTTGTTCCGTATTACTACCAAAAGATGGAACGAATTTAAAATCTTTAGGACTATTATCTGAATTATCCTTCATTAAATCTTTTACATCCACAGTCGGAGCACTTGGAGCAACAATATCAACTGCATTTTCTCTTATTTTGTTTATATCAACAGCAGTTGGATTAAAAATATTATCTACAGAAACACTACTATTAGTATTAGTATTAACATTAGCATTATTATTAGAATCATTATTAATAGATATTGTAGGACCAACACTTGGTGTTGCAACAGCTGGTGCTTCAACGGTTGGTTCTGTAATACTTACAGGTGCTGGATTAATTCCCATACTTCCAAACAAGTTCATACTATTATTTTGATTATCATTCATACTCTTAATTTCCTTATCTAGTTCTCTTACAGTCATTCTCTCTGCTATTATTCTGTCTAACATCTTTATCTGATCATTTTTATTTTCAATATTTAACAAACTTCTTGCATGTCTTTCTGATATTTTTTCTTTTAATAAAGCATCTTGTACTTCATCAGGTAACGCTAAAAGTCTTAACTTATTAGAAACAACAGATTGTGTTTTTCCCATAGTTTGAGCCAATTGCTCTTGAGTCATATTACTTTCAAGTTCTAATATTTTTTGATAAGTTCTAGCTTCTTCAATTGGTGTTAAATCTCTTCTTTGCAAATTTTCAATTAAAGCAACTTTAGAACTTTCCTTATCATCTAAATTCTTAACTATAGCAGGAATTTTTGTAAGACCAGCCATAGTTGAAGCTTTATATCTTCTTTCACCAGCAATAATCTCATACTTATTTTCAACTTTTCGAACAATTATAGGTTGAATGACACCATGTTCTTTAATTGACACAGCTAATTCTTTTAAAGCTTGATCATCAAAAACTTCTCTTGGTTGAAATCTATTAGGAATAATATCATCTAAATATAAATAAACTACTTCATTGTTGCTATCCATAATAACACCCTCTATTCTCTTTTATATTCCTATCTATCATACATTATAAAATAAAAAATCCAAAATTACAATGGATTTCTTTTTATTTTATCAATAGTTCTTGGATATTTTTTATCTGTAGTTTTTGTTTTTTCTATACATACAAGTGCCCTATTGCTTTGTTCTATAGGTAAAACAAATTTATTAACAGAATTAAGTTTCAACCCAAGTTTATTATAGATATTACTAATGTTTTCTAATTCTTCATCACAATTAGCTTTCATAAATACAAGTTTCCCACCAACTTTTAAGGCTCTAACTGATATTTCAGATAAAACACTTAAATTAGAAACAGCTCTTGCAGTTATAACATCAAAAACCTCTTCATTAATTCTAGAAAAATCTTCCATTCGATAATGAACTGCAATAATATCTTCAAGCTTAAGTTCTTTAATTATTTCATTTAAGTAAATAACCCTTTTATTCAAAGAATCAACTAAAGTAATTCTTAAATTTGGAAAAAATATTTTTAAAACAATTCCAGGAAATCCGGCCCCACTTCCAACATCACATAAAGTTAAATCAGTAGTCAAGTCAATTTCTTTAAATAATGTTAAACTGTCATAAAAATGCTTTAAATAAACATCTTCTTTCTCCACAATAGTAGTCAAATTTATCTTATTATTCCAATCTATAAGTAAATCATAGAATTTTTCTAACTTTAAAAGTTTATCATCATCAATTTTTATACCTAATTTTTGTACTTCTAAAACAAATTGTTCTTTATTCATGATTACCTCTTCTTAAATATAATAAAAGCATTGAAATATCAGCAGGATTTACTCCACTAATTCTAATTGCCTGACCAACAGAAACAGGTTTTATTTCATTAAGTTTTTGAATTGCTTCTTTAGCAAGATTTGGAACTAACGAATAATCTAAATCTTCACTAATCTTAATTTTTTCATATTCAAGCATCTTTAACGCTTCTTTATTTGCTTTTGCTATATATCCATCATATTTTATATTTATAACAGCTTGTTCTATAACCTCTAAAGAAAAATCTTCATCGATATATTGTCTTATATTTTCATAACTTATTTCAGGACGTTTTAATAAATCATAAAGAGTAATACTATCATATAAAGTAGCACTTCCCAAAGACTCTAAATACCTATTAACTTCCTCTTTAGGAGTGAGTTTTATGCTTTTTAACTTATCATATAACTTATTAATTCCATTAATTTTATCAGTATAAATTGAGTAAGTATCATCATTTATAAGACCAATCTCTCTACCATATGGCATAAGTCTCATATCAGCATTATCATGTCTTAATAATAATCTATATTCAGCACGAGAAGTAAGAAGTCTATAAGGATCTATTACACCTTTAGTAACCAAATCATCAATTAAAACTCCAATATATGCTTCATTTCTTTTTAGAATTATTGGTTCTTTTCCATCTAATTTTCTAGCAGCATTAATTCCTGCAATAAGACCTTGACCTGCAGCCTCTTCGTATCCGCTAGTACCATTAATTTGACCAGCAGTATATAAATTTTCAACCAATTTTGTTTCTAATGACGGCTTTAATTGCATTGAATCTATCGCATCATACTCTATTGCATAAGCATATTTAACAATTTCTGCATTTTCTAATCCAGGTAAACTATGAACCATTTTTTCTTGAACATCATGCGGCATACTAGTAGAAAATCCTTGAATATAAATATCATCATAATAAATACTTTCTGGTTCTAAAAATATTTGATGTCTATCTTTATCAGCAAATTTAACAATTTTATCTTCTATTGATGGACAATATCTAGGACCAACACCTTCAACATACCCACCATACATACTAGATTTAGTAAGATTTTCTTTAATAATATTATGTGTCTCTTCTGTTGTATAAATCAAATAACAAGGTAATTGTTCATCTACATTATAATTAAGTTTGTTAGAAAAAGAAAAATTATGCATTTCTTCATCGCCAGGTTGAATAACTGCTTTAGAATAATCAATACTTGATTTTTTTATTCTAGGAGGAGTTCCAGTTTTAAGCCTTTTTATAGTAAAACCTAATCTTTTAAAAGCATCACTTAAATGCAATGAAGGTTTCTCATCATGTGGACCACTAGATATTCTAGTTGAACCATAAAGAATAACACCTTTAAGATATGTCCCTGTTGTAACAATAACAACAGAAGCATATATCTCTTTTCCATCAGCAAGAACAACACCTTTAATTATTCCATTTTCTACTATTAAATCTTCAGCCATTGCCTCAAGAATAGTAAGATTTTCTTGGGATTCAATAGTCTTTATCATCTCTTCTTTATAAGTTATTTTATCAGCTTGTGCCCTTAATGCTCTAACAGCAGGTCCTTTTTTAGTGTTAAGCATTTTCATTTGAAGAAAACTTTTATCAACATTTTTTCCCATTTCTCCGCCTAAGGCATCAATTTCTCTTACAATAATTCCTTTAGCAGGCCCACCAATTGAAGGATTACAAGGCATATCTGCAATATTTTTTTTATTTCCTGTAATAAGTAAAGTATTCTTACCTAATCTACTAGTAGCAAGACAAGCTTCACATCCAGCATGCCCCCCACCTATAACAATAACATCATAATTCATAATATCACTTCCATAAATCTACTGTATTATACAATAAATCATAACAAAAAAAAAGAGCAAATTACAAACGTTTTTGCTCCTATATAAAATAACTATTTACCCAAACAAAACTGACTAAATAATTGATCAATTAATTCTTCACTATAATTTTCACCAAGAATCTCCCCTAGTTTAGTCCAAATTCTTTTAATATCTATCGCAACCATATCAACTGGAACATCATTTTCAATACCAATTTCAACATCTTTAAGAATATCTAAAGACTCTTTAGCTAAAGTAATTTGTCTTGTATTAGTAAAAATTTCATAATCATTTTGTTCTATTTCATCTAAATTAAATAATTCAACTATTTTTTCTTTTAATGAAACAATACCATCGGTACTAACAGTATCCGTATATATAATATTTTTTAAAGCAAAACCATCTAATGATAGTTTTTTATCTAAATCTTTTTTATTAACAACAACAAGATATTTTTTATCATTTATTTTATTTATCAATTCTATATCATCATTATTAATTTCTTCATTATTGTTTAAAACAAGTATTACTAAATCTGCTTTTTTAATTTCTTCTATACTACGTTCAACACCAAATTTCTCAACAACATCATCAGTTTCTCTAATACCTGCTGTATCAATAAAATTAAGTGCTATACCATTAATAGTAATGCTTCCTTCTACAATATCACGAGTAGTACCAGCAATATCTGTAACAATAGCTTTGTTTTCTCCTAATAATCTATTCAAAATGCTACTTTTACCAACATTAGGTCTTCCTACAATAGCAACATTTATACCATCTTTAATAATTTTTCTTGATTCTGATTCATTAATTATTTCAATAAGACTTTTTTTCATATTACTAACTTTATTCTTTATATTATCAATAGTAACAACCTCAATATCTTCATATTCTGGATAATCAATATTTACTTCAACATTTGCAAGCAATTCCAACAATTCTTGACGAAATTTTCTAATAATTCCAGTAAGTCTTCCTTCTAATTGATTAATGGATACTACTCTAGCCTTTTCTGTCTTCGAATTGATTAAATCCATTACAGCTTCAGCTTTAACCAAATCAATTCTTCCATTTAAAAAAGCACGTTTTGTAAATTCACCAGGTTCCGCTAATCTTGCTCCCTTTAACACCATAGTTTCTAAAATTTTATTAGTAGATGCTATACCACCATGACAATTTATTTCAACAACGTCCTCTTTAGTATAGGTTTTTGGAGCTTTCATAATAGAAACTAAAACCTCATCTATAACCATTTCATCATTAACAATATATCCATAATTAATTGTATGACTATTAACAGTAGTCAAATCTTTACCCTTAAAACAAGAATTAACAAGTTCAATAGCTCCTTCACCACTAAGTCTTACAATAGAAATAGCACCTTTTCCTAACGCAGTAGATATTGCAACAATTACATCATTCATAAACTACCTCCAATACAATTATTTTATAACTATTAAAAATTAATATCAATATAAGAAAAAAATGACACACAGGTCATTTTATTTATTCTTCTCTTGGCTTAATAACCACACATCTATTTGGCTCTTCACCAGTACTTTCTGTATAAACATCTTTCCAATCAGTTAATACATTATGTACCAATCTTCTTTCATAAGAATTCATAGGATCAAGTTTTGCTTCTACATGAGACTTTGCAACATCTTTTGCAACTCTAATAGCCATTCTTTCAATATTTTTTTGTTGTTTTAATTTATATTCACCTACATCTAAATTAAACTTATAGAAAAAACCAAGTTCATTATGAACAGCTTGTCTAGCAATAACACTTAAAGCAGTCATATTTTTCCCATCTTTTCCAATTAACAAATTATTATTATCGCTATAAAGAGTAATATACAAACCATCTTCTCTATTCTTAGTCTCTAACTTTACATCAAATCCCATATCAGTAGTAAGTTTTAATATATATTCTTTAATAAAATCATTAACGTCAGACTTTTTGATAACTTCTATTTCAATTTTTTTTGCTTTAAACAAACCACCTTTTTGTTCAGTTGATTTATAAAAAATCTCATCCTTCGTTACTGATAACTCATCATAAGCAAGATTTAATGCTTCTTCCTCTGTTTTACCTATAAATGTGTACTTCTTCATATTATACCTTCTCTCTTTTTACTAATAAATTTTGAACCACTGTAAATAAATTAGTTGTTACCCAATATATGTTAAGAGCTGAAGACATAAACAGTGACATAATCAAAATCATAAAAAACATTACCTTATTCATTGTTTTTACTTGTTGATTATCTGGATTTGATGCTGAATTAAATTTAAGTGAGAAAAATGTAGATAATCCAACTATAACAGTTAAAATTATATAAATATATGAACCATTAGATATACCAGTTAAAGGAGTTGTACCTAATTGGAACCCAACAAAATTTTCTTCGAATATTGCTGGTACTCTATTTATTGCTTCAAAAAATGCAATAAACAAAGGTAACTGAATAAATGCAAATAAACATCCAGAAACAGGATTTATATTATATTTCTTATAAATCATCATCATTTCTTGTGATTTTCTCATCATTGAATCATTATCAGTTTTATTTTCATATTTCTTTTCTAATCTATCTAACTCTGGCTTTGCTTTTTTCATAAGCTCTGATTGCATAGCAGTTTTCTTAGTAATTGGATATGCTACTAATCTAATAAGTAAACTTGCAATTATAAGTGCTAAACCATTACTTTTAACAAATTCCCCTATTGTAAGAATAAGCCAAGCAAGTGGTTTTACAAATAAACTTGTCCAAAGACCATCATATCCACCACTAGTAACATTAAAATCTTTACAAGTAGGTAACTCTTCTAAATTAACTCCATTATTTATATAAATATCAATAGTTTCTTCATCGGTTGGCCTACATAAAATATTTTCAGTAAGTTCTTGCCCTGTTGTTGGATTTTTTACTTTTTTACCATCTTTATCCGTTAATTGTGTAGTACAACCAACAGTTACAAACATTACTAGCAAAAGCAATATAATCAATTTATTCTTATTTTTTTTCTTCATTTGAAGTCTCCTTTATCATTTATTGTAAAAATTATTAATTTTATTTAATAGATATAAAAAATCTTTTTCTTTTTCTTCAAAATTTAAATTAATATAACTATTCCTTATTATTATAATATAATCAATATCATTTTGGTAGTTTTTTTTGTATTTGTCTATTATAGAACGAAGTTGCCTTTTATACTTATTTCTATAAACAGCATTTCCTAATTTTTTACTAACTGATATACCAAATCTATATTTATTAAGGTCATTTTTATCAAAATAAATAACAAAGCTTCTATTCTTAAAAAAAAGCCCTTTCCCAATAATTTTGGAAAATTCTACATTTTTCTTAACAGTATGATATTTGTTCATAAGTACACCTCAAATACATTATAACAAAAAAGCCACTGGATTACAGTGGAATTCTTTATACTAATTTCTTACGACCTTTACTTCTTCTTTTATTTAAAACTTTTGTTTTAATACGAGCAAAGAAACCATGCTTTTTAGCTTTTTTTCTATTATTTGGTTGATAAGTTCTTTTCACAATTCCACCTCCAAACTAAAATCTCCATTATTATAATAATAAAAAGAACAATTTGTCAATTAAAATCATAACATAAAAATAAAAAGTTAACAATATTATTCACAATTTTGTGAATTATTTAAAAAATCTACATTAAATTAAGTACTTATTAACAGAATTCACAGGGGTGTTAATAACTATAAAATACCATGTTAATAAAAAATTGTGGATAATGTGGATAACTTATTTTTTCCTTTACAAATAAAGTTATTATCTATGGAAAACTTTGTGGATATCTTGTGGATATTTTTTTTTAATATTTTTATCTTTTCTTTTTTCCACATTTAAGTTAAAATATCTTATAGATTTACGTCACAGGGGGTGATAATGAAATGGATAATACACTTTTGTGGTCCAAAATTTTAGAAAAAATTAAAAATGAAATAAACTCATTATCATATCAAACCTGGTTTGAAGAAACAAAATTATATGAATTAAATAAAGGAATTGCTAAAATATTAGTACCTTATGCATTACACAAAGATCATTTAGCAAATCACTATAAAAAACTAATAACATCGTGTTTTATTGAAGAAATAGGGGAAACAGTTGAACTTGAATTCTTAATACAAGAAGAATTAATTAACGAAACTGAAGAAGAAAATAAAAACATAATAGAAGAAAATATATATGATAAAAATACATTTGAATCTAATTTGAATAAAAAGTATACCTTTGATACATTTATTGTCGGAAATAGTAACAGATTTGCACAAGCTGCAGCATTAGCAGTAGCAGAAAAGCCTGGAGAAACATATAATCCTTTATTTATATATGGAAATAGTGGATTAGGAAAAACCCATTTAATGCACGCTATTGGAAACTATATCGAAAAAAACAGTAAAAAGAAAGTTTTATATGTAACAAGTGAAACATTCGTTGCAGAATTTGTAGAAATAACAAAAAAACAAGAAAATAAAAATAATTTTGAATATATCGATTTTTTCAAACAAAAATATAGAAATATAGATGTTCTTATAATAGATGATATTCAATTTTTAGCAGGAGCAACAGAGTCGCAAAAAGAATTTTTCCATACATTCAACAATTTATATGGAGAAAACAAACAAATTATAATATCATCCGATAGATCTCCAAACGACTTAAAAGTCTTCGAAGATCGTTTAAGAACAAGATTTAGTTGGGGATTACCTGTAAATATATACCCCCCAGACTTTGAATTAAAAATAGCAATATTAAAGAAAAGGATAATAGGGGAGTCACTAAATGCAGAAATTCCAGAACAAGTAATAGAATATATGGCTTCAAACATAGGAACAGACATAAGACAACTAGAAGGTAGCGTTAACAGATTAATGGCATATTCAACAATGATGTGTGCAGAAATAGACCTACCACTTGCAATTGAAGCATTAAAGGACTATGTAAATGCAGGATATAGTGAAAAAAATGATGTTAGTAGAATTCAAAAAATAGTCGCAGATTACTTTAAAGTATCAATTGAAGATTTAAAATCTAAAAAAAGACATGCAGATATTGCATTTCCTAGACAAATTGCAATGTACCTTTGTAGAAAACTAACTGATGAATCATATCCAAAAATAGGAATGGAATTTGGAGGAAAAGATCATACTACTGTAATACATTCCTATGAAAAAATAGAACAGGAGATAAAAAATAACAAAAACTTTGCAGAAATTATTGATAAATTAGAAAAAGATATACATAATTAACAATTAAATTAACAAGTTATCCACAAGAAACAGTTGATAAAAATATTGAAAAATCAAGGAAAAAGTGACTTATTAACAATTTCCACACTAATAATATAAAAAACTTAAAAAAGAAAGAGAGAATAAACATATGAAATTAAAAATTAAAAGAGACTTATTACTAGACAATCTAAACAAAGTATCGAAAGCAATATCAACAAAAAATTTAATTCCAACATTAGCAGGAATAAAATTTGACTTAACAAAGGAAGGATTAACACTAACAGCATCTAATAATGATATTACTATTCAAAAAACAATAATCATTAATGATGAAAATATGAATATTGATGAAGAAGGAGTTATCATAATACAAGGAAAAGATATTCTTGATATCGTAAGAATTATTCCTGAAGAAGAAATAAATATAGAAGTTATAGATGAATCCAAAGTTTTAATTTATACAGATGATGAAAAAATTAAATATGACTTAAATGTTATTAATAAAAATGATTATCCGAATGTAGATCTTGAAAAAAATGAAAATCATGTTGTTATTAATTCAGAAGACTTATTAAATATTGTTAAAGAAACAGCATTTGCAACATCAACAGATGAATCACGTGCAGTATTAACAGGTATAAGTTTTAAAATAAATGGAGATATTTTAGAATGTAGTGCAACAGATTCATATAGATTAGCTAAAAAAGAATTAAGACTTAATAAACCAGTTGAAGAAATTTATAATATAATTATTCCAGGTAAAAATTTAGTAGAATTTAGCAGAATAATTGATGAAAAGAAGAGTGATATTAAATTACATATATTTAATAATAAAATACTTTTTGAACAAGATAATTTACTATTTCAATCAAGGTTAATAAGTGGAAATTATCCAAATACTTCAAAACTTATACCAGAAGATTCTATATTAAAAATTACAGCAAATCTTTCTCAATTATATAATGTAATAGGGCAAGCAAGTATTTTAACAACAGATAAAGAAAAAAATATAGTATCTCTATCAACAAATGGAGATTTATTAACAGTTAGATCAGTGGCTAATGAAAAAGGAAAAGCAGAAATGAAAATGACTGTTAAAAAAGATAATAATGAAGATATCACAATAGCATTTAGCGCAAAATATATGATGGAAGCATTAAATGCACTAAATACAGAAGAAATAGAACTATCTTTTGTAGGAGAAGTTAAACCTATAACTATAAAAAATAAAAAAGAAGATGGTCTAATTCAACTAGTTGTACCAATAAGAACATACTAAAAATAACAATTCCAAACAAAATTAGACAAATTTCGATAAAAATTAATGATAATATTACCCATATAATTTTCAAAAGGGGGATATTATTTTATGGAAAATTATGAAATTAATGATGAAACATATGCTGTAATAGCAGAACACGTTGGAAAAACTAGAATTATCGAAAAGGAATGTGAATATCTAGTAAATAATGATGCATACAATGTGATGGATGAAAGTTGTCAATATTACGGAAGTAGTTACAATGGAAGACTTAAAGCTGCAAAATCAATGTTAGAATGTAGTTATAAACTTCCAATACTAGTAGAAGAAAGTAGTTGTTTAATATTCTTTCCTATTAAATCATCATTATTAGATGATTGCTGTTGGATAAATTTAAACAGCATAAAAAAAGTTGAAAAATGTGGAAAAAATTCAAAAATAGTATTTAATAATGATAAAGAAATTCTTGTGGAAACATCGAAACTTTCACTAGATAACCAAATTTATAGAGCAACAAGACTAGAATCAATTATTAAAAAGAGAATAAATGCAAAAAAAAGGATATAAATCCTTTTTTTCTTTGTTTTAAGGCTTAATTTATGATATAATATTACCGTATGTATAGGACTACTAATAATGGGGTAAGGTGAAAAAATGAGCATTTTTTTGATAATTATTGATAGTTAGGAAAATTAATTTAATAAATTTTAGAAATTATAACAAAATTTCGATTAGTTTTGATAAAAAATTAAATATTTTTATAGGAGATAATGCTCAAGGAAAAACAAATATACTTGAAAGTATATATTTTCTAGCTTTAACAAAGTCTTATCGTACTGCAGATACCAATTTAATAAAGAAAGATAGTGAAAGCTTAAAAGTCAAAGGTGAAATAAAAGATAATAGTGTTTATAAAAGTATGACTGTTGAATTATCTAATACAGGAAAAAAAGTAAAAATAAATAATAATGAAATAAAAAAAATATCTGATTATATAACAAATTTAAATGTAATATTAATATCACCTGAAGATATTAATATACTGCAAGGAACACCAGCAGAAAGAAGAAATTTTTTAAATATTGAATTAAGTCAGTTATCAAAAAATTATATAAAAAAATATAACGAATTCAATAGAATATTAAAAATAAGAAATAATTATTTAAAAATGTTATATAAAAGTTCAAACACTGATATGAGATATCTTCAAAGTGTTACAGAAAATCTAATAGAACGAGAAATAGATATATACAGCGAAAGAAAAAATTTTATAGACAAATTAAATGATAATATCTCAAATATATATGAAGATATAACAGGAATTAAGAATTTTAAGATATTGTATGAAACCAATGTTGACCTTGGTAATTTTTCTAAAGAAAGCATAAGAAATAATTTAGAAAAAAAATATAATAGTAATCTAAATAAAGAAATAGAAAACGGTATGACTTTATATGGTCCACATCGAGATGATATTCAATTTATGATTAAGAGTGATGACATAAAATTATATGGATCACAAGGACAACAAAAAGTTGCTATAATAGCTTTAAAACTATCAGAAATCGCCATATTCAAAGAAATGACTGATACATACCCAATAATCCTTCTTGATGACATTTTCAGCGAATTGGACGTTAAAACGCGCAATAAACTAATAAATTATATAAATGGTGATATGCAAGTAATAATAACATCAAATGATACTCGTGGTATCAATAAAAAATTTTTAAATAATGCCAAATTATTTAAAGTAATTAAAGGTAATGTTATAGAAAAGGTGGGAGATAATAATGGAAAACAATAATACAAACTATGACTCATCGTCAATACAAGTACTCGAAGGATTAGAGGCTGTTAGAAAAAGACCAGGAATGTACATAGGAACAACTGGAGAAAGAGGACTACATCATTTAGTATGGGAAATAGTAGATAATGCGATAGATGAGGCATTAGCAGGATTTTGTAATTTAATAACTATAACAATAGGAAAAGAAAATACTATTAGAGTTACTGATAACGGAAGAGGAATTCCTACAGATGTTCACCCAAAAACAGGAAAGTCTACAGTTGAAACAGTATATACTGTACTACATGCAGGTGGAAAATTTGGTGGTGGAGGATATAAAGTATCAGGTGGTTTGCACGGAGTAGGTGCAAGTGTTGTTAATGCTTTATCTTCTTGGCTAGAAGTAGAAGTTCATAAAAATGGACATATTCATCAACAAAGATATGAAAATGGAGGACATCCAGTAGAACCATTAAAAGTAATTGGAGAATGTGCAGAAGAAGATACAGGAACAATAGTAACCTTTTTACCAGATCCTGAAATCTTTGAAGAAACAACGGTATTTGATTATAATACACTAAAGCAAAGAATTAGAGAATTAGCTTTCTTAAACAGAGGACTTACACTAAAACTAATCGATGAAAGAAGTGAAACTGAGGACACATTCATATATGAAGGTGGAATTGCTGAATACGTAAAAATGATAAATCAAACAAGAAGTCCAATTCATGAAACAATTCTTGATATCAACGGTACTGAAAATGACATTTCAATTGAAGTAGCAATGCAATATAATGAGACATATAATGCTTGTATATATTCATTTGTAAACAATATTAATACACCAGAAGGTGGAACACATGAAGATGGAGCAAGATTAGCCTTAACAAGAGTCTTAAATAAGTATGCAACATCTAACAATTTACTAAAAAATAATGATGATAGCCTATTATTTGACGATGTTAAAGAAGGAATTACATTAATAGTATCTTGTAAGCATCCTAATCCTCAATTTGAAGGACAAACAAAGACAAAATTAGGAAATATAGAAGTAAGACAAATAGCAAGTAAAATAGTTGGAGAAGGATTAGAAAGATTTTTAATGGAAAATCCTAACCAAGCAAAAATAATTATAGAAAAAGCAATGACTGCTTCACGTGCAAGAATTGCAGCAAAAAAAGCAAGAGAGTTAACAAGAAGAAAAGGAGACCTAGAAATAACGAATTTCTATGGAAAGTTAACTGATTGTAAAAGTAAAGATCCAAGTGAATCAGAAATATTCCTAGTCGAGGGAGATTCAGCAGGAGGTTCTGCTAAAAAAGGAAGAGATTACATGACTCAAGCAATCCTTCCATTAAGAGGTAAAATATTAAATGTTGAAAAAGCAAGACTTGATAGAGCACTTGGAAACGAAGAGATAAGAACGATGATTACTGCATTTGGAACTGGTATTGGTGAAGAATTCGATATATCAAAATTAAGATATGACAAAATTATTATAATGACAGATGCCGATGTAGACGGATCACATATCAGAATATTACTTCTTACTTTATTCTATAGATTTTTTAGAGAAGTAGTTGAAAAAGGACATGTTTACGCAGCACAACCACCATTATTTAAAATAGTATACGGTAAAAACATAAAGTATGTATTAAATGAAGAAGAAAGAGATACATATTTAAAAACATTACCAGAGAATGCTAAGTACACAATAACTCGTATGAAAGGTCTAGGAGAAATGGATGCCGATGAGTTAAGAGATACAACAATGTCAAAAGAAAATAGAATTTTAAGACAAATTACAGTAGATGATGCAATGACAGCAGATGAAGTATTTAAAACATTAATGGGTGACGATGTAGATCCTAGAAGAGATTTTATAGAAAAAAATGCTAAATATGTTAGTAATTTGGATATATAGGAGGTTTATATGGACAGATTAGAACAAAATAACATAGTAAAAGAGGTACAAACATCCTTCTTAGAATATTCAATGAGTGTTATAGTAGCACGTGCATTGCCAGATTTAAGAGATGGATTAAAACCAGTACATAGAAGAATTTTATATTCCATGTATGAATCAGGGTACACACCAGATAAACAACACCGTAAATGTGCAAGAATTGTTGGAGATGTAATGGGTAAATATCACCCACATGGAGACTCTAGTATCTACGAAGCAATGGTAAGAATGGCACAAGATTTTAGTTATCGTTATATGCTGGTAGATGGACATGGAAACTTTGGTAACATGGACGGCGATGGTGCAGCAGCAATGCGTTATACCGAAGCAAGATTATCAAAAATAAGTTTGGAATTATTGAAGGATTTAAATAAAGATACAGTAAATTTTGTATCAAACTTTGATGAAACAGAGAAAGAACCAGAAGTAATACCAAGTAGATTTCCAAATATCTTAGTAAATGGAACAATGGGAATTGCTGTAGGTATGGCAACAAACATTCCTCCACATAATTTAGGGGAAGTAATAGATGGATGTATAGCATATATAGATAATAATGATATTACACCATTCGAATTAATGAACTATATAAAAGGACCAGATTTTCCTACTGGAGCAATAATACTTGGAAGTAGCGGAATAAAGAAAGCTTATGAAACAGGTAGAGGAACAATAACATTAAGATGTAAAGCAAATATAGAAGAAACTAATAACAAACATAGAATAGTAATTACAGAAATTCCTTATGGAATTAATACATTAGAATTAAAAAATAGAATTGCAGAACTTGTAAGAGATAAAGTTTTAGAAGGAATTGCAGATTATCACGAAGAAACAAATATAGAAAATGGTGTAAAAATAGTCGTTACATTAAAGAAAGAAGCAAATCCTAACGTAGTATTAAATAATTTATATAAACATACACCTCTACAATCAACATTTGGAATTATTTTCCTAATGCTAGACAAAGGTGTTCCAAAAACATTAAATATAAAAGAAATTATAAGTAAATATGTAGAATATCAAAGAGAAGTTATAACAAGAAGAACAGAATTTGATTTGAAAAAAGCAGAAGCAAGAGCACATATATTAGAAGGATATAAAATAGCTTTAGATAACTTAGACGAAGTAATAAAAATAATCAGAAATGCTGAAACAGATCAAATAGCAAAAGAAAAATTAATGAGTAGTTTCGGACTTAGTGAAGCTCAAACAGATGCAATATTAGAATTAAAATTACGTAGATTAACAGGATTAGAAAGAGATAAAATAGAACAAGACTTAGCTGAAACATTAGCATTAATAAGCGAATTAAAAGCAATTTTAGCAAGTGAAGAAAGAATAAATGAAATCATTAAGAATGAAATGCTTGAAATTAAAGATAAATATGCAGATGAGAGAAGAACTACAATAGATATGTCAGCAATAGATTATATTGAAGATGAATCATTGATTCCTGTGGAAAATATATTAATAGCATTAACAAATAAAGGATATATAAAAAGAGTTCCAAATGATACCTTTAAGACACAAAATAGAGGTGGAGTAGGTATAAAAGGAATGACAACAAACGAAGAGGATTTCCCAGAAAAATTAGTATCAATGAAAACTCATGATTATTTATTGATGTTTAGTAATTTAGGTAAAGTTTATAGAATGAAAGGTTACGAAATTCCAGAATTTAGCAGACAGTCAAAAGGACTGCCAATTGTTAATTTATTACCATTAGAGAAAGGTGAAAGAATAACGTCAACATTAATGGTAAGCGCAGAAAATGAGGAAGATAAATATTTAGTTTTCTCAACAAAAAGAGGATTAATTAAGAAAACTGAAATGTGTGAATTTGATAACATAAGAACAAATGGAAAGAAAGCAATAATCTTGAAAGAAGATGATGAATTAATTTCCGTAAGAAAATCAAATGGAGAAAAAGAAATAATAATTGGAGCAAGTAATGGAAGATTAGTAAGATTCAATGAAAATGAAGTTCGTGTTATGAGTAGAGGAAGTTCAGGAGTAAAAGGAATTGAAATTGAAGAATCAGATTTAGTTGTAGGTGCAGAAGTTGTTGAAAAAAGTGATGAAGTACTTGTAGTTACAGAAAATGGATATGGTAAAAAAACACCTTTAGATGAATATAGATTAACTCATAGAGGAAGTAAAGGTGTAAAAACATTAAATGTAACAGAGAAAAATGGAAATATTGTTTCATTAAAGACAATAAAAGGTGACGAAGATCTAATTATTATTACTGATAATGGAATGACAATAAGAATTTCAATTGAACAAGTTTCAACATTAAGTAGAAATACACAAGGGGTAAGATTAATAAACCTAAAAAATAATCAAAAAGTATCTACAATTGCAACAATATATAAAGAAGAAGAAATTATAGAAGAAGAATAATATCTTCTTTTTTTTTAATTTATTTGTTTTTTTTTAATATTTATAGTAAAATTATATCGATGCAATAAGTATGGCAGAACCAGGTCAGGATTGGAAAATAGCAGCCTTAATGTTTTTATACTTATGTGCATCATTTTTTTTGGAGTTGATTAGGTTGAAAGAAGATAAATATTATATGAAAATAGCATACAAAGAAGCAGAAATAGCATATAAAGAGAATGAAATTCCAATAGGTGCGGTAATAGTATGCGATGGAAAGGTATTATCAAGGGCACATAACAAAAGAGATAGTAGTAATATAGTTACTAGGCATGCAGAAATTATAGCAATAGAAAAAGCAAATAAAAAGAAAAAAAATTGGAGATTAAACGATTGTATTTTATATACCACACTAGAACCGTGTAATATGTGTAAGGAAGTAATTAAAAGTAGTAAAATAAGCAAAATAGTGTATGCAGCAGTATCAACAAATAATAATAATGATTTAACAGAAAATAAATTTATCCAAATAAAAGATAAAGGAATAATAGAAAAAAGCACAATAATAATCCAAAATGCATTTAAGCAAATAAGAGAAAAGGACAAATAATTGTCTTTTTTTTTATCAAAAAATATTTCCCGGGAAATAAATAAGAAAGATGAAAAAAAGAGTAAATATGAACATAAACAAAAAGTTGTGGAAAAAGGAAAAATAAAAAAAACAAATCAAAGAAAAAACGGAGAAGAAAAAAATATTTCCCAGGAAATAAAACAGTAAAAGATAAAGTTACATGTGAAACATATAAAAGTGGAAAAAGAAAAAATAAAAAAACAAATGAAAGGTAAAACGAAGAATATAAAATATTTTCCAGAAAATAAAACAGTAAAAGATAATGTTACACGTGAAACATATAAAAGTGGAAAAAGAAAAAAATAAAAAAACAAATAAAAGGTAAAACGAAGAAAATAAAATATTTCCCGGGAAATAAAACAGTAAAATATAATGTTACACGTGAAACACATGAAGGGGAAAAAATAATTGAGAATATAAATGTATATCTAATAAAAAATATTATGTTTGATGTGAATAAAGTTATTAGATATGAATGCTTAAAGTAGATTAAAAATATTTAAACAAAAAAACAAAATAAAGTTAAGTAAAAAAATATAAATATGCTATAATATAATAGGAAAAAAGAAAGGAGGAATTATGAATTACCAAGCATTATATAGAAAATATAGACCAAAAAATTTTAATGAAGTGGCTGGTCAAAATGTAACATTAAAAATTTTGAAAAATGCTATTAAAAATAAAAAAGTAGCGCATGCATATTTATTCTATGGACCAAGAGGTACGGGTAAAACATCAATTGCAAAAATATTTGCAAAAACAGTTAATTGTTTAAATTTATCTGATGAACAAATACCTTGTGGAAAATGTAGTAATTGTATTGCAACTCATGAAAAAGAATGTATAGATATAATAGAAATAGATGCAGCATCTAATAATGGAGTAGATGAAATTAGAGAATTAAAAAATAAAATTTCATTTGTTCCGTCTGAATTAAGATATAAAGTATATATTGTGGATGAAGTTCATATGCTTTCTCCTGGTGCATTTAATGCATTATTAAAAACATTAGAAGAACCGCCTGAACATGCAATATTTGTATTAGCAACAACAGAGTTGAATAAGGTTCCGGCAACAATAATTTCTAGATGTCAAACGTTGGAATTTAATAAAATTAGTGATAACGCAATGCACCAAAAATTAGAAGAAATATCTGAAAAAGAAAATATCAATATTGTGTCAGATGCAATAGATGAAATCGTAAGATATTCAAATGGTGGATTAAGAGATGCTATTGGAATTTTAGAAAAAGCAAATTCGTATAATGAAATGAAAATTGATGTTGATACTATAAAGGAAATTTCTGGTAATATATCGAAAAAAGAATTAGAAGAGTTTCTCGATTTATATGAAAAAAAGGATTTTGCATGTTTGATTGATAAAATTGATAAATATTATGAATCAGGTGTAGATTTAACAAAACTAATAAATGGTGTTATTGAATATTTAAGTAATAAAATAATAAATGAAAAAAAATATAATTCACATGAATGTTTTATTATAAAAGAATTAGATTCATTATCAGAAAAAATTAGAAAATCAGAGAATCCAAAAATAATATTTGAAGTATGTCTATTAAATCTTTTAGTAGAATATAACAATGACCAAACAAATGTTTTATTGAAAGAAACAAAAAAGGATGAGTCCGAAAAGCAGTTATCAAATAACAATAATAATATAAGTAGTCAAGAAGTAGAGGAAAGTATAGTTGATAATTCTTCTTTTAAGCAAATAAGAATTGGAAATACGTTATGTAATCCACAAAAAAATATAATTTCCAATATTAGAAGTAGTTGGATAAAATTGAAAGATCTAGCATTTGATAAAGAATTCGGAAATATCGCAAGATTATTAAGTTCTGATATTATTCCTGTAGCAGCAAGTGATACAAATGTGATATTAATATCCAAGCTTAATGGCCTTGCAGAACAATTAAATAGTGATATATATATTGTAGATAAAATATTTGAAAAGATATTTATGAAAAAATATAAAGTAATATGTATATCAGAAAAAGAATGGAATGAATATATAGAACAATATAAAAAAGATAAAAATTATTTTAAATTTTGTGAAGAACATGAAAATATAAAAAATACAGAATTAACATTAAAAGAAAAAGCTAAAGCTTTATTTGAAGATATATAGAAAGAGGGAATGTAAAATGAATATGCAAGCATTAATGCGTCAAGCACAAAACTTACAAAAAGATATGTTAAAAGTCCAAGAAGAAATAGAAAAAACAACTTTTGATGGAGAAAGTTCATTAGTTAAAGTAAAAGTTAATGGAAAAAAAGAAGTTTTATCAATAGAAATAGATAAAAACGCAAAACTAGAAACAGACGATATTGAGCTATTAGAAGATATGTTATTAGTTGCTTTGAATAATACATTTAAAAAAGTTGATAATTTCAAGGAACAAAAAATGTCAAAATTTGGAAATATTCCAGGTATATTTTAATGTATCCAAAAAGCTTAAAAAATTTAATAGAGAGCTTTAAATTATTGCCAGGAATAGGTGATAAAACTGCAGAAAGATTAGCTTTTTATTTAATAAATGAAGAAGAAGAAAAAACAACTTTTTTTGCTGAGTCAATAAAAGAAGCAAAGGAAAAAATACGAAAATGTTCTATATGTAATAGCATAACAGATCAAGAAATATGCGATATATGCAATAATCATTTACGCGAAAAAGATCTATTATGTGTTGTTGAAGACCCAAAAAGTATATTTTTATTTGAAAAAGTAGGAACCTATAATGGAGAATATCATGTTATAGATGGTCTTATTTCTCCATTAGATGGAATTGATCCAGATGATATAGGATTAGAAAAATTAGTAAAAAGAATTCAAAAGGGAAATTATAAAGAAATAATAATTGCTGTTAAACCTAGTATTGAAGGAGAAACAACTGCTTTGTATATAAAAAAAATAATAGAAGATATGAAAATAAAAGTAACAAGAATAGCAAGTGGTATTCCAATAGGAACAGATATTGAATTTATCGATTCAATGACATTAGAAAGAGCTTTAACTGATAGAAAAGAAATAGAATAAAAAAATAATTTTTTCATAGAGTTAACCGAGGAGAGACTATGAAAAAATTATTTTATATAATAAAAAAAATTATTCTAGCAGTATTTTTAATATATACATATAATATTTTAGCAAAATCATTTGGATTAATAATTCCAATTAATTATATTACAATTACTATAGTATCGTTATTAGATCTACCAGGAATTGCATTGTTAATTATTGTATTAAAACTATTTTATTAGGAGGAAATATGGATGCATTTAAAGGAAATATATTAGAATTTTCAAATATATTAGATAAATATATAAAAAAAGATAAAATTAATCATGCATACTTAATAGAGACAAATTTCGATAATAGAATAGAAATTGCAAAGGAATTAGTAAAAAAAATATTAAGTTTTGAAGAAAATAATAATATAGAGCAATTAAATATAAATTATGATTTACAAATATTAAAAACAGATTTACAAACTATCAAAAAAGAAGAAATTTTAAAGATAAAAGAAAACTTTAAGACAAAATCTATATATAATTCAAAGAGAATATACATAATAGAAGAAGCAGAAAAATTAAACAGCTCGTCAGCAAATACTTTATTAAAATTTTTAGAAGAACCAGAAGAGAATATAATTGCAATATTAATTACAAGCAACAGAAATATAGTAATAAACACAATAGTGTCGAGATGTCAAATTATAAGATACTATGTTAAAGAAAAATTGAATTTTGGTTTTAACTTTGAAGAAGTTGAAAAATTATTTAATATAATAATGTGTATTGAAGAAAAGAAGGAACAAAGCATTGCTTATATAAATGATTTCGACATAAAAGATTTAAGTGATAGACAAAATTTTGCAGAGCTTCTAAACAATATGCTATATGTATATAATGATGTATTGCATAAAAAAATAGGCTTACCAATACAATATTTTGAAGATAATGAAGATTTTATAAATAAAATAGCAGATAAAAATACAATAATAACAATTAAAGTAAAAACAAATGCTATAAGTGAATGTATTGAAAGAATTAAATATAATGCAAATATGAAACTTTTATTGGACAAGCTTATTATACTTATGACAGGAGTTGATATAAATGTATCAAGTAATAGGAATTAATTTTATAAATTCTAAAAGAGTGTATTATTTTTCCCATAATAATTTATCTATAAAAAAACAAGATAAAGTTGTAGTAGAAACTGAAAGAGGAATACAAATTGGTATCGCTTGCACAGATGTAATAGAAATGTCAGAAGATAAATTAGTATTACCTTTAAGGCCCATAATAAGAATGGCAACAAAAGAAGATCTAAAAAGGCAGGAAGAAAATGAAAAATTAGCAATTGAGGCATTAGAAAATGCAAAAAAGCATGCAAAAAAATTTGAATTAAATATGAAATTTATTGATTGTAGTTTTACTCTTGATAGAAATCAACTGGTTTATAACTTTTTAGCTGATGAAAGAATTGATTTTAGGGAACTAGCAAAAAAACTAGCTGCAATTTATAAAACAAGAATTGAGTTAAGACAAGTAGGCGTAAGAGATAAAGCAAAAGAAATAGGTGGAATAGGACCTTGTGGAAGATTTTTATGTTGTAGTACTTTTCTAAATGATTTTAACAGTGTATCAATAAATATGGCTAAAAACCAATATTTGTCATTGAATCCAACAAAAATAAATGGATTATGTGGCAGACTTTTATGCTGCTTAAAATACGAAGATGAAAATTATACAGAAATGAAAAAAGATTTTCCACCAATAGGAACTAAATTGAAAAATTCAGAAGTAGAAGGAAAAGTTATTTCCCATAACTTGTTTAAAGGAACATATACAGTAGAAAAAAATGATAAAACATTAATAGAAATAGAGATAGAAAAACATGAAAGTAGTAAATGATTTATTAAACTATAATGGAATGAAAATAGTACAAAACAATGAATATTTTAATTTTTCATTAGATTCAGTATTATTACCAAATTTTGTTACACTCAATAAAGGAATTAAAAAAATTCTTGATTTAGGTACTGGGAATGCTCCTATACCATTGATATTATCTACACTAACAAATGCAGAATTATATGGAATAGAATTGCAAAAAGAAGTATATGATTTAGCTATAGAATCAGTAAAAATAAATAGTTTAACTGATAGAATAACAATAATAAACGATAATATGAAAAATTTGGAAAACTATTTTTTATTAAATTCATTTGATGTAATAGTATCCAATCCACCGTATTTCAGAGTTGATGAAAGTTCAAATGTAAATGAAAATATACAAAAAACAATAGCAAGACATGAAAAAGAAATCAAGTTGAATGAAATAGTAGAAATAGCAAAGAAATTTTTAAATAATAATGGCATTTTTGCAATGGTTCATAGAACTGATAGGTTAATAGAGATAATTGAGTTATTTAAGAAAAATAATATAGAACCAAAAAAAATTCAGTTAATTTATCCAAAAGAAGGATCTGAATCAAATATGGTATTGATTGAAGGAAGAAAGAATGGGAATCCTGGTTTAAAAATATTACCACCATTAGTGGTTCATGAACCGAATGGTGACTATAAAGAAGAAATTAAAAAAATCTTTTCAACAAAGGAGAAATAAAATGAAACTTATAGTAGGACTTGGAAATCCAGGTAAAGAATATGAGAATACAAGACATAATATAGGGTATATTTTTATTGATAAATTAGCACAATCGCAAAACATAACAATATCTAAGGAAAAATTTAATGGATTATATGCTGAAACATACATTTCAAATGAAAAAGTCATATTACTAAAGCCTTTATCATATATGAATCTTTCCGGAGAGGTTGTTATAAAATTTGTAAATTTTTTCAAAATAAATATAGAGGATATTTTAATAATCAGTGATGATTTAGATATGGACTTTGGAAGAATCAGACTAAAACCAAATGGTTCAAGTGGTGGACATAATGGCTTAAAAAATATAGAATTACATCTTAACACACAAAATTTTAAAAGATTAAAAATAGGGATTGCAAATAATAAAAAAATAGATACCAAAGATTATGTTTTAGGAAAGTTTAGCATTGAAGAAAAAGAGAAAATTCAAGAAATTTCAGATACAGTAATAAATATATTAAAAGACTTTAATATTATCGAATTTGATAGATTAATGAATAAATATAATAGAAAATAATGGTGATACAATGAATTTACTTAATGATTTAGTAAAAGTAAATAACGAAAAAGAACAAGGATTGGTCGGATTAAACGACGAATTTTTTTCGTTGTATGTAAATAAATTGTTTGAAACACAAGAAAAAGACATAATAATAGTAACACCTACATTGTTTGAAGCAAATTTATTAACTAATTATTTATCATCATATACAAATAAAATCCATCTTTTTCCAATGGATGATTTTTTAACAAGTGAATCTGTTGCAATGAGTCCTGACTTAAAAATAACAAGATTAGAAACTCTTAATAAAACACTATCACCAACAAAAAAGATAATAATAACACATTTAAATGGATATTTAAGATATTTACCTAATAAAGATAAGTATAAAAGAAGTATTATTGAACTAAAAGTTAATCAGGAATATCCAAGAGAATTATTGATTGGAAAACTAATAGAAATAGGATACATAAAAGAAACAATAGTAACTAAAACAGGTGAATTAGGAATTAGAGGATTTGTAATAGATATATTTCCCATAGAAAATATTCATCCAATTAGAATAGAATTCTTTGGTGATGAAATAGAATCTATAAGAGTTTTTGATGAAGAAACCCAAAAAACTATACAAACAATAGATTGCTGTACAATATTACCTAATACTGAATTTTTAATAGATGATTTTTTTGATTCAAGTAATAATAAACAAAAATACTTAAAACAATTGTCTAAAGAACCAATTCAATCAATTTCAGAATATTTAGAAAATCCAATAACAATTTTTAAGAACTATCAACAAATAAAAGTAAGTTATGAAAACCAATTACAACAAATATTTGAATATCAATCAGATAGAGATATAGATTTTAAAGATGAGTATATGTTTAAATTAGAAGATATAAAAGTTGATCAAGTTATTTATTATAATACTATTAACAATATAATAGAAAATTTAAATTCAAATCAAATAATAAATTTTAATATCAAAGAGATAAATAACTTTAATGAAAACATAGAATCCATTAATAAATTTATATCTGACAATTTATATATAAATAAAACAATAATAATAGCATTAAAAGATTATCAAATAAAAAGTTTTTCTAAATTTTTAGAACAAAATTATATTTTAACAACATATGCCAATATAATAGATAATAGTATTAATATAATAAATATGCCGTTAAATAAAGGTTTTATCTACGGAAAATATGTAATATTAACGGAGTCAGAATTGTTTTCTAAACATGTAAATAAAGCAAAATATAAGACCAATTTTAAATATTCTTCCAAGATAAAAAATATAAACAACTTAGAAATTGGAGATTATGTAGTGCATAGTCTACATGGAATCGGTATATATAATGGAATAAAAACATTAAAGCAACACGAATTTCTAAAAGATTTTCTAGAAATTTTATATCAAGGAAAAGATAAATTATATATTCCAGTAGAAAAAATAGAATTGATTAGCAAATTTACAGGAAAAGAGGGAATAGTACCTAAAGTTAATAAATTAGGTGGAACTGAATGGCAGAAAACTAAATTAAGGGTAAAAACAAAAGTAAAAGATATTGCAGAAAAACTATTAAAACTTTATGCAATAAGAGAGATGAAAAAAGGATTTCAATTTAGTAAAGATAATGAATTACAAATAATGTTTGAACAGGAATTTCCTTATGAGCCAACGAAAGATCAATTATTCGTTACAGAACAAATAAAAAAAGACATGGAATCAATTGTTCCAATGGATAGACTATTATGTGGTGATGTTGGTTATGGAAAAACGGAAGTAGCATTTAGAGCAATTTTCAAGGCGGTAAACGATGGAAAGCAAGTTTTATATTTATGTCCAACAACAATTTTATCAAAACAACAATATGAAAATGCAGTACAAAGATTTAAAAACTTTCCTGTAAATATTTCATTATTAAATAGATTTACTTCATCAAAAGACACAAAAAAAATTGTCGAGGAACTAAAAGAAGGTAAAATAGATATTCTATTTGGTACACATAGATTATTAAGCGATGATATAAGACCAAGTAAATTAGGATTATTAATAATTGATGAAGAACAAAGATTTGGAGTAACTCACAAAGAAAAAATAAAAGAGTATAAAGAAAATGTAGATGTTTTAACATTGACAGCAACACCAATACCAAGAACTCTTCAAATGTCCATGTCAGGACTTAGAAGTCTATCATTAATTGAAACACCACCAGTCGACAGATATCCAATACAAACATATGTAATGGAAGAAAATATTCATATAATAAAGGATGCAGTATACAAAGAATTGTCTCGTGGAGGACAAGTTTTTATCTTGTACAACAAAGTTGAGGATATTGAATTAAAAAAAATAGAATTAGAGAGAATTCTTCCAGAAACAAAAATAATTTATGCACATGGTCAAATGAATAAATTAGAACTAGAAAATAAAATGATAGATTTTATTGAGCATAAATACGATATTTTATTATGTACTACTATAATAGAAACCGGAATAGATATTCCAAATGTAAATACCATAATAATTTTAAATGCAGATAGATTTGGATTAAGTCAACTATATCAAGTAAGAGGAAGAGTCGGAAGAAGTAACAAAATAGCGTACGCATATTTAATGTATGATCCTAATAAAATGCTAAATGAAACCGCTATAAAAAGATTGAACGTAATAAAAGAATTTACAGAATTAGGTAGTGGATTTTCAATAGCAACTAGAGATTTATCAATTCGAGGAGCAGGAGACATACTTGGAAGTGAACAAGCTGGATTTATTGATAATATTGGAATAGAATTATATATGAAAATTTTGAATGAAGAAATTTCTAAATTAAAAGGTGAACAAATTGAAGAAGAACAAAAAGAAACTGAAGAAAGACCTTTGTTAACAGTCGAAACACATATTTCTGATGAATATGTTAACGATAACAATTTAAAAATCGAAATTCATAAAAAGATTAATGAAATTGATTCATACGAAAAACTTTTAACTGTAAAAGAAGAAATAGAAGATAGATTTGGTAAAATAAATGAAAAAGTATTAATATATATGTATGAAGAATGGTTTGAAAAACAAGCTAAAAAATTAGGTATAGAAAAAGTAAATCAAAATAAAAACTCAATAGAATTAGTTTTTTCACAAGATTCTTCAGCAAAAATTAATGGAGAAAAAATATTTGTTGATGCTTTTAATATTTCTAGAATGTTTAGATTCCAAATGAAAAATAATTGTTTAATAGTAATTTTAGATACAATAAAATTAGATGAACATTATGTATTCTTATTAACAAAATTACTTGATAAAGTAGAGTTTAGATACTAGCAATTCTTGACTAGTTTACACATATTTGTTAATATCATAATATAAAATAGAAAAAGGTGTTATTTATGGATATGGATATAAATAAAATGTTCCAAGATAAAAATAAAGAAATTTTTAGAAATAGTTTATCTTTAGAAATGGAAAGAAACTTAGAAGCCTTAAAGAATACAACAGATAACTGTGTTGCACTAGAAATAAATAAGCTAGCAATTTTCTTTACAAAATATTTTAACGAAACTAATATATCATTTAAAAAAGAAGAACTGTTAGGATTACTATATAGAGAAAAGAATGAAATAAACAATATTGTAAATACAAGAATTGAAGAAAAAAAAGTAAGTATAAAAGAAAACTTTCTTTCAAAAGATATAGAAGAAAATACTATAACAGAAGAATATTTAAATAAATATTATCAAGAATTAAGTAATGAAACACAAAAAATGAATGATGATTTGGATTTGTTGCTAAAGACCGAAATATGTACAAAATTTTTTCCTAAAATAATAAAAAAATATAAATTGGAAAATAAGGAACAAGAAGAGAGAATTAATAGTAGAATAAATATATTATTTAATAATACAATAATAAGTAGGATAAAAGAAGAAACTTTATTCAGAGACGAATCATTAAAGAACATGTGTAATGAATCATACAATAAATATTTAGATTTAAATAAGAGAACTACAGAATAAACTCAGTAATGAGTTTTTTTGTTTGGTAAAAATTACCAAAGGAAAACAACCTCTAAAGATATTATAATTTACTTATAAGTAAATTTTCTGTATAAAAAACAGAAGATTGAAAATAATAATTATGTAATAGACGGGAGGAAAAAAATGGAAACAACTGGAGTAGTAAGAAGAATTGATGAACTGGGTAGAATAGTTATACCGAAAGAAATAAGAAGAACCTTGGGAATCAAAGATGGTGCATCATTAGAAATATATGTTGAAAAAGATATGGTTGCTTTAAAAAAATATTCAACAATGAACAATTTGGTAGAAGTTGCTAACATATATTCAGAAACAGTATATGATACTATGAAAGTGGAATTATTTATAACAGATAGAGATTACATAATTTCTTGCCCAAATATACATAAAAAGAAATATTTAAATAAACAAATTAGCAAATTCTTAGAAGAATGTATATCAAATAGAACAAAGATTAATGAAGAGGAATATAAAAGATTATATTTTACAGAAGAAGATTATTTGGAATGTAATTATATTATTTCACCAATAACTGCAAATGGTGATGTAATTGGATTAGTTATATTAATTTCAGAAAAAAAACTAGGAGAAAATGAAAAAAACATAGTAAATATTGCTTCACAATTTTTAGGTAAAAATGTTGAAGAATAATTTTTTTTATGCTACAATAACCCTATATTTTAAATGTAAAGACGGAAAGAGATATAATGATTCTATCAAAGAGAGTCTTGAATGGTGAAAAAAGATATAGATAGTTATTGAAAATGGTTCCCGAACAGACTGGTCGAATATTTTTTAGACTGGTACGCAAAAATGCGTTATTAAACAAGAGAATAGATAGAATATCTATTAATTAAGGTGGTACCACGATTAAGCTCGTCCTTTACTGGATGAGTTTTTTTATAAGGAGATATATATGGAAAGAGGATTCGAAAAAATAAGCTATGAACAATTTAAAAAAGATGTATTCGATGATTATAAACTATACGAGGAATACTCTTTACCTAAAAGAAGTACAAAATTTAGTGCTGGATATGATTTTTTTGCACTATATGATTTCATTTTAAAACCAGGAGAAATTATGAAAATACCTACGGGAATAAAAGTAAAAATGAAATCAAATGAAATGATGATGTTATTAGTAAGAAGTAGTATGGGATTTAAATACAATATACGGATGTGTAATCAAGTAGGAATATTCGAAAGCGATTACTACAACAATGAATCTAACGAGGGACATGCGTGGTTAAAAATTCAAAACGAAGGGACAAATGATTACATTGTTAAAAAAGGAGATGCCATATGTCAAGGCATATTTACAAATTTCTTAACAGTGGATGATGAAAAAGAAATAAAAAATATAAGAAAAGGTGGAATTGGATCCACAAACAAGGAGGAAAAATAATATGGAAAGATATTATATAAGTACAGCAATTGCATATACATCAGCAAAGCCTCACATAGGAAATACATATGAAATCGTATTAGCTGATGCTATTGCAAGACATAAAAGACAAAAAGGGTTTGATGTATATTTTCAAACAGGAACAGATGAACATGGTGAAAAAATCCAACTAAAAGCAGAAGAAAAAGGTGTTTCACCTCAAGAATATGTTGATGAAATTGCATCACAAATAAAAGATATTTGGGATATAATGAATACAAGTTATGATAGGTTTGTTAGAACTACAGACAAAAAACATGAAGAACAAGTTCAAAAAATATTCAAAAAACTATATGATCAAGGTGATATTTATAAAGGAAAATATGAAGGACTATATTGTACACCTTGTGAATCATTCTTTACAGAAACACAATTAATAGATGGAAAATGTCCTGACTGTGGTAGAGAGGTACATAGCGCAAGTGAAGAAGCTTACTTCTTTAAACTTTCAAAATATCAAGATAGATTAATTAAATACATTGAAGAACATCCAGAATTCATTCAACCAGAATCTAGAAAAAATGAGATGATTAATAACTTCTTAAAACCAGGACTTCAAGATTTATGTGTATCAAGAACTTCATTTTCATGGGGAGTACCAGTTGATTTTGATCCAAAACATGTAATATATGTTTGGATAGATGCATTATCAAACTATATCACTAATATTGGATATGATGTTGAAAACCCAACAGAAGAATTCAAGAAATATTGGCCTGCAGACTTACATCTAATTGGAAAAGACATTATAAGATTCCATACTATTTATTGGCCAATCATTTTAATGGCATTAGATTTACCACTACCAAAACAAGTTTTTGGACATCCTTGGTTATTATTTGCAAATGATAAAATGAGTAAATCTAAAGGAAATATTATGTATGCTGACGATTTAGTTAAGTATTTTGGAGTAGATGCAGTAAGATACTATGTATTACACGAAATACCATTTGCAAATGATGGTTCAATTACTTACGATTTAATGATTGAAAGAATAAATAGTGATTTGGCAAATGTTTTAGGAAATTTGGTAAATAGAACAATATCAATGGCAAACAAATATTTTTCAGGTGCTGTTACTAATAAAAAAGTTCAAACAGAGTATGACAGTGACCTAATTGAAAAAATAAATTCTTTAGATAATAAAGTTACGGAAAAAATGGAAAAATTAGAAATTGGTGCTGCATTGGATGAAATTTTTGAAGTTTTAAGAAGAAGTAATAAATACATTGATGAAACAACTCCTTGGATATTAGCAAAAGAAGAAAGTGAAAAAGACAAACTTGAAACTGTAATTTATAATTTATTAGAGGCAATAAGAGTATGTGCAATTGAATTAAAACCATTTATGCCAGATACAAGCAAAAATATTTTAGAACAGTTAAATATTGAAAATATAAATGAAAAATATGAAGAGGAATTAAATTATAAAACGAATACACCAACACCGTTGTTTCAACGAATTGATAAAGAAGCAAAATTAAAAGAAATAGAAGAAAATAAATAAGAATGACAGTATAATCTGTCTTCTTTTTCTTAATAAGGAGGAATTATGTACATAGATACACATTGTCATATTTCAAAAAAAGACTATGACAACATAGATCAAATTATTAAAGATGCAGAAAAAAATAATGTAAAAAAGCTCATAATCAGTGGGTGTGATAAAGATAGTATTAAAGAATCATTGGAAATAGCAAAAAAATACGAAAATGTTTATTTATCGTTAGGATATCATCCTAGTGAAGTAGACTCAATATCTCAAAGTGATATAGATGAATTGAAAAAAATAGTTACAAATAATGAAAAAGTGGTTGCAATTGGAGAAATTGGACTAGATTATTATTGGGTAAAAGATAATAAAGACAAACAAAAAGAACTATTTAAAATAATGTTAGATCTTGCAAATGAATTGAATTTGCCAGTAATTATTCATTCACGTGATGCATATCAAGATACATATGATATTTTAAAAGAAAAAAAATCACATGGGATTATTCATTGTTTTAGTGGCAGTTTAGAAAATGCAAAAAATTACATAAATTTAGGTTTTTTCCTTGGAATTGGTGGAGTAATAACATTTAAAAATACTAATTTAAAAGGAGTTATTAAAGAACTATCTTTAAAAAACTTAGTTCTAGAGACTGATTCCCCATATTTAGCACCAACCCCTTATAGAGGAACACAAAATGCTCCTAAATATATTCCTATAATAGCAGAAGAAATAGCAAATATTAAAGATATATTAAAAGAAACGGTAGAAGAAGAAACAACAAAAAATGTTAAAGAACTATTTGGAATAGAGTAATTTAATTATATAATTTGACTAAAAAAACCTTTTATGCTATTATCAAATTATCAAAGAATAGTGAGGAGATACCATGAAAAGGACCTTATTAATGGTAAGAAATCAAACTTTTGTTATTCTATATGTAATTGCAATATTTGTAATTTTAGCAAAAGTTGGAGAAACAAATAAAATAACAACATATAATGTTTCTGGAATTAGTTCGTTACAATCTTCGCATTTAGTAACTGAATTGAAACAAAAAGAAGAAATTAAAGTAGAAAAAAATGAATTACATAAATATAGATTAACATCATATTATCCAGGTGATGAGTGTGCAAGTGGCCATTGTACGGGTTCTGGTTTATGTACTGATGATTTTCAAGTTAATAAATATGGTTGGTATACTTATAAAGGTAAAATAGTATTAGCAGCAGCCACAACATATCTTCAAAATAAATTTGGGGTAAAAGAAAACAAATTATACTTTAAATATTATGACGAAGTTACATTAACAATTGATGGTAAAGAATACAAAGGAATAATACTTGATACTTGTGGTGCATGCTATAAAGCAGAAAAAATAGATCTTTATGTTCAAAATAAATCAAGTGTTATCGATAGAGGATATCGCGGGTACAATATGATTTCCCTAGAGGTTACAAAGAAAAAATAATCTGAATTATCAGATTTTTTTTATTAATATAGATTTTTATGATATATTATTACCAGGTGATTTTATGATAGACCATAATTTTAAAAAGAAATTTGGGCAAAATTTCTTACAGGACAATAACATAATACGTAAAATAGTTGAAACAGCTAATATAGAAAAAGATTCCTTAATAATTGAAATTGGTCCAGGTAGAGGAGCTTTAACAAAATATTTAGTTGAAAAAGCCCAAGTTCTTGCATATGAAATAGATATAGAATTAAAAGATTATTTAGAGAAAGAATTCGAAAATAATACTGTAGATTTTATATTTGAAGACTTTTTACAAAGAAATATAAAAGATGACATAAAGAAATATAAGTATAATAAGCTATATGTGGTTGCAAATTTGCCATATTACATAACAACGCCAATAATAACCAAATTAATAGAAGAAAAAATAGATTTAGAGAAGATGGTTATAATGGTACAAAAAGAAGTTGGAGAAAGATTCTCTGCAACAAAAGGTACAAAAGACTATTCATCTATAACAGTATTCTTGAACTATTTCTTTAAAATAAAAAAAGAATTTATAGTTTCAAAAAATGCATTTATTCCGAAGCCAAACGTAGACAGTATTATTATTTCGTTAAATAAAAAAGAAAATAAGCCTAATGTAATAGATGAAAATCATTTTTTTAAATTAGTAAGAGATAGTTTTAAGCAAAAAAGAAAAACATTAAAAAATAATTTAAAAGACTATGATTTTGAAAAAGTATACGAGATACTAAAAAGAAATAATTTATCAGAAAGTGTTAGAGCAGAAGAATTACCGCTAGAAATTTTTGTAGAAATAAGTAATAATTTTAAATTATAGAAAATGTAAAAAAAGAATAATAATAAACAAAAAGCATATAATTATTTGGAGATGATTATATGCTTTTTAATATTGGAGACTATGTAAGTAGAAATTCACATCAAAATGATATTTTGTTTAAAATAATAGATATTAAAGAAAATATTGCATATCTCAAAGGAGTAAATATACGTTTAATTGCAGATAGCAACATTAATGATTTAAGAAAAGAAATACATGAAGAAATAGAAGATGATGATAAAATAACAAAACAATTAAATAATGAAATAAATTTAGAAAGGAATGAATTTTTTTATCTTCCTGGAAAAATACTCCATATAGATACTGACATTTTATTAAGTAACAACCCTACAAAGCCTTATAAAATAAGGAAAAAAGCAAAAATAAGAAATTAATAAAATCACCAAAAAAAGATAAATTTGAGTAAAAATTAATATAAATTCTGCACTCTATATTATAGGGTGACATTATCTTAAGTAACTAAAATTGATATATTTTAACCTAACAAAACATAACAGGAATTGATGAATTATTCAATTCTTTTTTTTATTGTAAGTACATAGCTATCTTATTTATATAAGGTAGCTAAATATTAAAGAAAGGAGGGAACTGAATGTCAAATTGTAGGGTAATTGCTATATCTAATCAAAAAGGTGGAGTTGGAAAGACAACAACAACTTTAAGTTTAGGAGTTGCTTTATCTAAATTAGGAAAGAAAGTATTATTACTGGATGCAGATCCACAAGGAGATTTAACTGTATGTATGGGGTATTATGAACAAGAGTTGAATAAAAATAATCAAGATAAGATGAAAACAATAGCAACATTGATAGGTAGTTATATAAATGATATACCATTAGATATTAATGATGTTATTTTGCATCATGAAGAAAATATTGATTTGATACCATCTAACTTGGATTTATCTGCAATGGAAATACCATTACTTAATGCTATGAATCGAGAAGTAGTAATTAAGAATTGTTTAAAGGAAGTAAAGGACAATTATGATTATATACTCATTGATTGTATGCCAAGTTTAGGAATGATAACCATTAATGCACTTGCAGCAGCAGATAAGGTTGTAATACCAGTTCAGACACAATACTTATCATTAAAGTCAGTAAGTCAACTTATGGATTCAGTATCTAGGGTAAAAAGACAGATTAATCCTAATTTAGAAATAGGTGGTATTTTATTAACTTTATATGATAATAGGACTAATTTATCACAAGAGATAAAAGATACTGTTAAAAACGAGTATGGTAAGTATATAAATGTATATAAGAATACTATACCTATTGGAGTTAAGGTTGCTAAATCAACTTCAGCAGGTAAGAGTATTTTTTCTTATGATAAAAATAGCAAAGTAGCAGATGCTTATTATCAATTTGCAAAGGAGGTAGATGAAAGTGGAAAAGAAAAGCGAAAAAATGTATCTACCATCGCTAGATGATTTGTTCACTAATCAAAAGACTAGAGATGAGGCAGATTTAGAAAAAGTAGTTAATATTAAATTAAATGATATTGATGACTTCCCAGACCATCCATTTAAAGTTATTGTCAATGATGAATTAAAAGACATGGCAACAAGTATTAAAGAAAAGGGAGTATTATCTCCTGCACTTGTAAGAAAAAAAGATAATGGGAAATATGAGATGATTTCAGGTCATAGACGAAAGAAAGCAAGTGAACTTGCAAATATGGATACTATCCCATGTATTGTTAGGGAGTTAACTGATGATGAAGCTACAATTATAATGGTTGACAGTAATATGCAAAGAGAAAAGGTATTACCAAGTGAAAAAGCATTTGCTTATAAAATGAAACTGGAGGCTTTAAGTCATCAAGGAAAAAGAAATGATTTAACTTCTGTTGAAATTGCACAGAAGTCTAAAACATCAAGACAAGTTGTCGCAGAACAAGTAGGAGAAAGTGAAGATAAAATAAGAAGATATATAAGATTAACATATCTATTACCAAAACTTTTAGAATATGTTGATAACTCTGTCTTAAAAGATAAAGAAAAATTAAGTATCGCATTAAGTCCAGCAGTAGAGATTTCATATTTAACAAAAGAAGAACAAGAATGTTTGTTAGATTATATAGACTTTTATCAAATAACACCATCTCAATCACAAGCGATAGATTTAAAAGAGATGAGTCAAAGTAAAACATTTACAGTAGAAAAAATGGAAGATTTACTTAATGAAGAAAAACCAAATCAAACTCCAACTTTACGAGTAAGTATGAATAAATTAAAATCTGTACTCCCATCTAATTTGAGAAATGATAGAGAGCGAGAGGAGTATGTTATCAAAGCTGTCAAATGGTATGACAAATATCTCAAAAAAATGCGAGAAAGAAATGGGCAAGAAAGGTAGTATGGGAGTATGTTTTCTAAAAAGTCCCTCCTTACAATCCACCCTAAAAAAATACTAACTATTATTACTAACTGAAAAAGAATATATAAAATTGTAGATATGACAAATAGTTGTGATAATGCTAGGATGTAGGCAAGAAAAGGAGTGAGGAAAATGAAATTGATACGAGCATTTATACTTTTTGTTTTGATTAGTTTGTTTGTAGGTATTGGATCAGCATTTAATGGACAATCAACTGCAGTTGCAGATATTGTTGATGATGAAGTTGTTGAAAAAGAGGTTGAGATAAATTCAAATCAAGTTGAGAATGTGGATAGTTCAAATGTTGAGAAAGAATCAACAGAAATTGTGGATAATAATTCTAAAAGCGAAGAAAAACCTACAAGTAGTTCTTCAAATGTGAATCAAGAAAAAAATAAATCCACAGAAAAAGTGGAAACTAGCAAAAAAGAAGAACAACAAACTGTTGATAAAACAGAAATTACTAACAATGAGAAACAAGAAACAAAAGTAGATGAAAAACAAGAGAATAATACTACTGAACAAAAACAAGAAACTTCAACAATTACAAATCCACCAGTTCAAGAAGAAACTAAAAAATTAGAAGTATGGGATGAATTAGGAATAACTGAATATGAATATTATCATAGTCCAATGATTAGTTGGCAAAAAGTAACACACACAGATTTTAATAGTTGTTATGTTGCAGGAGAAGATGCAACAAGTTTTAAAGTAAATGAACAAACAGGAGAGTGGTATCAAGATTATACTGATTATTGGTGTTATGAAGTGAAAAGTTATTCTGGAGATTTTATTGGAGTAATGTTGAGTTTAAGTTAGCCCTAATGGGCTTTTTATTTTGGAGAAAAGGAGGAAAATAATGAAGATACCAAAATATTTAATTGGAGTCATAGCAATAACTATGACTTTATTTTTTACTGGAAGTATTAATGTAAAAGCAGAAAAATATACTGGTCAAGCTATGTGGCCTAGTGAATTTATTAGTAATATTTACATTAAGAAAGAAAAACCAGATGGATATATAAAATGGCAACAAGCACGATTCATAAGAAGAAGTGAAGATAATAAGTTTGTATATTGTTTACAACCTTATGTAGAAATAGATAATACTTATGTTTATAATGTAGCTCGTTCTGATTATGCTGCAATATTAGGTCTAACAGAAGAACAATGGCAAAAAATAGCATTATATGCTTATTATGGGTACAGTTATAATCAAGAAGGTTATAATCACTCTGACCATAAATGGTATGCTATTACCCAAGTTTTGATTTGGAGAACTGTTGAACCAACTAGCCAAATATATTTTACTAATACTTTAAATGGTACTAGAAATGATAGTTTATTTGCTAGTGAAATTGCAGAGTTAGAGTCATTAGTACAAAATCATAAGAAAAAACCAAGTATCAAATTAACAACTGATACTTTTAATATGGGACAAAGTTATACTTTTACTGATGAGAATGGTGTATTAAGTAGTTACACAGTAAATAGTTCTGATAATGTTAAAGTTACTACTAATGGTAATGAAATAACAATTACTCCAACAGGATTAGGTAATGGAGCAGTAACTTTTACAAAAACACATAATTTATATGACACAGATCCTGTTTTGTATTATGCAACAGGTACTCAAAACATCATGAGGGTTGGTAATTTAGACCCAAGTAGAACTTTATTAAACTTTAAAATAATTGGAGGAAAATTAACACTTCAAAAACTAGATCGTGATACTGGAGAACCAGTAGGATTAGGAGAGGGTGTTTTAGAAAATGCTACCTATGGTATATACGATATGTCTGACAATTTAATTACCAAAATAGTTACAGGTGCAGATGGAAAAGTAACTAGTGATTACTTGCCTTATGTAGGTCAATTCAAATTAAAAGAGATTAGTAGTTCTAAAGGATACGAATTAGATTTAAAAGAGTATACATTTGAGATAACAGAAGAAGAATTAAATCCAACTATTACAGTTTATGAACAAGTAATTAAAAGACAAATTCAAATTCATAAGTATTATGCTAATGGAGAAACTGGAAATCTTTTACCAGAAAAAGATATTAAGTTTGAATTCTATGATAAAGATAATAAACTTGTGGCAACAGTAGTTACTGATGAAAATGGTTATGCTACTTTGAATTTACCTTATGGAACATATACAGGAAAACAAGTGACTACAACTCATGGATATGAAAAAATAGAAGATTTTGTTGTTACAGTAAATGAAGATTCAGAGGAAGTAATTAATTTATCATTTTCTAATGCCCCAATTACTGCAAAATTAAAACTAGTAAAAATTGATGCTGATTCAAAACAAAGAATTAATTATGCTAATGTAACATTCAAGATTAAAGACTTATCTAATGATAGTTATGTATGTCAAAAGATTTCTTATCCTAGCCAAAAAGAATTATGTGAATTTAAAACAGATGATAATGGAGAGTTTATTACTCCATATCCATTGATGCCTAAAAAATATCTACTAGAAGAAATATCATCTCCTCAAGGATATTTATTAAATGAAGAAGGAATTATTTTTTCAATAGATGAAAATAGTAATATCACAGTAGATAAAGAATATGGAAACTATATTACTGTTGAATTTGTTAATAAGAAAATTATGGGAACAGTTAAAATAGAAAAGACTGGAGATTTATTTAGTGTAAGCAATGGTAATTTTAGTTATGAAACTACAGAATTAGGTGGAATTGAGTTTTCAATTTATGCTAATGAAGATATTACTACATTAGATGGAATTACTCATTATAAAAAAGGAGATTTAGTAGGTAAAGTAATTACTGATGATAATGGAAGTGCAGCTTTTGAGAATCTTTATCTTGGAAAATATCTAGTAAAAGAATCAAAAACATTAAATGAATATGTACTAGATGAAAAAGAATATGAAATAGAACTAACAGAAATAGATAACAAAACTGCAATTGTGTCAGAAATATTAAAAGTAAATAATAAATTAAAAAAAGGAGATTTAGTTTTTACTAAAACTGATCTTGTTAATGGAGAGCCAATACCAGATACTTTAATCGAGGTTTATACTGAAGAAAAAGAGTTAGTATTCTCTGGTATGACTGATTCTAATGGACAAATTGTTATAGAAGATTTAAAAGTAGGAAAGTATTTCATAATTGAGGTAGAAAGTAACTCAAATTATGTTTTAACTGATGAAATAGTTTATTTTGAAATTAAAGATAATGGAGAAATTGTAAAAGCTGAAATGAAAAATAAACCAATTACTGGAACATTAGAGTTTTCAAAAGTTGATTATTCAAGTGGAGAACCATTGCCAAATACTTTAATTGAAATATATACAGAAGATAATGAATTAGTATTTTCTGGTAGAACTGATGAAAATGGAATGATTGTTATCAACGAATTAAGAAAAAATAAATATTTTATTTTAGAAAAAGAAGCTCCTGATGGCTATATTCTAAATGAAGAAAAAATGTTTTTTGAAATTAAAGAAGATGGAGAAATAATTAAAGCTACAATGGTAAATGAAAAAGTTATTATTGAAGTACCTAATACTGATACAAATGCTAACTATTTAACTGAAATAGTTGGAACAAGTTTAATCATTGTAGGGATAGGAGCTATTGTTTATGTTAGTAAAAAGAAAAAAAGAAAATAAAAAGAAAGGATTTAACAAGAGTCATCTTATAATAGTTGGCTCTTTTCTTTTAATTATTATAGGAATATCAGTTATTGGATTTAAGTATTATAACTTGAATCGTATATATCAAGAAGAACAAGTTATGATAGATAGTTTTATTGAAGAACAAAAAAATATACCTATTAATGAAACTTATGTAGAAGAAAGTGTCGTAGAAGAACTAAAAGAAGAACCTAAAAGTGAAGAAAAAGTATCAACTCCAAACTATATTGCAGTTTTAGAGATACCTAAAATTAACTTGAAAAAGGGCTTATTTGATAAAAGTTCATCTAATAACAATGTAGATAAAAATATTCAAATCTTAAAAGAATCAGATATGCCTGATAAATTAAATGGTAATTTTATTTTGGCTGGGCATAGTGGTAATGGAAGAATTGCATATTTTAAGAATCTAAATAAGTTAGAAATAGGAGATATTGCTTATGTTTACTATAATGGTGGAAGATATGGATATAAGTTAGTTAATTCTTATGAAATAGATAAAACAGGTAAAGCAAATATTGTAAGAAATGCTAATAAAACAACTATGACACTAGTTACTTGTAAGCATAATACAGAAAAACAAATAATATTTATATTTGAATTAATGGAGGATATAGAAAATGAGTAAAAAATATACTTTGTCTAATATTACAAAGTTATTAGAAAAAATATTTAATGCAGGATTCATAGATGAAAAAGGAATACTTGCGATACAATTGGAAGATTTAGAAAAAATACCAGATATATCATCAACTGATATATCAATAATTATTGATTTAAAAAGAGCAATTAAGAGTAAGAAACTAATTGCTTTTTTAAGTTGTAAAGAAGAAAAGAAAGAGGGAAAGATAAATGAATAATGAATATGATTACAAAGCAAATTTTAATTGCAGAATGGATTTAACTGTATTAGCAGAAAATAAAGAGGAAGCTGATAGGATTTTGAAAGATACGATTGAAAGTATAACAGATGAGAAGTTTAAGAGTTTATTAAGTGAATGTACACAAGTAGAAGTTAAGAATGCAAATATTACTAAAAGTTTTTATTCATTAGATAAAAATAGGGAGGTAGAAAGATAATGTCACATGAAAAAAGAAAACCATCAGTACAATTAACTCTTGATAAGAGTTTATTTAATAAATTAGTTAGTATTTTAGAATTAAATAGCCAAGCAAATATTAATGATGAAAACTTATCATCAATAGCTGAAAAGTTAAAAAAGAAAATGCTAACCTATAGTGTTCCAAGAATTAATGACTCTGATACTGAATTTGTAGATGTTAGATACTTCCCAAATGAGGCAAGTGATATGATATGGCAGTTATTAGTACGAATTGAACAAGAAAATATAGAAGATTATTATTCTATTTTAATAAATAATCGAGAAAAGAAATAATTTTAATATTAATTGAAAGGCAGGTGAGATATGGCTACAACAGTAAAGTTGGTTAATGAATTATTTGAAGAAACAATTGATTTAATATCACAAGATTCAGAAAATTGGCAGTCGTTTCTAAAAACTGCATCAATGAATTACACTAATAGTTTTAGTGAACAATTATTGATTTATGCTCAAAGACCACAAGCAGTATCATGTGCAGATATTGATACATGGAATAAGACTTATAAAAGATATATTAATAGTGGTTGTCCTGGTATTGGACTTCTAACAGTTTATAATGGCAGACCTGGAATTAAATATGTATGGGGAGTAGATGATACCCATAGTATTTATGGAAGAAAGGGAAAAGAATTAAAGGTATGGCAAGTACCTAAAGTGTATGAAGAACAAGTAATAGAATCATTAGAAAATAAATATGGAGAATTAAATAATAAGGAAACTTTTGTAGAGGCAATTAAATCAGTTGCAATTAACTTGATGGAAGATAATTATGCAGACTATTTAACAGACTTAATAGATCACAAATATAATACTAGATTAGAAAGTATTGATAATGGAGTTATAGAAAAGAATTATAAGAAATTATTAGAAAATAGTATCGCTTATATGATGCTTAATAGAAGTGGTATAAATCCTAAACCATATTTTGATTATACTGATTTTATAGATATACCAATTTTTAAAGATTTAGATAACCTTGCTAGATTAGGTGTAGCAGTTAGTGATATATCTGAAATGGGTATTAGAGAAATATATATATCATTAAAAAATATACGAATTGCTGAAATAGATAAAATTCGTACATTTGATAAAAAAGAAGAATTAAATTATGATAATAATGAAAAAGGAAATCATGTTGAAAGGAGAGATAATAATGAACTTAACTTACAAGAAGATAGGCGATTATATTCTACCGAATCTAGTAGCACAGACAGAGGAACAGTTCGAGATGGGCAAATATTCAATAATGAGACTACAATACTTGAAAGAACACAAGAAAGCAACTTACGAAGTGATGTTGATGAAAGGAACTCTAGTGGAACACTTGAAAGAGATAGAACAGACATCTCAAACAAGAATTCAAACTATTATGAACAAGATGATAATAGAGTTGAATATTACAGAACAAATGAAACAAGAGAACCAAATGAAATGGGTAGGAATGATGAACAACATCAAGCAACAAGCAGAGGAAGTAGCGATGAAAGAACTGATTTATATTTAGATACTAATGGAAATACTGATGAAAGTATTTCTTTTTCTGTAGAAGAAAAATATTTTTATAATATTGGAGATAAAGTATCAATAGATTCAAGAAAATTCATAATAGAAGATATAGGTACTTTTGATATAAAATTACACGATATTGATTTACCTATACTAAGTAGAGTAATGAATATTGTGGAGTTTGAAACAAAATTGAAAGAAAATCCAGATAATGAGCATTTGAAAGTTGATAATAAAAAAATGCTATCAAAGAAGTTAATGAAGAAAACTATTATGGGGAGTTTAATGATGAAATTGATTTAATAGACCATATATTATTTAATCATAAGATAGATGATATTATTATGGACTTTGATGAAGATGGGTATATTATTGCTAATGATGATGAGGGAAATGTATGGAAAGGTTCAGAATTCTATACTTTTTTATTTGATGAATTATTTAACTATAATGAGGATGGAACAGTTGATTTAATTGATAATAAAGATTTAGATAAACTAAAAGAATATCGTAAAAAATACGAAATAGTAGAAAATAATGAAATAGAACTAACTGAAAAAGAAAAGGAAGATATTGAACAAGCAAAGAAAGTTATATCACTATTTGATTCAAAAAAATCACAAAATAATAATTCTGTTTCACAACTGACTTTATTTGCTCCAAGAGAGCAAGAACTTGCTGATAGAATAGTTGATATATTTAACTCATTTGATACCAAATATAAAGGTACTTTTTATGTAGATGAGATTAAGTTAGAAAAATGGGATCATATCAAATCTAAAAAAAGAAATTTATCTATTCTTATTAAAAGTTCAATGTGTACTGGTTATAATGAAACTAGTTTTACTCAATTTAATACAGATAAGAAAGATGAAATACTTTTAAGAGAAAGTGTTGATATAGATTCATTCTTGAAGTATTTAAACAAAGATAAAGATTTTTCTATTACAATTACTCCAACTATGTTAATGGTTTATTATCATAATTTTGATGATAAAGAAATTGATTTAAGCATAGGAAGAAATGAAGTTTTATCAAGTATTAATGATAATAAGAATATAGAGATAATAGACAATCCTACTTTAAAACCTGTTGATATACCAGTTAAAAAGAAAACAAAAGAAAAGTTATCAAACTATGTATTACATCCAGAAATACCATACGAAGAAAGATTAAATTATAAGATAACTGATAATGATATTGGTGCAGGTACAGAAACAGAAAGATTTAGAAATAATATAGATGCAATTAAGACACTTAAAAAGTGTGAACAAGAAGATAGATATGCTACTATGGAAGAACAAGAAATACTTGCAAGATATGTTGGTTGGGGAGGTTTATCTAAAGCATTTGATAAAGATAAATGGGAATCAGCTTATAATGAATTAAAAGAGTTATTAACTGATGATGAATTTAAACAAGCTAGAGATACAGTTACTACTGCTTTTTATACTCCACCAATAGTAATTAATGCTATGTATAAAGCATTATCGAATATGGGACTAGAAAAAGGAAATATACTAGAGCCATCATGTGGTATTGGTAACTTTATAGGAATGTTACCAAATAACGATAAATTGAAAATATATGGTGTTGAAATTGATGATATAAGTGGAAGAATTGCAAGACAACTATATCAAAAATCTTCAATCGCAATTAAAGGATTTGAGAAAATGGATTATTCAAATTCTTTTTTTGATGTAGCAATAGGAAATGTACCATTTGGAACTGAAAGATTATATGATAAAAAATATGATAAGTATAATTTTTTAATTCATGATTATTTCTTTGCTAAAACAATTGATAAGGTAAGACCTGGTGGAATTATTGCTTTTGTTACTAGTAAAGGAACAATGGATAAAGAAAGTAATGAAGTAAGAAAGTATATTGCACAACGAGCAGATTTACTTGGAGCAATAAGATTACCAAATAATACTTTTAAAAAGAGTGCAGGAACAGAGGTTACTTCTGATATTATTTTCTTACAAAAAAGAGATTCAATAACTGACATTTTACCAGACTGGGTTAATTTAGATTATGATGTTAATGGTATCAAAATGAATAAGTATTTTGTAGATCATCCTGAAATGATTTTAGGAAAAATGGAAATGGTATCTAGTCAGTATGGAGTAGATGTATCAGCTTGTCTACCTTACGAAGATAGAGGTCTTGAATATTTACTAGAAGAAGCTATTTCAAATATTCATGCAGAAATAAAAGATTATCAATTGGAAGAACTTGAAGAAGAAGATAATTCTATTGAGGCAGATATGAATGTTAAAAACTTTTCTTATACTTTAGTTGATGATAAAATCTATTATCGTGAAAATAGTAGAATGTATCCACAAGACTTATCTATGACTGCTGAAAATAGAGTTAAAGGACTTATAGAATTAAGAGATTTAACAAGAGAAATAATTGATTTACAATTAGAAGATGCAACAGATGAAGAAATACAACAAGCACAACTCAACTTAAATAATAAATATGATTCGTTTATAAAAAAATATGGACTTATTAATAGTAGAGGGAATGCTAGTTGTTTTTCTAATGATAGCAGTTATTTTCTATTATGTTCGTTAGAAATTTTAGATGAAAATGGTAATTTAGCAAAAAAGGCAGATATGTTCACAAAAAGAACAATCAAACCTCATATAAAAGAAAGGACAGTAGAAAATGCAAGAGATGCTTTAATAATTTCTATTTCTGATAAAGCAAGAGTTGATTTACCATATATGCAAAGTTTATGCAGAATGGACATGGATAAAATAATGGAAGAACTTGATGGAGAAATATTTAGAGTACCAGAGTATGGTAATCCTAATAACTGGGTAACTGCAGATGAATATTTATCTGGTAATGTTAGAGAAAAACTAAAAATAGCAGAAGAATTTGCAAAAGAAGATGATAGATATAGTATCAATGTTGAACATTTAAAAAGAGTAATACCAGAAGAAATAACTGCATCAGAAATAAATGTTAGACTTGGAACTACTTGGATACCACCAGATATAATTAAAGAATTTATGTTTGAGTTATTAGATTCTTCTTTTTATGCTAGGCGAGATATGAATATTCATTACTCTGATTTGAGTGGAGAATGGAATATTGAAGGTAAGTATAATGATTATAATTCAGTAGCAGTAACTTCAACTTATGGTACTAAAAGAGCAAATGCATATCGCTTATTGGAAGATGCACTTAATTTACGAGATACAAAAATATTTGATTATGTTATAGATGATGAGGGTAAGAAAAAGGCAGTATTAAATAGACAAGAAACAGCAATTGCTCAAGCTAAACAAGATACAATTAAGAATGCATTTAATAATTGGGTATGGCAAGATATAGATAGAAGAAGTCGTTTAACTACAATTTATAATGATAAGTTTAATGCGATTAGAACTAGACAATATGATGGATCACATATTACATTTGATGGAATTAATCCAGAAATAAAATTAAGAGAACATCAAGCAAATGCAGTAGCAAGAATTCTTTATGGTGGAAACACCTTACTAGCACATGAAGTTGGTGCAGGTAAAACTTTTACAATGGTTGCAGCTGCAATGGAAAGTAAAAGATTAGGGCTATGTAATAAAAGTTTATTTGTAGTACCTAACCATATAATAGAACAATTTGCTAGTGAGTTCTTACAATTATATCCTAGTGCAAATATACTTGTATCTACAAAGAAAGATTTTGAATCATCAAATCGTAAGAAATTTTGTTCTAAAATAGCTACAGGAGATTATGATGCAATTATTATAGGACATTCACAATTTGAAAAAATACCAATGTCTTATGATAGACAAGTAAAGATATTAAAAGAACAACTTAATGATATTACTAGAGGAATAGAAGATTTAAAAAAACATAATGGCGAAAGATTTTCTATTAAAGCTCTTATAAAATCACAAAAATCTATTGAAAAGAAATTAGAAAAGTTAAATAACAGAGATAAAAAAGATGATGTTGTTACTTTTGAAGAATTAGGTGTAGATAGATTATTTGTTGATGAAGCACATTATTATAAGAACTTGTATCTTTACACCAAAATGCGAAATGTAGGTGGTATTGCTCAAACTGAGGCACAAAAAAGTTCTGATTTATATATGAAATGTAGATATTTAGATGAATTAACTGGAAATAAGGGTGTCATATTTGCGACTGGAACACCTGTTAGTAATACAATGGCAGAGTTATATACAATGCAAAGATATTTACAATATGATGAGTTAATAAAACAAAAATTACAACATTTTGATGCTTGGGCTTCAACTTTTGGGGAAACAGTTACTGCAATGGAACTAGCACCAGAAGGAACTGGTTATCGTTCTAAAACTAGATTTGCACGATTCTATAATTTACCAGAACTGATGACAATGTTCAAAGAAGTTGCAGATATTCAAACATCTGAAACACTAAAGTTACCAGTACCTAATGCTCATTATGAAAATATAGTAGTTCAACCAAGTCAAATACAATTAGATTTAGTTAAGTCTTTTGCAGAACGAGCTGAAAAAATTAGGAAAAGAGAAGTTAAACCAGACCAAGATAATATGCTTAAAATTACCAATGATGGAAGAAAGTTATCGCTAGACCAAAGATTAATTAATGAATTATTACCAGATAATGAAAATAGTAAAGTTAAGATATGTGCTGATAATATTTATAGAATTTGGGAAGAAAATAAAGATAAGAAATTAACTCAATTAATCTTTTGTGATTTATCTACTCCAAAGAACGATGGAAAGTTTAATGTCTATGATGATATGAGAAAAAAATTAATTGAAAGAGGAATACCAGAAGAAGATATAGAGTTTATTCATAATGCCAATACCGAAATAAGAAAAAAAGAATTATTTTCAAAAGTCAGAAAAGGACAAGTAAGAACATTAATGGGTTCAACTTCTAAAATGGGTGCAGGAACTAATTGTCAAGATAAATTAATTGCATTACATGACTTGGACTGTCCTTGGCGACCAAGCGACTTAACACAAAGAAGTGGAAGAATTGTAAGACAAGGAAATCAAAATAGTGATGTTTATATTTATAGATATGTTACTGAAAAGACTTTTGATGCATATTTGTATCAAACAGTGGAGCAAAAACAAAGATTTATTTCTCAAGTTATGACATCTAAAACTCCTGTAAGAGTAATGGAAGATATTGATGAAGTGGCATTATCTTATGCAGAAATAAAAGCATTGGCTGCAGGTAATCCACTAATAATAGAAAAGACTGAATTAGATACAGATGTATCAAAATTAAAACTATTAAAACAAAACTATTTAAGTGAACAATATAATTTGGAAGATAAGATTAAAAATTATTATCCAAATGAAATAAGAAATTGTGAAAGAAATATAGAAAATTATAAGAAAGATATTGCAGTTTTAATGGAAAAAAATGATTCAGGTCAAGATAAGTTTACTTCAATGACTATTAATGGTATTGAGTATTTTGATAAACAACAAGCAGGAGAAAAAATATTAGAAGAATGTAAAAAAGTTACTGATGAAAATATAGTAGAAATTGGAGAATATAAAGGTTTTAAAATGGAACTTGAATTTAGACCACTTTCAAAATCATATATGCTTTATTTAAAAAATAATGGAACTTATTATACTAGTCTTGGAGAAAGTGATATAGGAAATATTACTAGAATTGAAAATACAATGAATGAATTAAAAGAAAATTTAGATTCTGCTGAATATACTTTAGAAAGTCATAAAACACAATTGGAGAAAGCTAAAAGTGAGTTTGGTAAGCCATTTATTCATGAAGAAGAATTAAATGAAAAAACAAAAAGATTAAATAAAGTTAATTCTTTATTAAAAATAGATGAGAAAACTTATGAGATAATGGACGAAGATGAAGAATTAGAGAATGATCGTCAAGTTTGTAAAAATGATTACGAGAGATAATTTACACATTGGTAAATAATAAAAATATTTCTTATACTTAACTCTGAAAGGAGTTAAAAGTATGGATGAATTAGAAGAAAAGTATGGGGAAATATTTAGTGCAATACTAAACAATATTACTTATGATTTACAAAAAAATAATCGTAAGTATATGAGAAATTTAGATGAGTGTGTAAAAATCGTAGATAAGTATCCGAATGTAAGGTTAGTGTGTGAAGATAATAAGCCTGTTGCATTAAATGTTGAAGAAGTAAAAGCATTAATAGATTACCATCAATGTTATGAAAACAGAGAAACAATGCAAGATAAAAAATTAATATATGCAGGGTTTAGATGTGCTTATGTGGTGTTTAAAAATGCAGAATTATTAAGAGAAGATATTAGTCTTGATGACATCTTACAATATTAATTCACAGATACAAGTGTGCAAATAGTTAGAAATAATTATATTTGCACATTTGTTTTATATTTATAAAAAGTTTAAAATGTTTGTCGTAAAGGAGGGAATAGGAAATGAATTATCTCAATACTTGCTTTTATGATAAATATGATGGACACTTTTATGAATATTTAGCTCATGTTGATTTTGAATTTGACCAAAAAATACCAGAGTATGGAGAATTAAGTGATAAAGAAGAACGAATATTAGATAAGTATCCAAATTTAAGAAAAGTTGTAGATGATCGTGAAGAAAGTATGTTGTCTATGGAAGAAATAAAAGCATTAATAGAAATATTAGATAATAGAACTGAACAAGATGGTATGTTAAAAAGATTAATGTTTTTCAAAGGATATAAAGAAGCATATTATTTTTTTAATAGAATTGGACTATTAAATACAGAAAGAAATGAAAAAAGGCAATGCTAGTAAAAGTATTGTCTTTTAATATTGAAAGGAGAATGTGATGATACAAGATTTAACAACACAAGTTTATAAAAAACTAGACAAAGAATATGGTGACTTTATAGATAATATTTTAAAAACTGAACCAAAGAATATAGTTGATAATGCCTATAAAATAGCAATAATGCAAGAGTTTGTTGATATGTTTTATGGAACAGAAAACTATAGTAAATATGAACTTACTGCTTTATTAGAAAAGGAAAATTCATTAGAGTTTTTATATGATGACTGGATAAATGCAGATAATGGTATTCATAATGTTATAGAAGATAATATGAATGAATGTTTACTAGAGTTAGCAGACAAATATGTTTCAAAGTTAAATGAACAAGCTAAAAGTGATCCAAATTATGAATTATTAAAAGATATGAGTGATGCTCTAAAAGATTTTAATAATTATAATTTTTGCGATTATATAAAGAAAAAATATAATCTTGATAATTTTGAAGTAATTGATGTTCATGAAATTATGAATAAAGTAGGTGGAGCAGAATACTTATATCATTATTTTGCTCAATTAGTAGATGATAACCATTTACAATATCTAAATGAAATATCAGTTATCAATTCAGAAAATTATAAAAATATAGAAGAAAAAATATTACCAAAATTAAAAGAAATTATGAACAATGAAAAGAATAAAAGTGATATCAATAAAGATAAAGAGAGGGATGAGCGATGAAATATGATACTAAAATAAAAACACTTATTAGAAAAATTAATTTTGAAAGTGAATGCTATTTAGAAGATGTTAAATTTTTTAATGAGTGTGCTAGTACAGATAGAATAATAGAAAGTATTGTTAAAACAGCACAAGAATTAAAGAAATATCATGAGAAAAGGTTTAATAATGTATCAAAAAAAGATACTAAAAAATTAAAAAATGTGGAAAGATAATGGCATATTTTACACAAGACCAAATAGCAAAAGCTAAAGAAATTGATTTATTATCATATTTGCAACATTATAATCCAGAAGAATTATTGTACGATTCAAGAAATTCATACAAGACTAGAAGTCATGATAGTTTGAAAATATCTAATGGGATGTGGTATTGGTTTAGTCGTGGCATAGGTGGTAAAACTGCATTGGAGTATTTAATTCAAGTAGAACAATTTACTTTTACAGAGGCAGTAAGTCATCTAATAAATCAAAAAGGATTAGAAAAAAAATATATTCCTAAACAAGAACTAACTGAAAAAGAAAAAATAGATAGATTTGTTTTACCAGTAAAATCTAATGATAACTATAAAGTTATTGCTTACTTACATGGTAGAGGAATAAGTAAAAATATTATTGATGAATGTATAAATAAGGGTTTAATTTATCAAGAATACCCTAGAAACAATGTTGTTTTTTTAGGATTAGATGATAATAATATACCACGATATGCAGGAGTTAGAGGTACTAATTCGAGTAGATATATGCATGATGCTTATGGAAGTGATAAGGCATATTCTTTTAAATTGAAAGCTATTAAAGATACAAATATAGTTCATTTATTTGAAGGTGCAATAGACTTACTATCTTATGCAACTCTAAAAGAGATGAATAATGAACAATGGGATGAAGAACATCTGTTATCTTTAGCAGGAGTTTATAGTCCAGGAAAAGATATTTTTAATAGTAAAATACCAAAAACAGTTACTAATTTTTTGAAAAATAATCCTAATGTTGATACAATTATTTTGCATTTTGATAATGATGAAGCAGGTAGAATTGCAACAAAAGCAATACAACATTCTTTATCAGACAGTTATAAAATCATAGATGATCCACCTAAAAGTGGGAAAGATTTTAACAAATATTTATGCAATATTTTAGGAATAAAAGAAAAAAATAGTTATGAAAATTGTAAATAATTTTCAAGTTTTGAGAATGAAGTTTTCTTGAAAAAGAAAACATTGTCTTAGCCAGCACTGCAAGTTTACTCCCGCCACTTGCTAAAACATTGGGAAACTCCCAAACCCTACAATTTTTTTTGGAAAATGGAACAATTATGTTATAATAAAAAAGAACAATCATATTGGAGGTGAATATTAATGAAAAAAGCTGAAATGATTGAAGCGCTTGCAACTGCTACTGGATTAACTAAAGCAGATACTGAAAAAGTATTCAATGCTACATTCGATTTATTTAAAAGTGAATTAGAAAAAGATAATGAAGTTTCTGTATCTGGATTTGGAAAATTCAAAATTTCTGAAAGAGCTGCTAGAACTGGAAGAAATCCAGCTACTGGAGAAACTATGGAAATTAAAGCAAGTAAGTCTGTTGCTTTCAAAGTTGGAAAAGAACTTAAAGACAAATTAAATTAATTAAAAATTAATGTTTCGATTAAAGATTGGTATAGAAATGTACTAATCTTTTTTTGTTGTTAAAAAATCAAATTATATAGGAGGAAAAAAATTATGAAAAAAAATAAAGAAAATAATATTGAAAAAGATTTAAAAGGAGATGAAAATGAAATAAAAAAAAAGAATAAGAAAAAATTATTAGTATTTTTAGGGATTAGTGTATTTACTGTTATAGGAGGAACTTTAGCATACTTCACTACAAGTACAACATTTAAAAATATATTTAATACTGCTAAATATGAAACACAGATCATAGAAGATTTTGTAAGTCCAGATAATTGGACTCCTGGTACAACAACTAAAAAGGAAATTACAGTTACTAATAAAGGGACAATAGACATGGCAGTTCGTGCAAGTTATACTGAAAAATGGGTAGATGCAAATGGCAATGAACTACCATTAAATGATTCAAGTAATCAAGTGGCTGCAATTATTAATTTTAATTCTGGTTGGACAAAAAATTCTGATGGCTACTATTATTATGGTTCAAAAGAAAATCTAACTAATTTAAAACCTAATGCAACATCTACATCATTTATAAGTGGAGTTACATTTAATAAAAATATTATGGCAACTTTATCAATGACAAAATCAGATGATGGAAAAACTATAACTTATAGTTCTACTGGTAATGGTTATGATAATGCTAAATATACTCTTACAGTAAGAATCGATACAATACAATATGACCAAGCATTAAATGTATGGTAAAAAAATATAAGATAAAAGAACTAGGGAAATATCTCTAGTTCTTATTCTTTATGAAAGGAGAATTTATGTTAATAAAAATAAAAAATTTTATGTTTAGTATTTTGTATGTACTAGTTATCATTTATTTACTGATTTTTATACCATCATTTTGGGGACATAAACCACTAGTAGTAATATCTGGTAGCATGGAACCTACTTTACAGGTGGGAGGACTTTTATATTATCACGAGGAAAATCTTGATAACTTCAAAAAAGATGATATTTTAGTTTATAAATTTAGAAATCATATTATTTCACACAGAGTAGTAGAAAAATTAGATGATGGATTCATAACAAAAGGGGATGCTAATAAAAGTTATGACTCTGATATAATTGATAATTCAAGAGTGTTAGGAAAAGGTACAAACTGGTGCATACCATATTTAGGACTATATGCAGATTTTATTTATACTCATAAATATTTATTGTTTATATCAATAGCGATTTTATTAGTAGATTTATGTTATGACTATTATGTTAATCATAAAAAGAAAGTTGGTATTAAATATGAAAAAGTTTAGTATAGTTCTTTTATTAATTGCGATTTTATTTTGTACCTTAAATAAAACATTAGCTTACTATAATACAAATAGTACATTAACTAATAGTTTTGTTACTAAAAAATATAATTTAAAGATAAATGGTAATGGTGGAACTTTTGGTAATAACACAATTACTGTAAAAAATAATAGTGTAACATTGCCAACTCCTCAAAGATTAGGTTATGAGTTTTTAGGATATGTTGATTCTAATAATACTAACTATACAACAAGTATAAGTAATGTAGATAATATTAATAATAAAAGTTTATCTGCAAAATGGAATGCAACAACTTATTCAATAAGTTATAATCTTGATGGTGGTAGTGCAAGTACAGTGAATAGTTATACTGTTGAAAGTACAATTACACTACCAACACCAACTAAAACTGGTTACACTTTTACAGGTTGGTCTGGTACTGGATTAAGTGCAGTAACTAAAAATGTTACTATAAGTAATAGTGTAGGCAATAGAAGTTATACTGCAAATTGGAGTAAGAATTATTACACTGTGAACTATTATGTTAATAATAGTTTATGGGCTCAACGATCAGTTGGATATAATGATGCGTTAGAAAACTTAAATGCTCAAAGCTCACTAGATATTTATCATACTTTTCATGGTTGGAATGGCTGGGTAAGTAATATGCCTAATTATGATGTTAATCTTTATGCAAATATAACTGAATCGTATTGCAGACTTATGACAGGGCATGGACAATATGGAAATGCAACTGCTTTATTAAAGGTTTTTCAATCTGCAGGATGGACAGGTTCAATTATTGAGTCTAGTAGTTATCCAGGTAATTATATGGTAGTAACTGATTATAATTTAACTAGAGCTCAAGCGGAAGTTCAAAAGAATTATATTGCTGCTAATACTAACTATAAAAATTACAATTATCCTTATCTTTACTGGGTATCAGTGGATTGTACTAATGGCTATAGTGAAGCATGGACTAGAAGTCTTGGACAAAGCTCATTCAACTAAGTTATAGATATTGTCAATAGTTGATTTTTATGGTAATATTTAAGTGAAAAAAATATTGTTGATTGGAGGAACCGTTAATGAAAAAAAGTTTTATAAAAAATTTTTGTATAATATTTGTAGGAGTTCTATTATTAACTGGGTGCAATAGTGATAAAAACGAATTAAAAACAGACAATAACATTGAATTGATACCAAATTCATATTATGCGTATTCTAAAAGTGAATGTACACCATTCAATGAATTATATTTTAAAGATGACAATTATACTTATTATAAAGTATGTGTTGATTATATTGAATTGGATTTTAAAGATACGAAATTAGTTAGGGATTTGAAAGAATCAATTTTATCTGATGAGACATCTTTGGATGACTTGATTAATAATTCTAAAAATAAAGAAAAGTATGGATTATATAATGTATATTTCTATGATAGTTTTAATCTTGCAATCAACAATTACAATATATATTTAATTCACGAAACAATTAATTATAAAAATTATTTAGATAGTCTTGATAATTAGCAGAGCATATATTATAATATAGTTAACAAAATGTTAACAAGATGTTAGAAGTATTACAATTTAATTTAACTTATGTTGTACTTTTGCGTCATATAATCATCTCATATTGTTCTATAAAAGTACAGTTAAGTATAGAAATGTGAGGTGATTTTTTCGTTTAAAAGTTAAAAATCTTATATTATTTTAAATATAAAATAAGGAGGACATATGAAATTAAAGAAAAAAATTTTAACAACTATATTATTATTAACAGTATTTATGCTATCACCTGTTGGAGTTTTGGCTGCAGGTAATCAAGCTTTATTAGTAGGTAGGGACTATGGTGGTATTGACACATCGATTGATGTAACTAATGCTCAAAGTGGATTAGGTCCATTAGCATTTACTTATCAAGCAAATACGAATCCAACTATATCTTGGATGAAGGGAACTAATGGTAGTACCAAAAGAATGGAAAGTGATATATTATTTTTTAGTGGACATGGGAATAGTAGTTTGATGCATTTTTATGATGCTAATCATACATCTGGATATGATTTTTATATTACAACAGGTTCAAATTCGTCAACAAATGTGGGGCTAAGTAGTTATAATATGGGAAATGTTAAATTAGCAGTTTTTGCAGGTTGTCAAACTGCTTCTGGAACATCAAATATAACAAAAACTGCTCAAACTAAAGGTGCTGCAAAAAGTATTGGATGGATTCCATCGATTGAAGCTCCTTCTCATACAGCATGGTTGAAAAACTTTTGGTCAAAAGCAGGAACAGAATTTTATTTAAGTGCAGCAGTTACTTATGCTGATAGTTTTACTTATAATGATTCACGTGTAAAGAGTCATAATCAATATGGAAACTGGAATCAACCATTAAGAACAACTTCTCTAAATTATGAAACAATGTCTAATATAGTAATTGACAATCGAAACAATTCTGTAGAAATTGATGTTACAAATTATAATGAAACTAGAATAATTAAATCTATCGAAACATGGATAAAAGAAAACATTGATGAAAATTTTGATATAAATAGTTATGAAGTAGAAAAGACTATTCAAGAAAGTAGAATTATATATGATTTGAAATTAGTAATAAATGATAATATAAAAACAAAACTAGGATATACAATTTTTGTTAGTGATAATAAAATTACAAATATTTTTGATAATATGAATAATAATGATGATGTTGAAGTAAAAACACAAGTTAATGCCATATTAAATAATAAGGTTAGTATTCAAAGTTCAGAAAGTATTGTTAAATTAGCAAATAATAATATTGATTATGATAATTTTGAAGTTGTTACTCAAGATAGTTATACATATTTTGATGATGATAACAACAAAGTTTATCAAGTAGTACGTACAGAATTGAAAAACAAAAATGATGGAACTTTCTATGTAGATGAATACAAAGTTGAGATGTAGTCTGTAGATTTATTTTAATAATCCGAGTATAAATTATACTCGGCTTTTTTATGCTCAAAAATAGAAAGGTAGGTAGATATGAGATATAGAAATAAGAAAAAACAGTTTTGGTTCAGTGAAGAAGAATGTAAGATTCTTGCTAATAATTCACAGAAAACAGGGCTAACAGAAAGTGAATATATTAGAGAATTATTATTAGGATATAAATTAAAAGAAAAACCAGACGATAGATTTTATGAACATATAAAAGTTATTCGTTCAATTGCAAATAATATGAACCAGTTAGCAAAAAAAGCACATAGTCTAGGTTTTGTAGATGAAATTGCATATAAAAGAAATGCTGATAAAGTAATTGATTTTATAGAAGAAATAAAAGATAAATATTTAACAGATGTGAAAGGAGAAAATTAATGGTAATATTTTGTGTGATATTAGGAATAGTTTTGCTATTCTTATTTTTTTATCCAATATTAAAAGTATCTAGTGAATGTTCTAGAGAAGAAGAAAAGAGAGAAATGTTATGGCTACAACAGGAATATGGAAAGTCGAGAAAAGATTAGATCATGTTATCGATTATGTGGTAAATCCAGAAAAGACAACAAAAGAAGAAACATATCAAGAACTTCATAAAATTACTGAATATGAAAGTCTTAATTATAATAGTGAAGAAGAATGTTATGTTTCTGGAATAAATTGTTTACCTGATACTGCATATAGAGAAATGATGAAAACAAAAGAATATTGGAAAAAGAAAGATGGAATACTAGGTTATCATGCTTTTCAATCGTTTAAAGAGGGAGAAGTTAGTGCTGACCAAGCACATTTAATTGGTTTAAAACTAGCAGAAGAATTATGGGGAGATAAGTTTGAGGTATTAGTTAGTACACATATTAATACTAATCATATTCATAATCATTTTGTTATTAACTCTGTATCATTTAAAGATGGAAAAAAATATCATGACTGTAATGAAACTTATGCTTTATTAAGGCATACATCTGATTCAATATGTCAAGAATATGGATTAAGTGTTGTTGATAAAGAAAAGAAGAAAAAAGAAAAGGTTAATTATGATAACTATTATAAAGGTTTTGTTAAAAAGAATAATTATCATACTATGGCACAAAAAGATGTTGATAGAGCTATCGCAATGGCATATTCTTATAAAGATTTTGAAAATATAATGATTAAAATGGGATATGAAATAAATAATCGTTATGGAAAGTTAAGTATAAGGCGAGATCCATTTAAGAAAAATATTCGCATAGAAAGGTCATTTGGTAGTAATTATTCAATAGGTTCAATAGAAAAAAGAATAGAAACTGAAAATGCACCAAGAGTACCATTTATTGAGGCATATAATCCTAATAATAGAATTAGAGCTTATAAGAAAGCAAAGAACGAAAAAGCACATGGTCTATATGGATTATACAAATATTATTGTTATATTTTAAAAGTTTATCCTAGACACTATCCCAAGAAAGTATTGAGTCCAGGACTACGAGTTGAAGTAGAAAAGATGAATGAAATATCAAAACAAACTAGGTTGCTTGTGAGTAATAAAATACAAAATCATGAGCAACTTTTATTATATAAGGAAAACTTAATAACAGATATTAAAGAGTTATCTAGCAAAAGAGAATATTTGTGGAAAAAGTTTAAAAGATGTAAAAGTGATGAAGAAAGAATATCTATTAGGTGTGAAATAGATAAAATCACAAAGCAACTAACTCCTAAACGAGAGGAGGTGGTACTATGTGATAATATTGAAAAAAGGTTAGAAGTAGTAGAAAAAAATGTAAAAGAATTTGAAGAAGAAAAAGGAAAGGAGAGATTAAAAGATGCATTCTAGTGAAGCTGCTGAAAGTATTGTAAAACTATCGTTAGAGGGATTTGAGGTTGCAGCACGAATAACAGGAAAAGGCGCAGAAAAAATAGCTGTTGCACTTTATACAATGGCAAAAGACCAAAAGATGACAAAAGGTAAAACTACTCTTAATAAAATGTTAAAGTCTGGTAGTCAATTACAAATATTTTCGCTAAACACAAATCAATTAAAAAAATTTCATGAAGTATCAAAGAAATATGGAGTATTATATACTGCTTTAATTGATAAGAAACATCCAGATGAAGATGGACTTGTTGATATTATGGTAAGAGCAGAAGATGCTCCAAAGATAAATCGCATTGTTGATAGATTTAAGTTATCTGCTTACGATACTGCATCAATTAAAACTGAAATTGAAAAAGATAAGATGGAAGAAATGATTAAAGATGCAAATGAAAGAGGTGTAGAGGTTATATCTGATGAAGAAAGACTAGCAGATGATATTATGTCTAAACCCATTCAAAAAGAGGAGAACGAAATGTCAAACCCCAATGTGGCAAAGACAGAAAAAAGCCTTCTGTCCGAGCCTTCATTAGAGAACAAAAGCAACTCAGGGGTGGCTATTAATCCAAAAAAGCCTTCTGTTCGTGAAACTCTAAAAAGAATTAAAGAAGAAATTAAAACAAGAGATTTAACGAAAGAACAAAAAGAACAATTAAAAGATAGTAAAGATATTACTATTATTGATACTGATAAAAAAAAGACAACTAATTATATCAATACTGATAATGGTATTGTAAAAAATACAGAAAAATGGAAGAAAGGAAAGGAGAAATAATATGATAGATGATGTAATAAGTAAAGCAACTTCTCAAGATGGTTATGATAAAGATGCTTATATTAAAAAGAAAAAAGAACAATTAGAATGGGCATATAAGACTGTTGAAGAATGTGTTGAGGAATTAAAGACTAATCCTCAATTTTTTAATGAATATCTAAATGTTCAAAGTAGATTTGATATGTACACTCCTAGAAATGCTTTATTACTTGCAAAACAATTACCAAATGCTATGCAGTTAAAAGAAAGAAAAGACTGGCAAGAGGCAAAAGTATCATTTAAAGATAAATACCCTAAAAAAGTGATTATCATAGAACCAAGAGATTCTTATGTTAATAAAGATGGTAAAACAGTTACACCATATAATGCTAAAGAAGTTATAGATATATCAGAAACTGCAACTAAACCTAGTATTAAATCGTATGATAAGAAAATGGTTTTACAAGCATTATTACATGAGAGTAAAAGCAGTAATATTCCTATTAAGGCAGTTGATAGTTTAGAGAACGATAAAATGTGTGAATGGAATAAAGAAGATGGTGCTATTTATATTAAAAGAACAGATAATTATGATGTAGTTATTCATGCAGTAGCAAAAGAAATTGCTAATATAAATCTATATGAAAATACAAATGAAATAGATAATGATAAAGCAGAATGTGTTGCATATATGATTTGTAAAAAATATGGTATTGAAGTACCTAATGTTAATACTGATAATATTTTAAGTAAATATTCAAATATGGATTTAAAAGCTATTATTAATGATTTAACTACAATGAAAGAAGTAACACTAGATATTAATTCTGGAATGGGACAGTATTTAGATGATAAAAGAAAAGAAAATAGAAGTAAGGAGCAAGAACGATAGTTATGAAAGATAAAATGAAATTAGAATTAACTGAATCAGAAAAATCTTTGATTGCAAAAGCTCTTACTATGTTTAGAAATTATCTTACTGCACAAGACAGATCCACAGATTCTGTTGATGAAATTATTTTAAAAATAAGTGATAAAAGAAAAGTTGAATTAGATACTTTTGATGCAGGTATTGTAATAAATGCTTTAAATACAATGAGATATAAATTGAAAAATGAAAATCAACCTAGAACAGAAGTAAATGATATTTTGTTAAAAATGATTGATGAAACTGATAAAAAAAAACTCATTTTAAGGAAAACGAGAGGTAATGGTAGAAGATACTAAAAAGCAAAAAATTATATTAAGTGTACTTGGTATAATTCCTGTTACATGGTTTGCTTTATTAGTTGCACCATATATTGATGGTGGAATAGCTGAAATAATAAAGAATATTATCAAAGCATTAGATAATCCATTTAATATTACGATATGTGAGAATAGTTTAAAGGCTGTTCTTTTTTTATTGTTATTTTATGGCATTGCTATTGGTGTATATTTTTCTACTAGAAAAAATTATCGTAGAAATGAAGAATATGGTAGTGCTAAATGGGGTAACTCCAAAATAATTAGTAAAAAGTATAAAGATACTGAAAAACCTATGAATAATAAAATATTAACTCAAAACTTTAGTATAGGATTAGATGGTAGAAAACATAGAAGAAATCTTAATATTTTAATATGTGGTGGTAGTGGAGCAGGTAAAACAAGATTTTTTGCTAAACCTAATGCTATGCAATGTAATTGTTCTATGGTAATACTTGATCCAAAAGGAGAAATAGTAAGAGATGTTGGCGGATTATTAGAGAAAAAAGGTTATGTTGTTAAAGTATTAGACTTAATAAATATGAATAAGTCACATTGTTATAATCCATTTGTATATCTAAAAAATGACAATGATGTTCAAAAATTAGTTACTAATCTTTTTAAATCTACAACTCCAAAAGGTAGTCAAAGTAATGATCCATTTTGGGATACTGCAGCTAGTATGTTGTTATTGTCACTTGTATTTTATTTATGGTATGAAGCACCAGAAGAAGAACAAAACTTTACTATGGTAATGGAAATGCTACGAGCAGGAGAAGTAAAAGAAGATGATGATATGTATTTAAGTCCTCTTGATGTTTTATTTGAAAGACTAGAAATGAAAAATTCTGAACATATAGCATTAAAATATTATCGTGATTATCATAGTGGGAGTGCTAAAACATTAAAATCAATTCAAATAACACTAGCATCAAGATTAGAAAAGTTTAATTTAGAAAGTTTATCTAAATTAACTATGACTGATGAATTGGATTTAGAATCATTAGGAGAAAAGAAAACTGCATTATTTGCTCTTATCCCAGACAATGATACCTCATTTAATTTTATTGTAAGTATTTTATATACACAATTATTTCAACAGTTATTCTACACTGCAGACCATAAATATGGTGGAAGATTACCAGTTCATGTTCATTTTATTATGGACGAGTTCGCAAATGTTAGTTTACCAGATGACTTTGATAAGATTTTATCAGTTATGAGGTCAAGAGAAGTATCGGTATCAATTATTTTACAAAATCTAGCACAATTAAAAGCATTATTTGAAAAACAATGGGAATCGATAGTAGGAAACTGCGATTCTTTTTTATATTTGGGTGGTAATGAACAATCAACCCATAAGTATGTAAGTGAATTAATGGGAAAAGAAAATTTGGATTTGAATACCTATGGTAAAAGTCATGGTAGAAATGGTAGTTATTCAACAAATTATCAACAAACTGGTAGAGATTTATTAACTCCAGATGAAGTAAGAATGCTTGATAATAAATATGCAATTTTATTTGTAAGAGGAGAGAGACCTATTAAAGATTTTAAGTATGATATTTTGAAACATCCAAATGTATCATTAACAACAGATGGAAAAGCTAAACCTTATATGCATGGTGGAATTGATAATGCAGTAGGAAGTATTGTTATTGATTATAACATTAGTAATTATAGTTTTAGTTCTATTAAAGAATTAGCTGATAATTATGAAATTATATCTAGTGAAGATATGGATAAATATTTAGAAGAAAGGAAAGATAAAAATGAAAAAAGAAATTAATAAAACAAAAATTGAAAAAGGTTTAAAAAAAGGATTTAAAATATATTCTTTAGCATTAGTAGGAATTGGAGTTTTATCACTCTTAACTCCTACTGTATTTGCTGCAGGAGATGATCCAATTACTGTAGTAAATAATCTATCAGACTTTATATTTCAATTAACTAAAATAATTGGAGGAATTATTGTAGGTTATGCAATAGTTCAAATTGGTTTATCATTTACAAGTCATGATGCTTCACAAAGAGCTAATGGCTTTTTATTTTTTGCAGGTGGTGTAATTATTATGTGTGCAAAAACTATTTTAAATATGATTTCAAGTTAATTACAGACTAGGGTAGAAATTATTTTCTACCCTAAAACTTTATTATAAGGAGGTGGAAAAATGTCTGGAAGTAAACATTGGGTAGTACAAAATCTAGAAAATGCACTTCAAACCTGGAATGATAAGTTAGGAGAAATTTGGTCTTTAATAACACAATCACCAGAAACTTTCAAAGGTGGAACTATATGGGAAGTAATATTAAAAATAAATGGAGCAGTACAAGCAATAGGACTTGCCTTACTTGTTTTATTTTTTGTTGTAGGAGTTATAAAGACTTGTGGCTCATTAACAGAGGTTAAGAAACCAGAACACGCATTAAAGTTATTTGTAAGATTTGCAATAGCAAAGGGAGTAGTAACTTATGGATTAGAATTAATGTTAGCAATATTTAAAATAGTGCAAGGTTTGATGTCAACAATAATGACGACTGCTGGGTTTGGAACAGCTACTAAAACAGTATTACCAAGTACGATTGTTACTGCAGTAGAAAGTTGTGGATTTTTTGAATCTATACCACTTTGGGCAGTTACTTTAATAGGTGGATTATTCATAACTGTTTTATCTTTTATTATGATATTAACTGTATATGGTAGATTCTTTAAGTTATATTTATATACTGCAATTGCTCCAATACCATTATCTACTTTTGCAGGAGAGCCAACACAACAAGTAGGTAAGAGCTTTTTAAAATCATTTACTGCAGTTTGTTTAGAGGGTGCAATTATAGTATTGTCATGTATAATTTTTTCTTTATTTGCATCAAGTCCACCAGTTGTAGATACAAATGCTGCAGCAGTAACACAAGTTTGGAAATACATTGGAGAACTAGTATTTAATATGTTAGTTCTAGTAGGAACAATTAAAATGTCTGATCGTGTAGTACGAGAAATGATGGGATTATAGGAGGAAAATATGTCAAAGATAAAAATTACAATTAATGATATTGAAGAAAGTCTATACTCTTTAGATACAGAGTATAGAGAGGCATTAGCAAGAGCTTTAATGGATTTGAATTATGTAAGTGATTCTCCATTAAACTTATCGCTAGGAACAGAAAAACAACAACAAGAATTAAAAAAAGTATATGAAACACCATTAAAAGCAAAGCAAGTCAAAGAAATAATTAGTTATATTTCTAAAAAAATGAAAGGCGATTTTCAATATGGTAGTTTTGTTAATATAACATCAAGATACAACAGTTTAGCAGATAAAATGAATAAAAATATGGAAAGGTAAGTGATAATATGAGCATATTACAAGAATATGAAGAAACAAGAGCAATATTAGGAAAAGATATGTATGATGCAATCAGTAAATATTTAGATAAAGTTAGTCCACCACAAAGATATGATGATTATATGAAAGAATTAGATAAATATAAGGAATTAAAAGGACAACATTATATAGATAAGTTAGAAGAATTGAAGAAAAAACATGGAGTAATTTTATTAAGTGATGTTCTTAATAAATATGAAGAATGGGAAAAATATGAAAAATGGTATTATGAGGATTATAAAAAATTAAGTGCAGAGATATTAAGTGCTTGGGTAAGTGATTATGATGATATTAGATATAATGCTATTTTATATCGTAATAATAAGCCAGTAGCCAATATAATTGGAGATTGTTATTATCCTGCATGGAAAGATGAACTAAACAATTTACCAAAATTTAAGAAGTTGGTATATGGTGGTTATGAAAGATTCTTGAAATTACCAAAAGCATCTAAATGTTCTAGTTTGTTACAAGAAATATATGATACAGTTTGTGAATCGGATAATTCAATGTGTTATATAACTGATGAGGACTGGAAAGAATTATATGCAGATCGCTACACTGAAAAAGATATAGAAAGATTAAAACAAGAAGTAAAAAAATATAAACTAGATAAATATATTACTTTTGATGAGGACGAGTATAAAATATTAGGTTATGGCGATTTGGAAATGTGTTTAAATGATGATAGAAAAATAAATAAGGAAAAAGATTATGAAAGATAATATTGATTATAATTATGTAAAAGATAATCCAGATATTGAAATGGGAACAATATTTAGATTTGATAATTACATTTGTGAAGTAGATGATTTTAATCAAGATAATCCTAATGAATCAATAGTTTATATTTATGATTCACAGAAAGCATTTGATGATAATGAATATATAGAACAAATATCATTATTAAATAAAGATATAAAAGATAATATAAGAGAATATATGGAAGATAATTATGTTGTTAAGCCTGTTTCAAAAATAGGTTTACTGATTGAAATGCAGGACCAAATAAGTCATGACTTGTTGTCATATTCAAAAAATTATTTAATGTCAGAGCCAAAAAAGGGATACGAAAAAGAATGGAAAACAGCTTATCAGAAATATATAGTAATTCAAGAAATGATTAAAGAAGAAAGAACCAAATCTATTGAAAATAAAAAACACGAGAGGGATGATAGATAATGGAAGTAAAAATAAATAGAGAAATAAGGAATTATACAGAAAGTGTATTTTTTGGACTGTCACTACGACAGTTCTTTTTTTCACTTTGTGCTTGTGGAGTAGCAGTAGGTGTTTATTTTTTAGCTACTCCATATTTTCATAAAGAAATTGTGTCTTGGTTATGTATTTTAGGTGCTTTGCCATTTGCAGGATTAGGATTCTTTAAATACAATGGTATGCCACTTGAAGAATTTGTCATAGCCTTTGTAGTATCAGAAATATTAACCCCAAAAGAGTTAAAGTTTGAATCAGAAAATATTTATTATGAATCAATAAAATCGTATTTAGAAGAAAAAGAAAGAGAGGAGTTAAAGAAGAAATGATAAAAGCATTACAAACAATTCAAAAACAAGAAAAAGAAGATTTTTCTATACCCAAAAATATTCAACAAGTAATACCAGTTCAAAGAATATGGACAAATGGTATTTTTTTAGTAGGTAAAAACAAATATGCATTAACTTATAAGTTTAGTGATATTAATTATGCAGTAGCTTCAAAAGAAGATAAAGAGGCAATGTTTTTAGATTATTCAGAATTATTAAATTCTTTTGATAGTGGAGCAACTACTAAAATAACAGTAGCATTAAGAAGAATAAATAAAAAAGATTTTGAAAAAGAAATATTATTACCATTTAAACAAGATGGTTTAGATATTTATAGACAAGAATATAATCAAATGTTACTTGATAAAGCAATTGGAAGTAATGGTATGGTTAGAGAAATATATTTAACTGTATCAGTTGTTAAAAAGAACTATGAAGAAGCAAAGAACTATTTTAGAAGAATAGGAAATGATATAGTATCTCATTTATCTAAACTTGGTAGCAAATGTGTAGAGTTAGATGCTAAAGAAAAATTAAGAATACTGCACGACTTTTATAGAATAGGAGAAGAAGTTAATTATAATTTAGATATAAAAGACTTAATGAAAAAAGGACATAATTTTAAAGATTATATATGTCCAGATGGTTTCTCATTTAAAAGCGATTATTTTGAAATGGGTAAAAAGTTTGGCAGAGTTTTATTTTTAAAAGATTATGCTAGTTATATCAAAGATAGTTTTATAGCAGAACTAACAGATATGAATCAAAATATGATGATGAGTATTGATGTTATACCAATACCAACTGACGAGGCAGTAAGAGAAGTTGAAAATAGATTACTAGGAGTAGAAACAAATATTACTAACTGGCAAAGAAAACAAAATGCTAATAATAATTTTTCAGCAGTTATTCCTTATGATATGGAACAACAAAGAAAAGAAAGCAAAGAGTTTTTAGATGATTTAACTACTAGGGATCAAAGAATGATGTTTGCTAATTTAACAATAGTAATTACTGCAGATACAAAAGAACAATTAGAGGCAGATACAGAAACTGTACTAATTACTGCAAGAAAACATTTATGTCAGATAGTACCATTAAAATATCAACAAATGAATGGTTTAAATACTGCATTACCAATAGGAGTTAGAAAGATTAAAAACTTGAGAACATTAACTACTGAAAGTTTAGCAGTTTTAAATCCATTTAGAGTACAAGAAATAATGGATAAAGGTGGAATCTATTATGGAGAAAATGCTATAAGTCATAACTTAATTATGGTTAATAAAGCTAACTTATTAAATCAGTCATCATTCTTATTAGGAGTACCTGGTAGTGGTAAGTCTTTTAGTGCTAAAGAATTAATTGTATTTTTAGCATTATCAACAGAAGATGATATTTTGATTTGCGATCCTGAGGGAGAATATTCTGCCTTAGTTAAAGCTATGGGTGGAGAAGTAATTGGAATATCTGCTAGTAGTAAAGACCATATTAATGCAATGGATATGACAGAGGGATATGGAGATGGTGCTAATCCTGTTATTGATAAGTCAGAGTTTATATTATCATTATTTGAACAACTAGATAAGAAAGGGTTAGGACCAAAAGAAAAATCTATTATAGATAGATGTACAGCTTTGGTCTATGATGATTATCATAAAACAGGTGTTATACCAACATTAATGTCATTAAGAGAAAAACTATTAGAACAACCAGAAAAAGAAGCAAGTGAACTTGCCTTATCGCTTGAATTATTTACTAATGGTTCTTTAAATGTATTTGCACATGAAACTAATGTTGATACAAATAGTAGAATAATATCTTATGATATTTATAAACTTGGTAAACAATTAAAAACAATGGGACTTTTAGTTATTACTGATGCAATGATAAATAGAGTATCAGAAAATTATAGAAAGGGTAAACGAACACATATCTTTATAGATGAGATTCATGTGTTATTTGAAAATGAATATTCAGCTACTTTCTTTAACTCTGCTTGGAGACAATTTCGTAAGAGAAATGCATACCCAACTGCGATAACTCAAAATGTAGAATACCTACTTTCGTCAGTAGATGCCTCAACAATGTTATCTAATAGTGAGTTTATAGTTATGCTTAATCAAGCTGCAAGTGATCGTAAAGAATTAGCAAAACTATTAAATATTTCTGATGAGCAAATGTCTTATATTACTAATTCTGATGCAGGATGTGGACTAATTAAATATGGTAGTTCACTTGTACCATTTATAAATAGATTTCCCAAAAATACAAAACTATATAAATTGATGACTACAAAACCAGGAGAGTAGTATGTCTAACATTAAGACAAGAGAAGTTGTAAAAGGAACTATCAAAACAATAGATAAAAGTGTAGTGGCAACTCAAAAAACAAAAGATAATATTGTTAGTGTAAAACAAAAAAGTGAGAATGCTACTACTAATGAAGATAGAAATGTTAATGAATATGCAGTTAATAGAATAGAAACTACGACTAGAGCAACAATAGTAGGTACTGGTAAGGTTAAACAAAAGGGTAATGAATCAGTAAAGACTACTAAAGATAATATTATTAAGACTAAATCAAGTATTAAAAATATTAAAACTAAACTAACTGAAAAAAGAAAAATAAAAAATACGACCAAAGGAATTAAAACAAGTCAACAAGTAGCGAAGAAATCTAAAAAAGTAGCAACAGAAAGTGTTAAAGCATCACAAAGAGCAATTAAATATGCAAGAGAAACTGCTAGAAGAACATATCATGGAGTTAAGTTAGCAGTTAAAGCGACTATATCTTCTATTAAAGCAATTATTGCAGGTACTAAAGCATTAATATCAGCTTTAATTGCAGGAGGATGGATTGCTCTTGTTGTAATAATTGTTATTTGCTTAATTGGTTTATTATGTGGTTCGGTCTTTGGAATCTTTTTTTCTGGGGAAAAATCTAGTTCTAATTCTATAACGATGAAAGAAGTTATTGCAGAATGTAATCAAGAATTTTCTGATAAACTCCAAAATATACAAGATACTAATCCACATGATGAATATGTTTTGGATGGTAATATGGCAACATGGAAAGATGTTTTAATCATTTATGCAGTAAAGCAGTCTGGTGGAAATAATCAACAAGAAATTGCTACTATTGATAATAATAAAAAACAAGTGTTAAAGAATATATTTTGGGACATGAATCAGTTAACTCATGAAGTAAAAACAGAAATGGTTATAGAACAAGGAGTTAATGCATTAGAAAAGCCAAAAGAGGTTCAAAAACAAGTGTTGCATATTACTATAACATCAAAGACTGCAGAGCAAATGAAAACAGAGTATCATTTTACTCCAATGCAATTACAACAATATAATGAATTATCTAGTGAAGATTATGCAATGTTATGGGATGGAGTAATATATGGTCTAGATTCTGGAGAGTATATAAATTGGCGACAAAAAGGTGCAGCATGGTCTAATATTAGAATTGGTAATACAACTAGTACAATAGGAGATATTGGTTGTTTGGTAACTTCAATTTCAATATTAATCGAGAAATCAGGAGTTGATACTGGTAATATTACTCCATTTAATCCAGGAACATTTGTTGAGGCATTGAATAAAAATAATGGTTTTGATAGTAATGGTAATTTACAATATGCACCTATAAATAAAGTAGTGCCTGATTTTAAGTATATGGGTAATGTTAATTTAAGAGGAAAAACAAGAACAGAAAAATTAACACTTATTACTCAATACTTTAATCAAGGTTATTATTTAGTAGTTGAAGTAAAAGGTGCAACACCAGGTAATCAACATTGGGTAGCAGTAATAGGAATAGATGGAAATAGTGTTATTATGGTAGATCCTGGAACTAATCATACTAATATGTGGAATGCTTATGAATTTAGCAAGACATCACAATTTAATTATTTTAAGGCAAATTAAAAGAGCATTTTATGCTCTTGTGTACATATTATCTAAACTTTTTATTACTTCTACCCACTAACCAATCCATTGAATAACCATACTTTTCTGCTAATCTTTTAAGCATTAAAGTTTGCATAAGTCTATCATTATTAACATTCTTATAATGTGAATATGTACTTTTAGAAATACCAAGTTCTTTTGCAATATCTTGTGCTTCTTTATTATTTTCAGTTTCTAAAGTATTTAATCTTTCAGTCATAATAGACTTATCTATTTTATCAATGCGTGTAATTAAATGTGTTTTGTTATTGTGAGTTAAATTAGCAACATAGTCCATTGTACAATTCATTTCATTACAAAAGGTTAGAAAGTATTTTAATTTGATGTTAGCAGTTTCTGCCTCTATATTTGCATAACCACCTCTACTGATGCTTATTTTAGTTGCTACATCATGTTGTTTTAAGTCATTATCTTCTCTTATTTCCTTAAATCTATACTCCATAATATCATCACCAGTCTAATTGTTTCATAAAAAACGAGTAAAACTCGGTATTGCAAAGTAATGTAAACTGATATATAATATTATTAGTAAAAAATGTATATTTATACATTTATAATGTAAATTGAAGTAATGCAGTAATAACTTTCTTCTAGTATCTTATTGCATTACTTTTTTATTATCAAAAATGAAAGGAGTATTGTAGTTGTGAATAATAAGTTGTTAGGGGATTTTGAAGAATTACTAGATGCAGAAGCTAAAAGAGTAGTTGAACTTATTGTGCAAATGTACAATGAAGGCAAGAAAGTTAATAAAACTTACGAAGAATTGGTTAGATCGTTGATTAATAAAAAGTTTAAATATTATAATTGCGATATTATGTTAAGGTCATATAGTTTTATACCAAATAATTTAGAACCAGATCATAAATGTGTTTATCCACTTGCTAAAAGAATAGAGGGTACTGAAAAACATTTGTTAAGATATATTAAATGGTGCAAAGAAGATATGAAAGATAAAGACCATCAAAAAATTGCTAAAGAAATGGCTTTAGAGTTAATTAAATATGGAGAAAAGCATAAGAGAACAAGAAAAACTTTAGCAGAAATAATTGCTAAATATATGCCAGATTTTTTCCCTGTTCATCATGATAGTGTTGATTCAAGAGCAGTAGTATTACTTCTACAAAACGAGATAAATAATAATGGATATGAGGTTTTATCAATTAATCCATTTAGAATTATTAAACTTTAGAATTTTGCTAGTAAAAAATAAAAATAATATTTGTTGTTTTGTAACTTAGTTGTAACTTTGAAGTAATATAATGGATTTGTAAGAACGGAAGGAGAATATTTATGGAAATATTAAAAGTTGAAAATCTTACAAAGATTTATGGAAAAGGAACTACTAAAGTAGTTGCTCTTGATAATGTATCTTTTTCTGTTGAAAAAGGAGAATTTGTTGCAATAGTTGGTGCATCAGGTTCTGGTAAATCTACTTTATTACATTTAATTGGAGGAGTAGATCGACCAACTTCAGGAAAAGTATTTATTGATGGAAAAGATATTTACGAGTTTGATGATGATAAACTTGCAATATTTAGAAGAAGGCAAGTAGGACTTGTGTATCAATTTTATAATTTGATTCCTATTTTAAATGTTGAAGAAAATATTACATTGCCTCTTGACTTAGATAATAGAAAGGTAAATGAAAAACATTTGAAAGAATTACTTGAATTGTTAGGACTAGAAAATAGAAAAAATCATCTACCTAATGAACTATCTGGAGGACAACAGCAAAGAACATCAATAGGGAGAGCATTAGTTACTAATCCTACAATTATTCTTGCTGATGAACCGACAGGAAATTTAGATTCTAAATCAAGTGATGAAATTGTAGAATTATTAAGAAAATCTAATAAAGAGTATAAACAAACAATTATTATGATTACGCATAACATGGAAATAGCAAAATGTGCTGATAGAATAATTCAAATTGAAGACGGAAAAATTGTTAAGGAGGTATAGTCTATGAATATACTAACTAAATTAACAAAAAGAAATCTCAAACTAAACAAAAAACGAGCAGTAGGAACTATTATAGGTATTATGTTATCAGTAGCTTTGATTTGTGCTGTTAGTGGTATGTTTACAAGTTTTAGAGAAACATTAATTCAAAAAACAATAAATGAAAGAGGATACTTTCATATAGCGTTTGAAACAATAACAAAAGACAAATTTAAAAAGTATGAACTTAATAATGATGTTGAAGATATTAATGCAGTTTATGAAGTAGGTGAATCTACTTATGTCAATGCTGAGAAAGATGATCCTTATATAACTATATATTCAACAACTAAAGAAGATTTTGATAAATTATCTTATACATTATTAGAAGGAAAATTTCCTGCTAATTCAAATGAAATTGTGATTAGTAAGAGAATGGCGTTAATTTCAGGAGTAAAAGTTGGAGATACACTAGAATTAAATGTAGGTCAAAGAAAGACAAATGATGGATATGAATTAGGTCAATCTAATCCATATCAAGGCGAAGATAATGAATATATAGATAATCCTGTTTACAAAAAATATAAAGTAGTAGGAATATCTTATAGAGAAAGAAATAATCGTGCAGTATATGGAATAACAACAGGCGAAACAAACGATAATATTCATGCTTATATAGCTTTAAAGCATCCCCATGATTATAAACAATCATTTACAGAATTATTAGGGGCTAATAGTTATGATGATATAGAGTTTGGTAGAGTACTTAATAATATTGATTTTCAATATACAATTAATAATGAATTATTAAGATGGCAAGTATTTGCATTTTCAGATTCAACAATTAGTGTGATTAGTGGAATAGTAAGTGTAGTTATTGTAATTATAATTATTGTAAGTGTATTTTGTATAAGAAACTCATTTGCTATATCAACAACAGAAAAAATGAAAATGTATGGAATGTTAGCAAGTGTAGGTGCTACAAAAAAACAAATTAAAAAGAATGTAATATTAGAAGGAATAATATTAGGTTTAATTGGAATACCATTAGGAATATTATGTGGTATTATTGCAGTATTTATTTTAGTGAATTTAGTAAATGTAATTTTAGAAGATGTATTATTTAATAGTATTGATGGTATGGTGTTCAAAATATCTTTAATGCCTATATTAATATCAATATTATTAGGATTCGTTACAATTTATTTTTCTAGTATTTCATCTGCAAAAAGGGCTAGTCTTGTTAGTCCAATAGAAAATTTAAGAAATACGAAAGATATTAAAATAACTTCAAAAAAATTAAAAACACCTAAAATAATTAGTACAATATTTAAAACAGGTGGAGTTCTTGCTTATAAAAATTTAAAAAGAAGTAAGAAAAAATATCGTACAACGGTAATATCGTTAGCAGTTAGTATTTTTGTGTTTATATCAATGTTCTATTTTGTTAATGAGGGTTTTGAACAGGCGGGAATGTATTATACAAATTACGATTATAATATTACTATTTATAATGGAACATTTCCTGAATATGACGAACAACAAATAAGTACATTAAGAAACTTAAATAATATAAACGATAGTTATTTAATGTATGAATATAGAGGCATTACAAAAGTATTAGATGAATCAAAAATAAATCATTATGCATCTTCTGGTTTAGACGAGTCTAGTGTTTCAGTAGGTATTAGAGCATTAGATAGTAATTCATTTAAAAAGTATGTTAAAGAATTAGGATTAAATTATAATAAAGTCAAAAATAAAGGAATACTTATGGATGATTTTAAATACTGGAGTAATGAAGAACAAAAGGAAATACACGACAAAAGATACAATTACAAAGCTGGAGATACTATGAATATCTCGCTTGAAACATCAGAATTAAAATCAAATATATCAATAGAATTAGCAGAAGTTACAAGAGAAAAACCGACAGGACTTGAAAATTTATATTTTGGTGGAGGCTATTTAATAGTAGATAAAACATATTATGATAATATTGATTTTGTTCCATATAGATTAATGATTGATACAGATAAACCAGAAGAACTTGTTAATGACATTGAATTAATAGATAGCGAATTAGTTATTAATAACTTTGATGAGCAAGCAAAAAATGAAAGATCAATGGTTATAGTAATAAGTATATTCTTATATGGATTTATAGCAGTTATTACATTAATTGGAGTAACTAATATCTTTAATACCTTAACTTCAAATATGGAATTAAGACAAAAAGAATTTGCTATGCTAAAAAGCGTAGGTATGACTAAAAAAGAATTTAATCGTATGATAAATTTAGAAACATTATTTTATTGTTCTAAATCACTAATATATGGAACTCTCTTTGGAATACTTGGTTCTTATGCAATTCACTTAGGGTTTAACAAAAAGGTTGGAACAGCTTATCAAATACCTTTAACAGGAATAATCATAAGTATAGTATTTGTATTTATAATTGTTTATATTATTATGCGTTATTCTATAAGTAAAATTAATAAACAAAATACAATTGAAACCATTAGAAAAGAAAATGTTTAGATTGCTTAGGGGATATGATAAATATTCCCTTTATTATGGTATAATTATAGATAAAGGAAAGGGAATAAGATGAGCATTTTATTAATTGAAGATAATGAAAGTATAGCTGAAGGTTTAGTATATGCATTTAAAAAGAATAATTATAATTTAGTTTATAAAACGACAATTAAAGAATCAGTAGATTACTTAAATAATAATAATCCAGATTTAATTATCTTAGATGTATCACTTCCTGATGGTGATGGTTTTGATTTATATGAAAACTTTATTCAAAAAAAAAATATCCCTGTAATTTTCTTAACTGCAAGAGATGAAGAAAGTGATGTCGTTAAAGGGTTAAACTTAGGGGCAGAGGATTATATGACGAAACCATTTTCTACTATGGAATTATTGGTTAGAGTTAATAAAGTAATTTTAAGAAATGAAAAGAAGTCAGTAATTAAAGTAAAAGATATAAGTTTTGATTTGGATAAAATGTGTGCTAGTAGAAATAATGAGATTATAGATTTATCTAGTTTAGAATTAAAAATACTTAATTTATTGTTTATAAATATTGGAAAAGTGGTAAGTAGAGAAACTATTTTAGATAAAATATATGATTGGACAAGTAATTATGTTGATGATCATACAGCAACAGTTTATTTAAGGAGAATAAGAGAAAAATTAGGAACAGATATAATTACAACAGTTAAAGGCATAGGGTATAGGATAGATGAAAAATAGAGAGTATTTAAAACAATATTTATTACGAAGTCTAATTATTATATCAATCTTTTCTTTATTACTTGTGATTGTTAATACTATTGAATATAACCAATATAAACAAAACTTTAATTATAAATTAAATGCTATATTAGAGAAATTAAAAGAAGAATATCCAAACGTAGAGCAAAGTGATTTAATAGAAATATTAAATTTTAAAGATGCAAAAGATAATGTTTTAAAAGATTATGGTTATGATATAGAAAAAGATTCTTATGTATCTCAAAATGATAATTATAATTTAATTTTTAGTATTTCAAAATTAGGAATATTATTGGTAGCATTTATTTCTCTAATCTATTTATTTATAAAACATAATTTAAAAAACGATAAAGAGATAGATAAAATCATAAAGTGTATTGAAGACATAAATCATAAAAATTATGAACTTGCCCTAGATGAACTATCTGAAGATAAATTATCCATTCTTAAACAAGAAATATATAAAACAACAATTATGTTAAAAGAAAATGCTGAAAATTCACTTAAAGATAAAATTAACTTAAAGAACTCATTACAAGATATTTCTCATCAGTTAAAAACTCCTTTAACATCAATTAGTGTTTTATTGGATAATATAATTGATGATCCTAAGATGGATGAAGAAACTAGACAAAGATTTATTAAAAATATTAAAAGAGAAATAACTAATATTACATTTTTGGTTCAGTCTATCTTAAAACTTTCAAAATTTGAAGCTAATACTATAACTTTTATAAGAGAAGATGTATCGATTAAAAAAATAGTAAATGAAACAATTAAGAATGTATCAAATTTATGTGATTTAAAAAATGTAAATATCGAAGTTAACGATAAATGTAAAAATAAAATATATTGTGATTATAAATGGCAAGTTGAAGCATTAACAAATATTTTAAAAAATGCGGTAGAGTATTCTTATAATGATAATAAGATAATAATAGAATGTGCTGATAATAATGTTTATACTCAAATCAAAATTAAAGATTTTGGTAAAGGTATGGATAAAGAAGATGCAGAAAATATATTTAAAAGATTTTATAAAGGAAAAGATGCTGGTAAAGATAGTATAGGAATAGGATTATCTTTATCAAAAGCAATTATAGAAAAAGATAATGGTAGAGTATTAGTCGAATCTGTTAAAGATAAGGGAACAACATTTATCATTAAATATTTCTATAATATTGATGGTGGTATTAATGAAAAAGATATTTAAAATATTAATTATAATAGCAGTCATTTGCATAGTTTTAATGTTATCTATAAATTTTTATGTTGTAGAAACTGCAAAGGCAAAAATGATTAAAGACAATGATTATTCAACATTAAAAGATGTTGATTGCATATTGATATTAGGAGCAGGAATATGGGGTGATAAACCAAGCCCTATGTTAGAGGATAGATTAAAAGAAGGAATTAAATTATACAAAGATGGAATTGCATCTAAAATAATAATGAGTGGAGATCATGGTAGAGAAGAATACGATGAAGTTAATGTTATGAAAGAATATGCAATAGAACAAGGTGTACCATCGGAAGATATATTTATGGATCATGCAGGATTTTCTACTTATGAAAGTATATACAGAGCAAAAGAAATATTTGATGCTGATAATATAGTTATTGTTACTCAAGAATATCATCTGTACAGAGCATTGTATATAGCAGATAAGTTAGATATAAATGCTTATGGTGTTAATTCTGATCCTAGAAAATATAGTGGACGAGCATACAGAGAATTAAGAGAAATACTTGCTAGAAATAAAGATTTTGTAAATTGCATAATAAAACCAGAGCCAACATATTTAGGGGAGTCTATTCCTGTAAGTGGTAATGGTGACATTACTAACGATAAACAATAATAGCAACCAAAATTTTACAAAGTGCATCTTAAAATTGATAGAGTTAATATAAATAAGAATATATAATTAAGTAAAAAAAGTGTAGTAGGTGTAGTATGAATTTATTTGAAAAATTGCTTTATATTTTACAGGGAGAAATGACAGAACCAACTGCATTTGGTTGGTTTCATATTTTGTGGTTAGTTTTGGTTGTGATAACAATTTTAATTTTATATATGAGAAAGAAATATCACAGTGAAAAACAATTAAAAATAGTATTAGGAGCTTATGGCATTATTGCTTTAATATTAGAACTATTAAAACAATTAATATGGACATTTAATTACGATCCAATAGCCAATATTGTTACTTGGGATTATCAGTGGTATGCTTTCCCTTTTCAATTATGTACAACCCCTATATTTGTAAGTATAATCTGTTTATTTTTAAAAGAAGGAAAAGTTAGAAATAGTTTATTATCATATATGGCATATATTACTATTTTAGGAAGTATTGCTACTATACTAATACCTGATAGTTGTTTTGTTTCTGATATATTAGTTAATATACATACAATGTGGTTACACTTAGGAAGTTTTGTTGTATCAGTATATTTACTTATGTCAGGTGAAGTGAAAATAAATATAGCTTCTTTAAAAAGTGCTATAATTGTATTCTTAATATTTGTAGTTATTGCAGAATTTATGAATATATTATTTTATAATTTAGGAATATTAAACGGAGAAACTTTTAATATGTTTTATATTAGTCCATATTTTATAAGTACACTACCAGTATTTGATGTTGTTCAAAAAAATGTACCTTATGCAATTTATTTGATAATTTATATGTGTAGTTTGATAATAGGTGGTACTATAATATACTGCATCTCTAAACTTCTAAAACAATTTTTAAAATATAAAGTAAATCAATAATAAGATTTGCTTTTTTCATGGTATAATATAAATAGAAGATTACTTTTGGAGGTTATATGCAAAAAAGAAAGTTAATAATTATTTTGACGGTTATATTTATATTATTTATTTCTTTCATTATTTACTTTCTTTATGCTCTAAATATTATTCCTCATAGAAAATATACAAATAAAGATTTTGGTATAGAAACATATATTAGTTTAGTGGATAAAGATAATGATGGTATAGATGATCAAACAGATATTATAAATAATACAAGAAAATATATTAAAACAAAACCAAGGTATCAAAGTAAGTATTATGCAACCGGCTATCCAGATGATGAATATGGTGTTTGTACTGATGTTGTAGCATTTGGTTTAAAAGATGCTGGATATGATTTAATGGAATTAGTTAATGAACATATTAAATTAAATAGAGATTTGTACGATATAGATGTTGTAGATAAGAATATAGATTTTAGAAGAGTTCGAAATTTAAAAGTTTATTTTGATAATAATGCCATTTCTTTAACAACTGATATTAATAAAATAGAAGAATGGCAAGGTGGAGATATTGTTGTATTTGAAAAACACATTGGTATAGTATCAGATAAGAGAAATAAAAAAGGTATTACTTTTATAATTCATCATGCTAATCCATATCAAAAGTATTATGAAGAAGATATTTTAAAATATCATGATGACATAGTTGGACATTATAGAATTAGTTAAACACAAATTTATAGAGCAAATCAACAAAATGATATGAACCCCGTTTCTTGGACAAAATAGAAACGAGGTTCATATCAATTAGATTTGCTTTTTTTATGATATTATGGTTATAAATGACATTTAAAATTAATTTTTATTGAAAAAATGCAACTTTTTTGCTTAACTAGCGACTATATAACTGAGGTACCGAAATGACTGATGAAAGATTTGAACAAATATATAAAGATACTTACAATTATGTACTAAAATACATCATTAGTAATTGTGCAAATGTACAAGATATTAATGATATTATACAAGATACATATGTTGGACTTTATACTGCCTGTCAAAAAGGAAAAAAAATAAATAATTATTATTCATACCTTATTGGCATTGCAGATAAGAAAATAAAAGATTATTATAGAGCGAGGTATAAAAGAAGATTCTTATTTTTTTCTACCATCATAAAAGATAATGAAGAAGAAGAAAAAGAATTGATAAATCTGATACCCTCTGATTATAATTTAGAAAAAAGTTTACTTGAAAAGTGGGAACTTGATAATTTTATGGAATTTCTTTTAAAACAAAAACAAGTAATTATAAAAACATTTTATTTTTATTTTTATTTCGATATGACAATGAAAGAAATTTCAAAAGAACTTAATATCAATGAATCGACCATAAAAAGCTATATATATCGAACTTTGAATAGTTATAGAGATATTCAGAAAGGAGAACATGATGTTTAATAACAAGGAGAAAATAAAATCGATTTTGGATGATTATATAGATATTGATAATAATTATAAAAAAATAAAGCATCAAATTTATAGAAAACAGAATAAAAAACAATTTATTAGGAAACTATCTGTAGTCGTACCTGTAATTATACTTTTAATATCTGTTAGTCTTATTATTAAAAATAATAAAATGCTTAATTTATCAGAAGAAAAACCAAGTAATAATAATTTGTCAAAGGATAGCATAATTATCAATGAAGTGAAAAATACTGGTGATAATTCGATGTATTACCATTATGAATCTAAAGATTATAATTTGATTGATAACATTATGATATATAAACATTTAAAAGAAGTAGAATCACTTGAGGTCGTGATTCAAAAAATACTATATAATGAGAAAAAAGAAAAGATTTATTTTGGAGGTTTTAAATCTATAGAAGATAATAGTAAGTTCATATATCTATATATTACACCTAAGAAAAATAATAACTTCATTCATGAGGCAATTTTTGAAAATACTCAAAGTTCTTTAATTGATAATAAAAAAGTTTACATTGTAGACAATGAGGGAATTATCTTCATAAAGTTTGTTAAAAATAATGAAACATATGTAATTCAGACTAATATAACAGATAGTTCTATATATATTGATTTAGTTAAAGAAATAATTAAATATCGGAAATAAATTGTTTTGATATTTAAAATTGAAAAGTGGAGGTGAGATAGTTAATTTTGTTTAATGTTACAACTTAGCAATTGGCAAAACGTGATAATAATATTTGTAGCATAAAAGGAGGAAATATGAAAAATAAAAAAATTGTTGCAATATTTTTTGGAATTTTATCAGTTTTTATGATTTTGCCATTCACAGCTGATGCTGCTGTATTCGGTGGAAAATACACTAGAGGAATATCAAGAGTTTCTTACTATATTGATTATGATAGTGGTACAGGTTATTACGAATATTTAATAATTGATGCAGAGAATAACTGGGAAAGTCCAGGATTTACTAGTCCAGTTGGTATGGTTGCTGCTAGTTCAAATGCTGGTACAATGTTAGATATTTATACAGAGGATAGTAATTTTTGGGGTGGAGATACCAGTGTTTGGGGCGAAACCAGATTTTACGATCAGTCTGCTAATCAACAAAGTCCTTCAGTAGATTATATATTTACACGTATTTATATAAATGATAGTGCAGTTCATAACATATCTGCAACTAAAATTAGAAGAATGATTATTCATGAAATGGGTCATGCATTTGGATTAGCTCATAATTCTAATCCATATAGTATAATGTATCCTCATGATGAGGGGCATATGGTTAATACAGTTCAACAAGTAGATGTAAATGATTTAAATGCATTATATGGATAGAAAGGAGAATATTATGAAATTAGAAAAAAATAAAAAGAAAATCATATATGGAACTATTTGCTTTACTATACTAGCAGCATTATTAGTGGTCTTTGGAATAAATAGTAAAGATGTGGATTTGTCGTCAAAAAGCAATGATGATGACACACCAATCACTTCCTCTAGCAATGATAACAAAACAATATATAAAGCTTATTATGAATTATATTTAGGGAAAGATTATTCCCAAAAACAAGAAATCAATAATGAAGCAGACTACATAGCTATTGTTACTATAGATTCATTATCTGCTAGCAATTGGGATACATTGAATAAAGAATATGTATCACCATATACTAAAGGTACTGCAAAAGTGGTTAAAACATTAAAAGGAGAACTTCCTACAACTATAAATTATAGAAGATTAGGAGCAGAAATTAGTTACAACGAATGGATTAAAGGTGATGTTGATCCTAAAAAGTTAGAAAAAGTTACAACTATACAAGAAAATAAGAAAAACGTTGTAGTAGATTCTAGAATGTCACACGATATACATTTAGAAGTTGGAAAGACATATCTTGTATTTATGAAACAGTATTCTTGTTGTAATATTGATAATGAATACACAATTATTGCTTTTGAACATGGTACACGTGAGTTGCAACAACAAACAGAAAATTCTGTGTTATCTACTCAAAATATTGGTAGTCTAAAAGTTAAAGATAATGTTACTGGAAATTGGGTAAATCTTTCTGATGTTGTAAATATGGGAGAAACAAAATAAACTTACAAAAAGCACACTTATTTTGATAAGGTGCTTTTTTTGTGGCATATGAAAAAACAAAAAAATGTCGTATAATGTAGATAATAGCAAATGCCAACGCTATGTTTTATATAAGAAATGAGATGATTATATTTAGCTTTTAATGAAAAAAGTTGTTAGCAGTAAGGAAGTAGAAGTAGTAAGAAGTATCTTTTTTTCTCTTATTATATATTACAGGTTATTGTTAATCGGCTAGGATTTTGAGCAGTATTTGTCTTTGCCCTAAGCAAAATGGCAATTGCATTATGGGAGCGATTGCCTATGATGACAAAATACTGCATTATTGAATATGAAATAATAAAATTTATAGCAAATGCCAAGGCTGTATTTTGCTCTCTATGCAAGGGAGTGAAATATGGCCTTTTTTTGTTTTCTATATTTTTAAGATGTAGAAGTCCACCTCTAGTCAATTTAGATTTTAAAAAAATTTGAATTGATTGGAGGAACATATTATGGCTACAATGCCTAAAAGAAGAAAAAGTAAGGATAATCCTTATATATTAAATTATAACGAAAAGGAACATAGTTATATTGTTTCTTTTAAAGATAATAAAAATAATATTCATAAAGTTGAAGTATCAGAAAAAGTATTTGGAGCATTTGATAAGTTTGAGTTAGAAGATATATCACAAATGCACGAATATGAAAGACATATAGAACATAATGAAGTATTTGAATATACATTAAATAATAGAGCAGTGGACAAGCCAGTAGGTATTGAAGAACAGGTTGAAAATAAATTAATTGCAGAAGAACTGCGATTAGCAATTAATAAATTACCAGAAGTACAAAAAAGAAGATTAAAGAAATACTTTTTTGAGAATATGACTATGGTAGAAATTGCTAAACAAGAGGGATGTAGTAAAGTTGCAGTTAAACATAGTATTGATGATGGTTTAGAAAATTTGAAAAAAAATTTAAAAAATTAACATTTTAGGGTTAACTTTTAGCTTTTAAGTGGGGAAACAGTTGAGAGGGGATAATAATTCTCTTTCGCAACTGTTTCTTTTTTTGAAACAGAGTTCTTTGAAAATTTATAATCAGTCATTAAATACATTCCTATTATGTTGGGAAACTGACAGCACATTGGTAAGTTCGCTTGACGATAAAAGCTTGACCATAAATATTAGGTTGCTCCTAATAATGCGATAACAAATAATAGGCATAATGATACTTTCGCATAGCCACAGACTAAAGCAATGGGTGCGACTTCGTGAGAACCATGAGGAGGTGCAATTCCTATGGAGTTGATTAGCAATCAACCATTTAATGATTCCCTGTGTTAAGGGGATAGGAATAATATTAACACTTAAATAAAAATAATTTTGAAATTAATATCAACTGGAGTTAGTGAAATAATAAATTATTTATATTTTAGCGAACTTTATTAAACAGTTGATATTTTTACATAAAAGTAGAAAGGAAAGAATTATGAAAAGATATAGAATAAAGATTATTAAAAAATATACTTTTGATTTAAGTGGGGAAAACAAAGAAGATGTTAATAGTCAAGTAAATACAGTTATGAATGAAAGTCATATATTGGACTTACCTTATGTTAAGAAAAATGTACGAGTAAAAATTAGAGAGATTAGAAAGGGGAATAATGATGAAAAAAATAATTAGGGGTGCAATGTTTTATGCAGATTTAGATCCAATAGTAGGAAGTGAACAAAAAGGAATTAGACCAGTTTTAATAATTCAAAATGATTTAGGAAATAAACATAGTCCAACTGTATTGGTAGCTCCAATATCAACAAAGAAAGATAAATTATTACCTACACATATTTTAATTAAACAATTTGATAAATTAAGACACGATTCAATTGTTATGTTAGAGCAAGTTAGAGTTTTAGATAAAAGTAGATTAAAAGGTTATATGGGTATGTTAGAAAGCGATACTTTAGAAAAAGTAAATGAAGCTATAAAAATATCATTTGAATTAAAGTAGAAATTTCTACTTTTTTTTAATGTATTAAATAAAAGAGATGTTCATAAGGTTAAGAAGGAGGCAAGATATATGGAAACGAAGAAAGAAGATTTAGTGATTCTTGTCTATGATGAGAATGGTAAAAATGTTCAAGATGTAATATTAGAGGCATTTGAAAAGTTTTTAAAATTAAAACTACAAAATGCTAAAAATATATAAATTTGTACATTCGTAATATTTAATAATTAAATATATAATGAATGTGTTATGTGGAGTTGGTTAAGAAAAAAAGAAAGAGAGGTTAAAAATGATAGATTGCTTAACTAATAAAACATATAGAGCAGGTGCTTATGTGCGACTTTCAATCGAAGATGATAATAAAGATATTGAGAGTGTTAGTATTACTAATCAAAGAGCATTTATTAAGGACTATGCTATTAAGAATAATATTGAAATATATGATTACTATGTTGATGATGGATACTCTGGTGGTAATTTTGATAGACCTGGTTTTAAAAGATTAATAAATGATATTGAAAATGGCATTATTGATTGTGTTATTACAAAGGATATGTCTAGATTAGGGAGAGAGTTTATTGAAACTGGTAATTATGTGTTTAAATATTTTCCAGAACATAATGTTAGATATATTGCTATATTGGAAAATTATGATACTTTAAATCCAAATGGGATGGAGGACATATTACCATTTAAAGCAGTTATCAATGATATGTATATAAAAGATATATCAAGAAAAATAAAAAGTGTTAGACATGACAAGATGAAAGAAGGATTGTTTGTAGGTAGTTCAGTAACTTATGGTTATAAAAGATCAGAGGAAGATAGTAGAAAATTTGTTATTGATGATTATGCTGCTAATGTTGTTAAAAGAATATTTGATATGAAAAATGATGGTATGACTGATGGTATGATAGCTAGAACTTTAACAAATGAGGGAATACTTCCTCCAGATGTTTATAGAGGTAAAAAGTTAAATAAAATTACAGTTACAACAAATTTGTGGAAACCAAGTTCTGTCAAAACAATATTAACAAATGAAGCATATATAGGTAATTTAATTCAAGGTAAATATGAAAGAGTAAGTCTAAAATCAAAAAAGAAGCGATTGTTACCACGAAGTAAGTGGATAATAAAAAAAGGAGCTATACCTAAAATTATTTCAAAGGAATTATTTGAAAAAGTAAATGCACCAAAAAGAAAAACAGATACTAGATTTAGACAATACGATTATTTACTTAAAGGATTAGTAGTATGTGGAGATTGTGGTAAGACTATGTTAGTTAGACGAGTAAAAAATGGAACTGATTCTAGCAAAGTTCATGCAATATATGTTTGTAGGACTTATGCTACTTATAGGAATAATGTATGCAGTATGCATTATTATAGAGAAGATGCTTTAAATGAACTTGTAATAAAAAAAATAAGAGAAGTTTTAGTTAAGTATTCTCAAAATGAAAAATTAGATAACACATACAAATCTTCAATTTGTAATTTGAATTTATTAGAAAATTATGAAAAAGATTTATCAATTGTAAAAAGCAAAATTGTTACTATTGATAAAGCAATTAGTGAACTTTATAAAGATAGAGCTACAGGTATTATTAGTTCTGATGAATTTAGTGGAATCAAAAAAGAATTAGAGAAAGATAGAAAAGAATGTGTAGCAAAGGTTACAGATTTAGAAATATTACTTGGAGAATCAAAAAATGTTTTGACTGATGAAAAGACCAAAATGAAATGGATTAATGAATTCTTAAAATCAAAAACACCAGAAAAGGAAGTTCTTAAAATATTAGTAAATAGAATTGAAGTATATGAAGATAAGTCTATAAAAATATTCCTTAACTTTAATCTTAATGAGGTAGAAAATGGATAATAGATTAACAGTGGCTTATGTAAGATTATCTCAAGAAGATTTGAATAAATTAAGTGGTTTTTCAACTAGTATATACAATCAATTAGGTTTAATAAAGTCTTATGCTAAAAGTATGAGTTTAGAAGTTGATAAGGAATATATTGATGATGGATATTCTGGTACTAATTTTGATAGACCGGGATTTGAAGAATTAATTAATGATATTGAAAGTGGCATTATTGATTGTGTTATAACAAAAGATATGTCTAGATTAGGTAGAAATTTTATAGAAACTGCTTATTATATTAGTGAGTATTTTCCTAAACATAATGTGAGATATATTGCTATAAATGATCAGTTTGATAGTGAAAACCCTAATAATAGTGAACAAGATATTATGTTAGGGTTTAAATCCTTAATTAATGATAGATATGTTAAGGATGCATCTATAAAGAGAAAACAAATTGCTGAATCTAAAACTAATGATGGACAATTTATTGGCTTTATTGCTCCTTATGGTTATAAGATAAAAAAACAAGATGGTAAAAGGACATTAGAAGTTGATGAATATGCTGCCAACATTGTTAAGAGAATATTTACAGAAGTTGCAAGTGGAAAAACTAGACAAGAGGTTGCAGATGGATTAAATAATGATAAGATTATTCCTCCTGTGTTATATATGAATATGACACCCAGTAGGGATAAAAAATATTATTATGATTGGTCTGATAAGGTTGTTTATAGGATATTAAAAAATAAAACATATACAGGAAAAATAGTTAAAAGAAAATCAACTAAGAGAAGTCATCTTCAAAAGAAAAGAGAAGTTATACCAATAAGAGATAGAGAAACAATAGATAATTGTCATCAAGCAATAATTACTGAACAGTTATTTAATGAGGCTAATGGAAGATTAAATACGATGAAAAGAAAAGAAAAAAACGATTATTGTGGCTTGTTTAGTGGTTTAGTAATATGTGGAGAATGTGGTAGAGTTATGACAGCTTGTAAAAGAAGTGATCGAGCAAATGTGAAGTATTTCTTTGACTGCACTAAAGTTATTGATAGAAAACCTTGTTCAAATAGAACAATAGCAGATTCAAAACTACGAACTATTATTAAAACTACTTTGCAAGATATTATAGACGACTATGTTAGTGAAGATGAAATAATAGATAAAACAACTAAAAACTTAATTAAATCTGAACGACCTAATCTAAAGATAGGTTATTTAAAAGAGGATATTGAATTGCACAATAAGAATATAAGAAATTTATATTTGCAAAAAACAAAAGGAGAAATAACTTTAGAACAATTTTTAGAAACGAAAAAAAATGAAACACTTTTAAAAGAAGAATCAGAAAAATTATTAAAAGAGATATTAGAATCAAAAAATGAAAATATAAGGAAAGAACAAATATTAGAACAATATAAACATTTTATAAATGGTGATGAGCTTATGAATATAGCTTTGCGAGATTTAGTTGATAAAATTGTTGTGTATAAAGATAGCACAATTAAGATAGCATTTAAGTTTGGTTTAGGAGAACCAAAGAAAGTTAGGATATTTTAAATAGAGAGGTAAAGTAATGAATAGTAAAATAAATATTGGAAAAATTAAAGCATTTATGTATTGTAGATTATCGAAAGAACCAGAAGTTGAGGAAACAGAGGAAGAAAAAAAATTAAAGAAGATTTCTAAAATATTAAATGAGCGATTAATAGAAAGATATAGACAAGAATATTTGAATAATTTATATAAAAAACTAGGGTAAATTAATGTTACCTTTAATTAATACTAAATTAGTTACTTAACAGAGGTCAGCAGATGGAGATAGTAGTTATTTAAAAAGATGTTTGAAATTATATAAAAAACTAAAAATAATGGCATATGGAGTTTCTTTAAAAGAAAGTGAAATTGTAAATAATATTTATAGTTATTTAGAAGATATTAATCCAGATATAGTAGTTATTACAGGGCACGATGCCTATTACAACAAAAAAAATAATAAATCAAAAACAAACCAATATAAAAATAGTGAAAATTTTAAGCAAGCTATTATTGAAGCAAGAAAATATGAAAAAAGTCAGGAAAAGTTGATTATAATAGCAGGAGCATGTCAATCCAACTATGAGGAACTAATTAAAGCAGGTGCAAATTTTGCAAGTAGTCCTAAAAGAATAAATATTCATGCACTAGATCCAGCTATTGTTGCTTCTTTAATAGCATTATCTAATAAAAATGAATCAATCGATTTAATGAAAATAATAAACAGTACAAAATACAAAGAAGAAGGCATAGGAGGAATTATAACAAATGGAACTATGTATGTGGGGTATCCAAGATGAATATATCTAAAATAAGAGAAAAATTAGAAAATGAAAAAGGAAAAGTAATTCATTTTAAATATAATGGAGCAAGAAATCAAATAGAAGAGTTTAATGGCACTATTGAAAATACATATAATGCAATTTTTACTATAAGATTAAATGAGGATAATAATAAGATAAAATCATTTACTTATAGTGATGTTTTAACTGAAATTTTAGAGCTTATTATTGAATAAAATATTGCAATTTCACTAAAAATATTATACTATAACAGTATAAAGTTATATACTTTAAGAGGGAGGATATGTGCCGATGGAAATTACATCAGTAAAAGTTAAGAAAGAAGAACGCGAAGGATCACGCATGAAAGGAAGAGCGTCTGTTTTAATAGATGACGGACTAGCTATCCACAATATCAGAATTATCGAAGGAAAAAATGGTTTATTCATTGCAATGCCAAGTACTTCAAGAGAAGTTGAAAATGAAGATGGAGAAATGGTAACAGTTCATCGTGACACTGTTCATCCAATTAATCCAGAAGTTCGTGCTATGTTTGAAGAAGCAATTCTAAAAGCATATAACGAAGCTGAATAATAAAAAAAGATTACTACTTTTTTAAGTAGTTTTTCTTTGCCCAAAAAGTAATAAAATAGAATATGCATCATATAATTTATCAGGAGGACAAGTATGGAAAAATTAGATGATGCAATTACCAACTATAATCATGGAATAACTTTAGTAGAAAGAAAAAGTTTAATAGTAACAGGAGTAAAAAAAATAGAAAATTTTGATGATGAAGAATTTCTTATGGAAACAATAATGGGATTCTTAATTGTAAAAGGCGAAGGATTAGAGTTGATTAAATTAGATACAATGCAAGGGAATGTATCAATTAAAGGTATTATTAAAGGATTAAATTATGTAGAGGATGTAAAGCAAAAAGATAAAGAACAAGGAATATTTAACAGGTTATTTAAATAATGGATTTAGAAATACAAATTCAATCTTTAATAACATCATTAATATATGGAATGTATCTTTCTTTAATTTATAATGTTTTATATAGATTCTTATATAGCAATAATATATTTACTAAGATTATATGGAATCTCATTTTTTCTATAGCTCATTCGCTTATATATTTTACTTTCATGAAATTAATTAATGAAGCAAGTATACATCTATATTTTATAGCACTTTTAATAATAGGTTTTATAATAGGGAATAAGAAAACAAAATTAATTAGAACAGTTCCAAGAAAATTAAAAAAAAACGAATAATTTGTATCCAAATAAACAGAATTATATGAATATGTAATTAGAAAGAGTAGAGTAATCTGCTCTTTTATTTTGCTGTTCTTTAGTGTATAATAAGATGTGATTACGGAGGTACTTTATGACACTTATAGATGCAAAAGAACAAATAGAAAAACAAATAGAAGAAGCAAGCTCGATATTTATAATGGGACATAAGTATCTAGATTTAGATGCTATAGGAAGTGCTATAGGTATTTATGAATACTTAAGAACATTTGATAAAAAGCCAACCATAATAATAAATGACCGAAAACTAGAGCCTGGTGTTAAAAAAATTATTGATAAGATGGGTGACGTATATAACATCAAAAAAAGTAAGAAAATTAAATTGAAAATAAATGAAAAAAGTTTATTAATTGTAGTTGATACAAACAAGGAAGCATTATTACAAGATAGTTCACTTTTAGATTTGTTTGAACAAGTTATAGTAATAGATCACCATGATTTAAGAGAGTCATCAATTAACAAAGGAATGATAGTTGTTGATGAAGAAGCATCAAGTACATGTGAAATGGTCGCAGAATATCTCGACTATAATAAAACACAAATAAATGAAGATACTGCAACAATATTATTATCAGGAATAGTACTAGACACGAACAATTATGTCTTAAAAACAACAACCAATACATTTAGAGCATCATATTTGCTTACTCAACAAGGAGCAGATCCTAGCTATGTTCAGTATTTATTAAAACAAGATTTAAAAAATTATATTGCACGACAAAAAGTAATAACAAACGTTAAGATATATAAAAATATTGCAATTTCTTGTGCTAAATCAACATTAAGATATAGAAGAGAAGATCTTGCAAAAATTGCCGATACGCTACTATTATTTAATAAAATTGAAGCGTCATTTGTAATAGGAAAATTAGATAAGAATACAGTAGGAATTAGTGCAAGATCAATTGGAAACATAGATGTAGGAGAAATTCTTGAAAACTTAAATGGTGGTGGAGATAACCATGAAGCAGGTGCAAGAATTGATGACAAAAGTATAAAGAAAGTCGAAGAAGAACTAAGAGAAATTCTAAAAAATAAATAGGAGGGTTATATATGAAGGTAATATTTTTAAAAGACTTAAAGGGTCAAGGTAAAAAAGGTGAAATAAAAGAAGTGAAAGACGGATACGCAGAAAACTTCTTAATAAAAAACAAGTATGCAGAGAAATTAACAGAACAAAGTTATCAAAGATATTTGGATGGTAAAAAAGAAGAAAAAGAGCTAGATGATCAAAATAGAAAAAAAGCAGATAAAATAAAAGAAAAATTAGCAAAATTAGAATTAGTATTTAAAGTAAAAACGGGAAAAATGGATAAGGTTTTTGGAAGCGTTAGCTCAAAACAAATAAAAGATGAACTAGAAAAAAATGGAATAACAATCGATAAAAAACAAATAGAGATAACTGATGGATTATCTTGCCTTGGTTGTCATAATGTCAAAATAAATTTATATAAAGATATTTATGGAGAACTAAAAGTAAAATTAGAAAAGTAGGAAGTGATTATATGGCATTAGAAGAAATACCAAATGATTTAGTTGCGGAACAGTCTGTATTAGGTTCAATGTTTCTATCTACATATGCCTTACAAAAAGCATGCGATGCATTAACAGCAGAATCTTTTCATTATCCTAAGAATGCGAAGATTTTTTCTACTGTTAAGGATATGTTTAATAAAAAAATACCAATTGATGCAACAACAATAACAACAGAACTAAAAAACAAAGAAATATTAAGTGAAGTTGGTGGAGTTGAATATTTAACAGAAATTTTTAATATAGTACCAACTGCAGCTAATATTGAACATTACATAAAAATAGTTGAAAACGATGCAATGCTTAGAAGATTGATTCAAGTGTCTGACGATATAAAAAAGTCAGCATTTGAGAAACAAAACGACATAAATGCTACCTTAGATGATGCAGAAAGAAAAATATTAAGTGTAGTAAATAATAGACGTTCAACAGAATTTAGAACAATAACAGAAGTATTAAATAGTACTAAAGCAAATTTGAAAAAATTATCAACTCAAAAAGGAGAAGTAACCGGTCTTTCAACAGGGTGGGAACGTCTTGATAAAATGACTGCAGGTCTTCATGAAGGACAGTTGATAATAATTGCAGCACGTCCCGCAGTAGGAAAAAGTGCTTGGGCATTAAACCTTGCAACAAATGCAGCAATAAATTCAGATAAAACTGTAGCAATATTCAACATGGAAATGAGTGCAGAAAGTTTAGCATCCAGAATGCTTGCTTGTGTTGGACACATTGAAGGGTATAAATTAGCAACCGGAAACTTAGATGATGATTGGGATAAATTAGATGAAGCAATAAGTAAGCTCTCTAAAACAAACATATATATGGATGATACGCCAGGTATTACAATAGGAGAAATAAGAAGTAAATGTAGAAGACTTGCAAATTCAGAAGCAGGACTTGACCTTGTAGTAATAGACTACTTACAGCTTATAACTTCAGCGGCTAACTATGGTGGAAATAGACAACAAGAAGTATCAGATATATCAAGAGCACTAAAACTTATGGCATTAGAGTTAAAAGTACCAGTAGTAGCACTTGCCCAACTTTCACGTTCAGCAGAACAAAGAAAAGAAAATCCAAGACCAATTCTTAGTGACTTAAGAGAATCTGGATCAATTGAGCAAGATGCCGATATAGTTGCATTCCTATTTAGAGAAGACTATTATAAAAAAGATTTAGAGAAAAAAGATCAAGCAAGTGATTTGGAGTTTATAGTAGCAAAACACCGTAATGGTGCAACAGGAACAATTCCATTAAGATTCCAAAAAGATATTTCGAAATTCTTTTCAATAATAGATAATAATAAAGGTGAAGCAAATGAGTAAAAAGGGAATTATAACAATAATAGTTTGTGCTTTAATAAGTTCTATCGCCTTATTTTGGGGATATGAAACATTTAAAAGTCCACAAGAATTATATAGGGTTTATCTCAGTGGAAAAACTATCGGATATATAAAAGATAAAGAGCTGTTAGAAACATATATTGACGATGAACAGATTGAAATAAAAGATAAGTATAAAGTAGATAAAGTGTATGCGCCTAACAATTTAGATATCATAAAAGAAATAACTTACAACAAAAAAGTGTCAACTGAAAAAGAGATTTACGAATCTATCAAAGATATAGCACCATTTACAATTCAAGGATATACAGTAACAATAAAAGGAATTATTGAAGAAGATGGAACCGTTACTAGTAAGGATAAAGAAATTTATGTATTAAATAAAGAGACATTTGAAGATGCAGTAAAAACAACAGTATCAGTATTTGTAACAGATACTGATTATCAAAATTTTATTAATGGTACCCAACCAGAATTAAAAGATGTTGGAAAATTAATAGAAGATATATATATTCAAAATCAGATAACCATAAAACAAGGAAATATATCTACTGAAGGAAAAATATTTACAAATTCCGATGAGCTAAGCAGATATTTGCTATTTGGAACATTAGAAGAACAAAAGAAATATACTGTAAAAAGCGGAGACGTAATAAGTGATATTGCGTATAACAATAAGCTTTCGGTAAAAGAGTTTTTAATAGCAAATCCAGAGTTTACTAGTGAAAATAATTTGTTATACGAAGGACAAGTAGTCAATCTTGGACTTATCAATCCGCTATTTAGTTTAATAGAGGAAGATCACGTTGTCGAGATTCAAACCCAAAAGTTTAATACAAAGATAGAATACGATTCAAGTCTTTTAGTTGGCTTTGAAAAAGTAAAGCAACAAGGTGTAAATGGGACATTAAAAGTAACAAAAAAAGTTCAAAAAAATAATGGTGAAGTAGAACTATCAGTTATAACAAATACTGAAGTAATTAAACCTGCAGTTAACAAAATAATAGTTAAAGGAAGTAAAGTTGTTCCTACAATAGGAAACCCAGGAGTATGGTATTGGCCAACAAACAAACCATATGATATTACTAGTTATTTTGGATATCGCTGGGGAAAATTACATGAAGGACTTGATATTTCAGGTACTGGATATGGTTCACCAATATATGCAGCAAATAACGGAACGGTTGAAATTGCCAGATGGGATAAAACAAACGGATATTATATATATATAAATCATAACAATGGATATTATTCAGTTTATGCGCACATGAAAGAATTGTATGTAAAACCAGGTCAAGCAGTATCAATGGGAACACAAATTGGGACAATGGGAAACTCAGGTTATGTAGTACCAAAACCAACAGCAGCATATCCAACAAGAGGAACACACTTACACTTTTCAATCTATAAAGGTTATCCATATCGTGGAGGAGTGGCAGTAAATCCACTAAGATTCTACTAATGAGAATACAAGTATTAGCAAGTGGTTCCAAAGGAAATTGCACATATATAGAGTCCAATACTACAAAAGTATTAATAGATGCTGGAATCAATTATACAAGAATAAAAAAAGAATTAGATAAAATTAATGTCGATTTATTATCACTTGATGGAATATTAATAAGTCACACTCATAGTGATCATATTAACGGATTGGCATCAGTTATAAAAAAAATAGATACACAAGTATTTGTAAAAGAAGAACTATGTCAGGAATTAAAAAAAATAATTCCAGAAAGAAATATTGAAATAATAGATGGTAACTTTACAATTGGTGATTTAGATATAGAATTGATTACAGCATCCCATGATGTTCCAGCATATGGGTTTATAATAAATGATTCAGAAAAAAGCATAGTGTATTTAACAGATACAGGATATATAAATAGAAGATATTTTGAATTAACAAAAAATAAAGATGTTTATATAATTGAATCAAATCATGATGAAAAGATGCTTATGGAAGGACCATATCCTTATATACTAAAGCAAAGAGTAATAAGTGATAAAGGACACTTATCAAATAGATACACTGGAAAATATTTAAATAAAACAATTGGTGATAACACAAAATATATAGTTTTAGCACATATAAGTGAAAATAATAATGATCCAGAGTTAGCTCTAAACCAAATAAAGGAAGAACTTATTGATAATCCTTTTAATAAAGAAAACATAATAATTGCAAAACAATACGAAGAAACCGAGTTGATTGAAATATAATGATAAAAATAATATGTTTAGGAAAAATTAAAGAAGATTACTTAATTAAAGGTATTGAAGAATACAAAAAAAGAATTTCAAAATATCAAAATATTGAAATATACGAATTACAAGATGAAAATACAAGTGATAAAAAAGTAACATTAAAAAAAGAAAAAGAAAGAATTTTAAAAATTATTAATCCAAAAGATTATATAATAACATTAGAAATTGAAGGTAAAGAATTAACATCCGAAGAATTTGCCAAAAAAATTGATGAAATATTTATAATAAATAGTAATATCACTTTTATTATTGGGGGATCTTTTGGATTAGATGACGAAATAAAAAATTTATCAAAAATGAAATTATCTTTTTCTAAGATGACATTTCCACATCAACTATTTAGACTTGTATTGTTAGAACAAATATATAGAGCATTTAAAATAAATAATAATGAAGAATATCACAAATAAAGTTGCTTATGCAACTTTTTCTTTTTATAAAAACATATATTTAATTGGTGATAATATGTTAAAAACAATAAGTGACATAATATGGGTTATAACGACAATTTTAATACTTTATATAGGAATTTACTATACAGTTTACTTAAAATTTCCACAGTTTAGGTGGATAAAAATTATGAAATCACTAAAGAAAGAGTCAAAAGAGAAGAGTAATTCTTTTAAATTATTAAATTTAACACTTTCTGGTAAAATAGGTGTAGGTTCAATTTCTGGAATAGCATTATGTATTTATATAGCAGGTCCTTCATCATTATTTTGGCTCTGGATATCTGTATTAATATTAGCATCCCTTTCTTATGTGGAAACAAAATTGGGGATAAAATATAGAAACTGTTCGACAAAAGATTCAGTTGGTGGCCCAGCATTTTATATTGAAAAGGGATTGAATAAAAAAAATATAGCACGAATATATTCAATATTAATAATAATAGCTTACGTGTTTGCATTTATTTCGATACAAACCAATACCATAGTAATATCACTTGAAAACGTATTTGATATAAATAAAATAGCAATAATATTAGTACTATTAACAATTACATATTTATCAATACAAAAAGGAATAGATACAATATCAAAATTAACTTCTTTCTTAACACCAATAATGGGTGGTCTCTATATATTAATAGGTATAATTATAATAATAGACAATAAATACAAAGTATTGGAAATATTAAAAAATATAGTATCAACAGCACTAAGTTTTAAAGGTTTCAGTGGTTCAATATTAATTCCAATAATAATTGGTATAGAAAGAGGAATATTCTCAAATGAAGCAGGAGTAGGGACAACAGCAATGATAGCATCTCTATCAAATGATAAGAATATAGAAAAACAAGCTAATATTCAAATAATTGGAACACTTTTTACAAGCTTAGTGATTTGTACAATAACAGCACTAATTGTATTAACAAGTGACTATCAAAATATAATGCTCTCTAATATAAATGGAATTGAAATTGTATCAAATGCATTTTATGAACACTTTGGATACTTTGGAATAATATTGTTAACATTAATCATCTTTCTTTTTGCATTTTCAACCATAATAACCTCATATTATTATGGTGAAATAAATATAAAATATTTATTAAATAAAAATAGTAAAATATTAAAAATAATTGTTATAATAGTAATGATTTATAGTTCATTTGCAAGTCCAACAATTTTATGGAATACAGTTGATATACTAGTAGCATTAATAACTATAATAAACGTCTATGCAATGTTTAAACTAAAAAATGATGTTTGACTAAGGAGTAAATTATGATAGGTAATAGTTGGGATCTTTTATTAGAAGCAGAATATGAAAAAGATTATTTTAAAAAACTTCAAGACTTTGTAATAAATGAATACAAGACAAAAACAATTTATCCAAAAATATCCGAAATATTTAAAGCTTTTATTGAGACAAAATATGAGGACGTAAAAGTAGTAATATTGGGTCAAGATCCATATCATGGTGAAAATCAAGCAGAAGGACTTTCGTTTTCAGTAAAAGTAGGTATAGATAAACCAAAATCATTAATAAATATATTTGCTGAGTTAAAAGATGATTTAGGATGTAAAATTCCAAATAATGGTAGTTTAGTTCCTTGGGCAAAACAAGGAGTACTTCTTCTAAACTCAACATTAACAGTAGTAAAAGATAATGCAAGATCTCACGCTGAAAAGGGGTGGGAAATCTTTACAGATGAAGTAATAAAAATTATAAATAAAAAGAATACACCAGTTGTATTCATATTATGGGGAAGCGATGCAAGAAGCAAAAAAACATTAATAACTAATTCAAAACACTATATAATAGAATCTGCCCATCCATCACCATTATCAGCTTATAGAGGATTCTTTGGAAGTAAACCTTTTTCAAAAACCAATAACTTTCTAATAAAAAATAAAATAAAACCAATAGATTGGCAAATAAAAGATATTTGATTTACTTTTTAAGTATTTCAAATATCTCTTCTTTTTCATTAGAATAAAAATCTTTCATTCTATATTTACATATATGTCCAACTATATTAGAAGGAAAACATTTAATCAATTCATTATATAAAACAACATTATCATTATAATATTTTTCAGCAGCCAAACAATCTAAGTTTACTCTAGATAACTCTTCAATTACTAAAAGTTCATTTTCTTCGAAAGAAATATCTTTATTATAATCTGTAATCTCAGTTACTTTTTTATTATACTTATCAAGTTCGCTGTTAAGTTCAAAATTATTTAAATTTTTACTAGCAACGGTTTCAATTCCAACAAGTTTTTTTTCTTCTTGTTTCTCTTCAATAAACTTATTTATTCTAATTAATAAATCTAGCTTTTTACTAAGAAGTATACTAATGCTTTCCTCTGCTTCACTAATCTTTATAATAGCAATTTGAAATTTATTATAATGAATTATATATATAAATAAAATTACCGCAATAATAACAACCAAAACACTAATAGAAATATATATCCACATAAAATCCACCTCGTATTTAACATAATTATAACAAAACAACCATTTTTATACTAGTAAAAAAACAAAAACTCTATTGTCTTTGTCTTTTAAAATAATTATCTACATCAAATTCTCTTTGATGGTTTTCAACTAGTTCTTCTCTTTTTTGATGTAAAGCATCTAATTTATCTTGTTTCTTTCTTCTTATTTTTTTCTTTCTATCCAATGCGGCAGTAGTATCATCGATTTTTTTAGAATAATCTTCTTCAATATCTTTTCTAATTGATTCTAAAATAACAGGCATATTCACTTCCAATTGAGCAACCTTTGAATTTGATGTTTGGAATTTATCCTTAGCTGTTGCAACATTTCTAGTAATCTGTTGGTATCTTGCGTCGCTTGATAATACTTTATCACGAACGATAGCATAGCCTCTATTAATATCAGAATAGTTTTCGTTTATGTATCGAGCCATATTGTCAAGCCTTTTTCTTGATTCAAGAAATTGTTGATTTTGCATAGTCTGCGATTGATACATATAAGCGTTATATAATGACTCATATTGCTGTATATAAAATTGCCTTTCATTTTGCCAATTAGCAAATTCCTGATAAATTAAAGGACTAAGTTCAGCTTCTCTTCTAATACGTTGCTCATCAAAACTATCTAAAGCATCTTTATCACGGTCTGCCTCAATTTGTGCTCTATCATGTCTTTCGTAATATATATCCTCAACATATTCATCTCTTGTAATATTAAGCCTTTCAGTCTTTAATAAAAGTAATTGCCTTTCTAAAACTGCAATAGAAGAATCATAAAAATCAATTTGTGCAGTTAATTTTTGAATTCCTCTATCATATTTATCTAATAAATGAAAGTATTCTTTTGCATTTGATGGCACTCCTTTAAATATATAATTAAAACGTTCAGAGGCTAAAAATAAAGTTACTAATGCCATATCTGTTATTTTACTTCCAAGCTTATTCTTCTCTTCCTTTTTTGCATGTTTAGGACCTCGTATTTCTTTAATCTCTCCAAGTGGATTAATAGAAAAAGACGGATCTTTTGCAATGTGAAAAGTAATCATATCAACGATATCTAAAGTATCAGACAAAGTTTCTTGAGGATTTTTCAAAAATTCTTTTGGAGGAGAAAATGTATCAGGACTAAATAATTCATTTAGATTTTTTTTCAAGTTATTAAAATTAAATGAAGAAATATTATTAGGATTACTAACAAATTCCCTTAAGTTAGCAATATCTTTCTCTAAAATTTCTATTTGATCTTTCATATCAAATGAAAAAAAATCACAATGTGCTAAGTAAATATAATAGTCTAAAATTTCTAATAGATCTTCTATTTCTTCTATCATAAAACACCTCGCTTAATTAAGATATTATAATATAATTCATTATAGCACACATTAAATAAATAATCATTTATTTTTAATATTGACAAGGATTTACTTTAAAATAAAAAAATGCTATAATCTCAAAGGAAGGTGAAAAAATGAAAGTATTATTAGGAATATCAAACAGACATGTACATTTAACAGAAGATGATTATAAGACTTTGTTTGGAGATGAACCTCTAGAAAAAGTAAAAGACTTAGTTCAACCTGGTGAATATGCATCAAATCAAAAAGTATCAATAAAAACAGAAAAAAGTGTAATTAATAATGTTAGACTTCTAGGACCACTAAGAAGTTATAGCCAAGTAGAAATTTCAAAAACTGATAGTTTCACATTGGGAGTTAAACCTCCTGTCAGAAATTCAGGTGATTTAGAAAATGCTGCAGAAGTTACTATTGTAGGTCCAAAAGGAGAAGTAACAAAAGAATGCTGTATAATTGCTGCTAGACACTTACACATAAATACAAACGATTTAGAAAAATATGATCTTGTTGGTGTAGAAAAAGTAAAAGCAAGAATAGAATCAGAGAAAGCAACAGTATTTGAAGATGTATATGTAAAATCATCACCTAATTATGAACTAGAGCTTCATCTAGATACAGATGATGGAAATGGTTCACTTGCTAAAACTGGTGATGAAGTAGAAATAATTAAATATTAAAACTCCTAGAAAAATTCTAAGGAGTTTTTTTTGTGTCAATTTCATCAAAAACAACTTGATCATTAGTGGGTTCAGTTCCTTTAAGATAATATAAAACTTTTTTCTTTTTAGAAGAGTCATTAACGGGAAGACCACTTATTGGATCAACTAATACTCCAACAACATTATTTGGCATATTGTACCAAGTTGATTCTTTATCTTTAAAATATGCTTCCATCGAATCTGCAAAAATGTTTTTAGTATACATATAATCGCTTGTTGCAATATTTGAACTATCGTCATACCCAATCCAAATTGATGTAATAACTTCAGGGGTGTATCCTACAGTCCAACTATCAGTAGCAGTAGTACCACTTTTTATAGCATATTTTCTACTAAGCTTATTAGCAATTCCTAATACAGTTGGATAATTATAATCTACAAAGCTTGCATCGTACGTAGAAGTCAACAAGTTATTTAATATATAAACTAAACTAGGATTTAAAATTGATTCCTTGACATCATCAACCTGGTATAAAACATTGCCATTTCTATCTTCAATTTTTGTTATCAAATGAGGTTTAATTTTGTATCCTTCGTTAGCAAAAGTTGCAAAAGCAGAAGTAAGTTCGATTATATTTATTTCACTTGTACCAAGAGCTAATGAAGGAACTGCTTGCATATTTGAATTAATTCCTAATCTATTAGCCATATTAACTAAAGAGTCTTCACCAAGAAAAATATGAGTTTTTACAGCATAAACATTGTCTGAATAAGCAATTGCAGCAGCAAGTGAAATGGGTTTGTTTCCATATATTTCACTTGCATTTCTTGGAGAATAATTTTGATTATTTGAAAAAGTGAATGTAGTTTCTTCGCTAGTAAAACAAGTAGAAGCAGTAAAGCCATTTTCTAATGCAGAGTAATAAAGTATAGGTTTCATAACAGAACCAACTTGTCTATATGAAGAAGTAGCTCTATTATATTGTGACTTAGCATAATCTCTTCCACCAACTAGAGCAATTATTGCACCTGTATTAGGATTCATCATAATTGCATTTGCTTGAATTTCTTCACTTCCTTTTAAATTTTTTTCAATTTTCTCTTCTAATATTACCTGTGCGTTTAAATCAAGTGAAGTATAAATTTTTAGTCCACCCGTATCAAGAAAAGATGTTGGAATATTGTCAAGATTTTCTAATTCTTTTAAAACAGCATCTTGATAATACATAATGGTAGATAAATTAATATTACTCTTTTTTCCAACAATAACAAGTTCTTGATTATATGCCATATTCATCTCATCTTCAGTGATATAGCCGTTTTTTACCATGCTAGATAAAACCATCTTTTGTCTAGATTTTGATAATTCATAATTTACAATAGGAGAATAATTTGCAGGAGACTTTGGTATTCCAACCAATAGACTAGCCTCTGCAAGAGATAAGTCACTAGCACTTTTATTGAAATAAAATTTACTAGCATTCTCAATTCCATACATTCCATGCCCATAATTAATAGTATTTAAATATCCCTCTAATATTTCATCTTTTGAATAATATATTTCCATATTTAAAGTAAGCCATAATTCATTCCATTTTCTCTCCCAGGTCTTATCAAAATCTAAAAATAAGTTTTTAACATATTGCTGTGAAATAGTAGAAGCACCTTGCTTTGTTGAACCACTAGTAATATTAACCCAACAAGCCTTCAATATTCTTAAAAAATCAAATCCAAAATGATCATAAAAGTTTTTGTCTTCTGTTGAGATAGTAGCATTAATTAAATCAATAGAAATCTTTTCAAGACTAATCCATTCACTAGTACCATTTCCCATAAAAAAAAGATTTCCATTTCCATCATATAAAGATATATTATTTGCATTCTTTATCTCAAGCTTAGTAGATACTCTAGAATATCCGTATAGAGAAAAACCAAGAATAAAAAATAATAAAAAAACAAAGAATAAAAACTTAAATATTTTTTTCAATAATTTCATACTAGTCTCCAATCTAGTTTTAGTATGAAGAAATAATAAAAAAATATGTATTAAATTTAAAATAAGTGTGTTATAATTCGTGTTATAAATTTTATTGGTGATATTATGAAAGAAATTAAAATAATTTTTGAACTAAATAATAAAGAAAATCCATATTTCTATGAAGGAATAGCAACAATTGAAAATGAAGTAATAAGATATAAGGATGAAGATTCAAATGTTTTAGTTGATATGGTGCGGAATCTTTTAATCAAAAAAGATAAAGAAAAACTAATTAAAATAGATTTCAATAATAACACAATGAAAATTAAATTAGGTAATATAGAAATAAATTCAAGTATAAAAGTAATAAATATAAAAAAAGAAAAGAATTTATTCGAATCAACTTATAAGATAGATAATAATGAAATAAAATTAAGTATTAAGATTGAATATTAGTGGAGGTACTTATGAGTAAATTTAAGGAATTAGAAGAAAAATTAACAAGTATAGTAAAAGATGCCGGATATGATGTTGAAGTAGCATTATGCCAATCAAATAGACCAGATTTAGGGGAATATCAAGTTAATGATGCAATGAAACTAGCGAAGGAATATCATAAAAGTCCAGTTGTCATTGCTAATGAAATCTTAGAAAAAATGAAGGAACATGACATTTTTACTAATTTAAATATTGCAGGAGCAGGTTTTATTAACATAAGTCTTAGTGATAAGTTTTTAATTGATTATATTAATGAAATAAAAAATGATATAACAAAAAACGTTGACAAGCAACAAAGTAAGAAAATTATGATTGATTATGGTGGAGCAAATGTTGCGAAAGCTCTTCACGTAGGACATTTAAGAAGCCCTAACATTGGAGAAGCCCTAAAAAGATTAGCAAACTTACTGGGCCATGAAACAATAGGAGACGTTCATTTAGGAGATTCAGGCCTACAAGCAGGTATTGTTGTACAAGAAATGAAAGAAAGATTTCCAGATTTACCATGTTTTAAAGAAGATTACGATGGAAGTGATTTTGAACTTCCAATAACAGAAGAAGACTTAAAAGAGATATATCCAACAGGGTCAAGAAAAACAAAAGAAGACGAAACATTATTAGAAAACGCAAGACAAATAACTTTCCAAATTCAAAAAAATCATTTAGGATATAGCAAACTTTGGGATAAAGTATCAGCATTATCAATAAAAGGAATAAAAAAGACATATGATAAATTAAATACTAGTTTTGAACTTTGGGAAGGAGAACGCGATAGTTTCAAATATATTCCAGAAATGATGGAATATTTAAATTCAAAAGGTTTAACATACATAAGCGAAGGTGCAACAGTTATGGATGTTAAAGAAGAAACTGACGATAAAGAAATTCCACCAATAATTCTTCAAAAAAGCGACGGCGCATATCTTTATGCAACAACAGATCTTGCAACAATATATTCAAGAATAAAAAGATTCAATCCAGACGAAATCTGGTATACAACCGATTTAAGACAAGAATTGCACTTTGAACAAGTATTTAGAGCAGCAACCAAATCAAAAATATCAGAAAATGTAAAACTTGGTTTCTTTGGATTTGGTACAATGAATGGACCAGATGGAAAACCATTTAAAACAAGATCTGGTGGAGTTATGAGTCTTGATGAATTAATCGAAATAATAAAAGACGAATGCTACAAAAGAATTAACGACAATATAGTAGAAAAAGAAAATAAAGAAAAACTTTCAGAAGAAATTGCAATTGCAGCACTAAAATATGCAGACTTGTTACCATATAGAGCTACTGACTATATATTTGATCCAGCAAAATTTAGTGATCTTGACGGAAAAACTGGACCATATCTACTTTATTCGACAATAAGAATAAAATCACTTTTGAAAAAAGCTGAAATGGAAGGTATAAAATACGAAAACTATACTAAACTAAAAGGGAAAACAGAAAGAGATGTAATAATTACACTATTAAATATGCCTTCTGTAATAACTAGAGCATATGAATCAAAATCATTGAATGAAGTAGCAGAATATATTTATAAATTAACTAGTATCTATAATAAATTTTATTCAGAAAACAAGATAATTATTGAAGAAGATAATGAATTAAGAGAATCTTGGTTAGTATTATCTAAGACAATATATGATACTAATATGTTATTATTAGATTTAATGGGAATAAAATGCCCTGAAAAAATGTAATAAATATATTGATTTTAAATATAAATGATGATATAAAAGTTATTGGGTATTTTTGACTAGAACAAAAATACAAAAAAAGAACAAAAAAAGACAGCTCTTTATGGGAGGATTTTATGAGTATAGACAAGTTAAAAAAAGAGGATTTAGAATTATTATCATATAAAGATATAACAAATATGTTATTAGAAGAAAAAGGTGCAATGAATACTGCAGACCTATTCAAAAAGATAACAACATTACTAGAATTACCATCTTCAGCTTTTGAAAAAAAGATTGGAGATTACTATACAACACTTACAACAGATAAAAGATTTTTACTTTTGGAAGATGGAAAGTGGGATTTAAGAAATAGACATACATCAGATAAAGTGATTATTCCTACTGATCAAGATGATGAAGATGAAGAAGAGGAATTAGAAGTAAAAGAAGAACAAGAAGAAGATATGACTGATGATTATGATAGTACAGTATCAGATGATGACGATTTTGATGATGGAGACGACGACTTAAAAGATTTAGTTGTTTTAGATGAAGAAGAACTAGAATTAGAAGAATAATTTTAGTCTCTTTTTTTAAAAAAAGGTTATCTATGATATAATACAGTTATTGGGGATGAAATTATGATAGAAAGATTAAATATTATAAAAGAAAGATATAATGAATTAAATGAACAATTATTAGATCCAGAAGTTTTAAAAGACGTAAAAAAGACAAAAGAATTATCAAAAGAATCTAGTGAATTAGGAGAAATTGTAACTTGCTATGACAAGTATCAAAAACTAGAAGCAGATATCGAAGCAGCAAAAGAAATGGCAAAAGATCCTGAAATGGGTGATTTTGCTAAAGAAGAATTAGAAACCTTAGAACAAGAAAAAGAAGCAACAATAAAAGAACTTGAAATTCTTCTAATACCTAAAGATCCTAATGACGGTAAAAACGTTGTTGTAGAAATTAGAGGTGCAGCAGGAGGAGACGAAGCTAATATCTTTGCAGGAGATCTTTATAGAATGTACCTAAAATATGCTGAAAAAGAAGGATGGAAAGTTGAAGTAATAAGTGAAGAATATTCTGAAGGTGGGGGGTTCACACTTGTAAGCTTCATGGTTAAAGGAAAGAATGTTTACTCAAAAATGAAATATGAAAGTGGTGCTCATAGAGTACAAAGAGTACCAGTTACAGAAACACAAGGAAGAGTACATACATCAACTGCTACAGTTTTAGTAATGCCAGAAGCAGAAGAATTAGATTTTGAATTAGATATGTCAGAAGTAAGAATTGATATTACAAGATCAAGTGGATCTGGAGGACAAGGTGTAAATACAACAGACTCTGCAGTAAGAGCAACACATATACCTACTGGATTAATGGTATATTGTCAAGTTGGAAGAAGCCAAATTCAAAACAAAGAAATGGCACTTAGAACACTTAAAACAAGATTATATAACTTAAAATTAGAAGAAAAAGAAGCAAAAGAAGGTGCCGAAAGAAAAAGTAAAATCGGTACAGGAGATAGATCTGAAAAAATAAGAACATATAACTATCCACAAAATAGAGTAACAGACCATAGAATCGGATTTACATTAATGCAACTAGATCGCGTTATGGAAGGAGATATCTACCAAGTAATAGATGCTTTAATTACAGAAGACCAAAGAAGAAAACTAACTGGAGAATAATATGACTATTGAAGAATTAATAATATATGGAAAAAAATATATTCATTCAATAGAAGCAAAAATGCTACTTGCAAGCGTAACGGGATATGATCAATTAAATTTATTAAATCATTTAGATGAAATCGTATCAGATGAAAAAATAGATATGTATAAGAAGTTAATTGATGCAAGACTAAATAATAAACCAACCCAATATATTGTGGGAACTACTGAATTTTATGGTTTAGAATTAATCGTAAACGAATCAGTTTTAATACCAAGATTTGAAACAGAAGAACTTGTAGAAAATACATTAAAAATTATTAATCAAAAATTTAATAGTAATGTAAATGTACTTGATTTATGTTGCGGTAGTGGAGCAATCGGCTTAACGATAAAAAATAAACTACATGAGTCTAAAGTTACATTATCAGATATTAGTAAAGATGCACTTTTAGTAGCAAAAGAAAATAGTAACAAATTAAATTTAGATGTTGAGATAATTGAAAGTGATTTATTTCAAAATATTAATAACAAGTTTGATGTCATAATAAGTAATCCTCCATACATTGCAGAAGATGAAGAAATAGACGAAATGGTAAAAAACAACGAACCACATCTAGCCTTATATGGTGGAGAAAAAGGATTGGATTATTACGAAAGAATATTAAAAGATATTTCAAATTACTTGAATGATAACTTTTTAATTGCTTTCGAAATTGGGGCAACTCAAAAAGACGACATAATAGAAATAGCAAATAACTATTTAAAAAATATTGATATAACATCCAAAAAAGACTTGTCTAATAGAGATAGAATGATTTTTATAACTAATAAATAGAGAAATTACAATATATTTCTCTTTTTTTTGTATAAAAATAAAATAAAAAAAACAATATTTACTCAGGTGATAATATGAAAAGAGTAACTATTATATTAGCAATAATTATGACATTAATAATAAACAATAATAATGAAAAAATAATAATTCCCAACGAAGCAATAAGAGTAAGAATAATAGCAAATAGTAACAGTAGTTACGACCTTGAAGTAAAAGAAAATTTAAGAAATGAAATAGAGAAAAAAATATATAACTTGTTAAAAAATATAACAAATATTGACGAAGCAAGAAAAATTTTGATAAATAACATAGAAGACATAGAGATAGAAATAGAAAAAAATTTTAATAAGCAAAACTATCATAATAAATTTGATGTAGATTATGGATTAAATTATTTCCCTGAAAAAGAATTTAAAGGAGTAATATATAAAGAAGGATATTATGAATCACTTGTTGTAACAATTGGAAATGGTGAAGGAAATAATTGGTGGTGTGTATTATATCCACCATTATGTGCATTAGAGTTTGATGAGACAAATAAAAGTGATATAGAATATCAAAGTTTTATAAGTGAAATAATAAATAAATATTTATAAAAAAATGATCGTTTGACATATTATTATCTAGGAGGGAATATGTCAAACTTTTTAACTGTATTATTAGTAGCGGTAAGCTTAAGTATGGATACATTTTCATTGTCAATGGCATATGGAATGATTGGTCTTGATAATAAAAATATATTTAGATTAAGTATTGCAGTAGGAATTTTTCATTTATTTATGCCATTATTAGGAAACTTTCTTGGTGAATATATTTTAACAATAATAAAATTTGATGTTTCATTAATAATAGGAATTGTATTTTTAACTTTATCAATTCAAATAATGTTTTCACTTTTTAAAGATGAAGAAGTAACACCAATAAATGGACTAACATCCATTGTGATATTTGCATTATCAGTTAGTTTAGATAGTTTTAGCGTAGGAATTGGTTTAAACGCAATATCAAATAATCATATAGCCTCTTCAAGTATATTTATGGTTATAAGTTTTATTTTTACCTATTTAGGTCTAAAGTCAGGAGAAAAACTTACAAACTTAATTGGTAATAAGGCACAAATAATTGGGATGATTATACTACTTATATTATCTATAAATTATATAATAAAAGGATGTTAAGATATGTACACATTTAGCTACTTCTATTGACTAGCTTTTTTAATATGCTAAAATAAAATCAAAGGTATGGTGATAATATGTTAGTCAACAGTAGAGAGATGTTAATGGATGCAAAGATGAAAAAATATGCAATACCACAATTTAATATCAATAATTTAGAATGGGCAAAAAATATTTTAGAAAAATGCCAAGAAATGAACTTACCAGTTATTTTGGGAGTTAGCGAAGGTGCTCTAAAATACATGGGTGGGCCTAATACCGTTGTTTCAATGGTGAAAGGATTAATCAAAGATTTAAATATTACTATTCCAGTATGCCTACATCTTGATCACGGTCAAAGTTTTGAAATGTGTAAAAAAGTTATTGATGCAGGTTTTACATCAGTAATGATTGATGCATCAAAATATCCAATTGAACAAAATTTAGAGATTACTAAGCAAGTTGTAGATTATGCACATCAATTCAATGTTACAGTTGAATCTGAAGTAGGACATATTGGTGGTACAGAAGATAACATAACTGCAACATCAAATAATGCTACTCTAGAAGACTGTCTAGAAATATCAAAATCAGGAATTGATTCTTTAGCTCCAGCGCTAGGAAGTGTACACGGACTATATAAGGGGGATCCAAATTTAGATTTTGAAACAATGCAAAAAATTAATGAAGCACTTCCAATCCCATTAGTATTACATGGTGGTACAGGAATACCAGAAGCTGATATCAAAAGAGCAATATCATGTGGGATTAGCAAAATTAATATAAATACAGAATTACAAATTGCTTGGCATGACGGTGTAGTAGAATTCATAAAAAACAGTCCAGAACAATATGATCCAAGAAAAGTAATTGGTGGCGGAAAAGCAAATATGCTAAAAGCAATTGAAGACAAAAACAAAATGTTTTTTGGGCTATAGTAGCGTAAACTAAAAAAAGAAATACAATATAACAGGGTGGAGAAATATGAGAATTATAGAGATTGAAGGAAAACATGATTTATCTGGAACAATTAAAATAAGTGGTGCAAAAAATAGCTCAGTTGCACTACTACCAGCTTCAATATTAGCAGATACAGATGTTACAATTTGCAATGTTCCAGAAATCACAGATACTGATGTTTTGTGTGAAATATTAGAGTATCTTGGCGCTGACGTAAGAAGAGCCAGCGAAAGTGTTGTTATAACACCAAGCACTATTCAAAATAAGTTTATAGAAGCGGATTTTTCAAAAAAATTAAGAGCATCGTATTACTTTATGGGAGCCATGCTAGGAAAATTTAAACATGTTGAAATGTCACTTCCAGGAGGATGTTCTATAGGTGCAAGACCAATAAACTTGCATTTAAAAGGATTTGAAGCACTAGGTGCAACAATAACAACAGAAGATGATAAATATATAGTAGATGCAAAAGAATTAAAAGGAGCAGATATTTATTTGGATATAGCATCAGTAGGTGCAACAATAAATATAATGTTAGCAGCTGTCTTGGCAAAAGGAAAAACAGTAATAGAAAATGCAGCAAAAGAACCCGAAATAGTAAATGTTGCGACATTCTTAAATAACATGGGTGCAAAAATAACTGGGGCAGGTACTTCTCAAATAAGAATAACAGGGGTAGAAAAATTAAACGGGTGTTTCCACGAAGTAATACCAGATAGAATTGAAGCTGGTACATATACTATAATTGGAGCATTAACAGGAGAAAATTTAAAAATTTATAATATAATTCCTGAACATATCGAAGCATTAACTTCAAAACTTGAAGAAATGGGAGCAGATATAGAAATAGGTGCAGATTATTTAATTATAAATAAAAAAATAAATTATAAAAGCACTAATATAAAAACACTAGTATATCCAGGTTTCCCAACAGACTTACAACAACCATTCTCCGTTTTATTAACAAAATGTATTGGAACTTCAAAAGTTGAAGAAACAATATTTGAAAATAGATTTATGCATTTACCAGAGCTAGAAAAGATGGGAATGAGATATTCTAAAAATGGAATGATAGCCCACATAGAAGGACCTGTAGAACTAAACGGAACAGAAGTAATAGCTACAGACTTAAGAGCAGGAGCATCACTTGTGATTGCCGGCTTAATAGCAAATGGAAAGACAACAATTACTAATGTTGAACATATATTAAGAGGATATGAAGGTATTATCGATAAATTAACAGATGTAGGTGCTAAAATAGAATTAAAAGAAATATAATAAACTATAAGTAAGGTGATAATATGAAAAAGCATCTGAAGTTGTTTGTATTTTTAGGAGCTCTAATAGCGGTATTTGCAATATATAAAATATTTATTCCAGAATCTAATAAGATATATTATATTGCATTAGGGGATTCTGTAGCAGAAGGAATGAATTCCTATGGGGAAATAGTATATGGATATCCAGATTACATTAAAGATTATTTAAAAGAACAAGAAAGATTAACTTTTTATACAAAAGGATTTGCAAAATCAGGATATACAACAGAAAATGTAAAAAATGATATAGATAATAATAAAACAATAGAGGTTAATGGGAAAAAAATAAATATTAGACAAGCATTAAGAGAGTCTGATTTAGTAACAATTTCAATTGGAGCTAATAATTTCATAAAAGGCCTTGAAATAACAGATGTACCAAGCAAACTAATTAACTTAAAAGAATCAAAAAAAGAAATTGATGCTGTTGGACTTGAAGTTAAAGAATTATTAAAACAAATAAAAAAATACGCTAAAAATCAAATTATTCTTGTATCATATTATAATCCATTGCCAGCGCTTAAATCTGTAAAAAGTGAAATAGATGAATTAATTAAATACGCAAATAACTTGTATGAAGAAATATGTGATGAACTAGATATAACATACGTAAATATTTTTGACATATTTGATGGTAGTGATAAATACTTACCAAATCCAATTGATATTCATCCGACAACACAAGGCTATAAAGAAATAGCAGAAGCAATAATAAAAGAAATTGACTAGTTGACAAAAAGAATAATAAAGTGTATATTATACATGCAGTTTGAGGGTGATTTTATGAATAAAAAGGGCTTTGTTGCTATAGAAATATTAACAATTTTATTTGTTCCAGGTGCATTAACAGTATATTTAGCAGCAAAACTTGCTAAAATCTTAAAAAGATTTCACCTAAAAAATAGTCAATAACTAGCAAAATACTATGATTAAAATAATCATGGCGGGAGGAGAGAGAATATGAAAACAGGAATACATCCAGAATACAAAAATGCTAAAGTTGTTTGTGCATGTGGAGAAACTTTTGAAGTAAGATCAACAGAAGATACTATTAATGTTGAAGTATGTTCAAAATGCCATCCATTCTATACTAACAAACAATCAAGAAAATCTCATACAGGAAGAGTTGATCAATTCAACAGAAAGTATGGATTTACTCAAGAAGAAAATAAAGAAAACTAAGCCGTCATTTGACAGCTTTTTTTTTGAAAAAATTAAATTTTTTTTTGACATATTGTTCTTTTTTTTTATCTGTGCTAATATAAAGTAAAAGGAGGAGAGTATGAAAAAATTCAAGATTAATGAAAACTTATTAGCATTATTATTATTCGGTGCTATGTTTGCAGGTTGGGAATACCTAATAATCGTAACTGCATTTATTTGGGGATTCTGTGAAGCAGGTAAATCTCTTAAAGATTTAACTATTAAAGTTTTAGCAGTATTCGGAGCTTGTGCAGTAACTATGTTATTCTGGGATGTACTTGTACAAGGAATTGATGCATTATTCGGTGGATTAAGACATTTCTTCGAGATGTTAGTGTCTTGGGGAGTTGATTATGACTTAATCGAAGGATATGACAAATATTTCTATAACCCAATTTGTACACAAGTAGTAAACATCGTAGGTGGATTATTAAGCTTTGTTGTTTTAGCAGTAAAAGCAAAATTCATTTACTGTGTAATCTGCAACAAAGAAATGCGTGGAGCTTTCTGGCCAGTACAAATGTTCTTAAACAAAGTATTGGTATTTGCTAATAACAATTTCTATGAAGAAGACAAAGCAGCAAAAGCAGATGCAAAAGGAAGATTTTGTCCAAAATGTGGTGAAAAATGCGATGCAGATGCAACATTCTGTACTTCTTGTGGAAATAAATTCTAATTAGAAAAGATATAGAAAATTCTATATCTTTTTTTTGCAAAAATTAGCCATATAAAGGTATAATATAATTGAGGTGAAAAATATGAAAATATGTATAGCAAGTGATCATAGAGGATATGGATTAAAAGATGAACTATTTAAATATTTTAATGACAAATATGATATTACAGATTTAGGAACATATTCTAATGATATGGTAGATTATACAAAATATGGATTTTTAGTAGGAGAAAAAGTAAGGGATAAAGAATATGATTTTGGAATCGTTGTTTGTGGAACAGGAATTGGAATTTCTATTGCATGTAACAAAGTAAAAGGTATAAGATGTGCAAAAGTTAATAGTGTTGATGATGCAGTATTAACAAGAAAAGACAATGACGCAAATGTTATTGCACTAGATGGAAAATTAGATAGAAATGAAGCAATAGAAATGGTTGAATCATTTATTAATACTGAATTCTCATATATAGAAAGATATTTAAAGAGAATAGAAGATATTGCAAAATACGAAAAAGGAGAATACATTGACGACTAAATTTTTCCTATACATATTAGTAAGTATAATAGTAATATGGGCAATGGATTCCATTAATATAAATGGAATATTTAAAAAGAATAAAATATATCAAGCAAGATGCTTTTATTTTCTTTTAGGACTGTCTTTGATATATCTTATAACAAATTTTATTTATGACTTTTATTTAAGTTTTGTATAAAAACATGTATATAATTCTCTAATTAGAAAAAAATACTAATGAGGTGAATTATATATGAAAAAAAGATTAGTATTAAAACCATTTGTATTACCAACACTCTATATTTTAATGGTAGTAACACTTATGTTTATGTCAACAACAATGATTTATGAAAAAGATGATGATGAAGATATAACATATGTATCAGATTCGATATTTAATAATACACTACCAGTAATAAGTTCAGATGAGGTATTTGTATTAAATCCATTTTCAAGTGATAAAGTAAAAATAACAACAGGATTTTATAATTATCAAGAAGAAGAATCAAAACAGGAAAGTTCGATTGTAAAATACGATAATACTTATTTACAAAATTCAGGTATTACATATAGTTCAGATGAAAAATTTGATATAGTAAGTATAATGGATGGTAAAGTAACAAAAATATATAATAATGAACTACTAGGAAATATTGTGGAAATTACACATGAAAACAATATAGTAAGTATTTATCAAATGTTAACAGATGTAGTTGTTAAAGTTGATAGTAGAGTAAAAAGAGGAGATATTATCGCTAAAAGTGGACCATCAAAGCTATTAAATACAACAAATAATCTGCATTTTGAAATAATAAAAGATGGAATGATAATAAATCCAAGCACAATACTTGGAAAAAATATAAAGGATATATAACAAGGCTGTTTAAATCAGTCTTTTTTATTCATATAAAATAATCCAAACATATAATTTACTAAAGGATGATAATATGAATAAAATTATAGAAACAAGAATATATGCTGAAGTAGATTATATGGTTAAAACTAAATGTACAGTACGAGAACTTGCAAAGAAATTTAAAATAAGTAAAAGTACTGTTCATAAAGATTTACAAGAAAGATTAGAGTCCATAAATAAGAATGTTCATAAAAAGATAAATAAAATATTTAAAGAACATATAGAAGTAAGACACTTGAAGGGTGGAGAATCCACACGAAAAAGATATTTAAAACTAAAAGAGGGATAAAATGAGAGATATAGGAATAGATTTAGGAACAGCAAATGTCTTAGTATATGCTAAAGGAGAAGGAATAATTTTAAATGAACCTACAGTAGTAGCAATAGATTCAGAATCAAAACAAGTTCTAGCAGTAGGCAAAGAGGCAAATCAAATGCTGGGGAGAACTCCGGGAAAAGTAAAAGCAATAAAGCCGTTAAGAGATGGCGTGATTGCAGATTTCGAGTATACAGAAGCAATGCTTAATGAATTTATGATGAAATTAAAAGGGAAAAGCTTGTTTTCTAAACCAAGGATATTAATATGTTGTCCATCAAATATTACATCTGTTGAAAAAAATGCAATAAGAGAAGCAGCAGAGAGAATTGGTGCAAAAAAAGTCTTCATTGAAGAAGAACCAAAGGTAGCAGCTGTTGGTGCAGGTCTTGATATCTCAAAGCCAACAGGAAATATGGTGATAGATATTGGTGGAGGAACAACAGATATAGCAATATTATCACTAGGTGGAATCGTGAACTCATCATCTATAAAAACAGCAGGAAATACTTTTGATCAAGCAATTATTGAGTCAGTAAAAAATAAATATAAATTATTAATTGGAGAACGAACCGCTGAAGAAATTAAACTAGTAATAGGAACAGTTCACAATGGTGATAAAAACAAGAAAATGGAAATAAAAGGAAGAGACTTAACTACTGGATTACCCTCAATGATAGAGATAAATGAGAAAGAAATTGAAGAAGCATTAAAACCTTTAGCAATGGAAATAATAAAAGTAGTGAAAAGTCTTTTAGAAAAAACACCCCCAGAGTTATCTGCAGATATTATAGATAAAGGAATTGTGTTAACTGGAGGAGGTGCACTCTTAAAAGGATTTCCAGAATTATTTGAACAAGAGCTTAAAGTTCCAATTTTCATAGCAGAAAGTCCATTAACTTGTGTTGCAGAAGGATGTGGAATAATGTTAGAAAATCTTAATTTAATTGATAGATAAGTCATTAACAGTAATGACTTTTATTTTTTTAATAATTTGTTATAATACTAGTTGTGGTGATAAATATGTTTAATGATTACTTAGATGAAGTGTTTTTAATGGTAATAGTAACATTTGTGTTTTCAGCATTAATTATGCCATTTACTAATAAAGTAGCACATCATATTGGAGCAATAGATATACCAAAAGATAAAAGAAGAGTTCATACTAAGCCAATCCCAAAACTAGGTGGACTTGGAATATTTGCCTCTTTCTTATTTGGATATATGCTTTTTGGAGTTCAAAGCGTAAAAATGAATGCAGTGTTAATTGGAAGTTTTATATTAATAATTACTGGAATAATCGATGATATAAAAACATTAAGAGCAAGAGAAGAATTATTAGGACAAATTTTAGCAGCACTGACGATAACATTATATGGTGACATATTACTAACAAATATTACAGTTCTAGGAATGAATATTGAATTTGGAATATTTGCATATCCTATAACTATATTCTTTATATTAGGTTGTACAAATGTTATAAGATTAATAGATGGACTTGATGGATTAAGTTCAGGAATATCTTCAATATTTTATCTAACAATAGGAATAATAGCATTCTTTCAAGGAAGAGTGGATACTTTAGAAATAACATTAGCATTTATAATGTTGGGATCAACCATGGGATTCTTGGTACATAACTTTAATCCAGCAAGACTATTTGCAGGAGAAGCAGGTTCTTCCTTCATGGGATTTATTATTGCAGTTATCTCTCTTTTAGGGTATAAAGGAACACTATTAACATCTTTCCTAGTTCCAATATTAATATTAGGAGTTCCAATCCTTGATACATTATTCGCTATACTAAGAAGAGCGTTAAAAGGAAAACCAATATTTGAAGCAGATAAAGAACATTTGCACCATCAATTCTTAAAAATGAATTTTTCTCATAGAGGAACAGTATTAGTAATATATGCTATAAACTTATTATTTTCACTAGCATCAATATTCTATGCGTTAAACGATCCACAAAAAGGTATGATAATATATTTAATACTGTTAATAATAGTTATTTGGTTTATTTTACATACTAGTATAATCTCTGAAAAAATGAGTGACAAAGTAAAAGAGTTTGAACAAAAACATATAAAAAAGTAATGCCATGAAATATGGCATTTTTTATTTATAAAATTGGTAAAATATGGTAAAATTTTGAAATAGAGAATAAAAGTGTGTATTGGAGAGTTTTATAATGATAAACTATATAATTTGTGATGATAACGAAGAATTTGCTATAAAGTTAAGAAAAATTATAGAAAATTATATGATGAATTATGATATTGATGATAATTATCATATGTTTATGGATTATGGAAAAGAATTTAAACAGAAAATCTCAAAAATAGAAGGATATAAAGTATATGTTTTAGATATAGAAACAAAGAATGGTTCAGGATTAGATGCATCAAGATATATAAGAGAAGAGCTAGATGATTGGAATTCAGTCATAATAATGATAACAGCACATAATGAATTAAAATATGAAGCATTTGGTAATAGATTATTTTTATTAGATTTTATTAATAAATTTGATGACTATGAAGCTAAATTAAAAGAAGATTTAGAAAGAGTTATGAAGAATTATGATCATCGCGAGAAATGTTTGACTTTTGAATATAACAGAGTGGTAAAGAAAGTAGATTTTAAACATATTGTAATTATTGAAAAAGAAAAAGATAGTAAAAAGTGTATTGTTAAAACTACGTATGGTGAATATTCTGTTTGTAAGTCTTTAAATAGCATTTTAAAATCTTTAGATGATAGATTTATCAAAATAAGTAGAAGTTGTATTATAAATTTAGAACAAGTAAGAGAATATGATAGTGTCGAAAACAAAATAACATTCAAAAATGGAACAGTATCTTATGACATATCAAGAGATTGTAAGAAGAAGGTGTTTGAGAGTGTTAGAGTATGTAAGTAGAATATCAGGGGTTATTATACAAATTATTACATTATTTATAGTATTAGAACGATTAATTAATCTAAATTGTACAAAGCTGAATCTTAAAAATATATTATCTTTTATAATATTCACAATATTTACAATTTTTATTTGTGATGTAGAATATAGTGGAATATATACGACAATATTTTTTATATCAATTATACTTGGATTAGCTGTGGTATATAAAGTAGATATGCCAAAAGCATTTCTGTCTACTAGTATATTTATGATAGTCTTATTCTTTGCAGATATGATAACCTCATTTTTATTTGTTAATTTCATTTCAGTATATCAATTACGGACAGAATACTTTATATACTCAAATTTATGTGTTGGGGCAATCACAGTATCAATAACGTATATTCCTAAATTTCAAACAATATCTCATGACATAATAAAAACTAGTCAGAATAATAAAAATGCAAAAACCATTTTCTTTTTAATACTACTAATAATTGCAATTTCTATTTTACTATATATATTGTCGAAAAACTATGTATTTAATCAATACTATATATTATCCATAATAGTTGGCTTTCTTTTTCTTATGCTTGCTATAATTTTTTTAGAAGAAAAATATGAAAAGGAAAAAATAATAAGTAAATATGATCAAATGCTTGAATATGTTACAACATTTGAGGAATGGATTGATAATGAAAATATGAATATTCATGAATCAAAGAATCAATTAGCCACATTAAGAGGTATGGTATTAAAAAACAAAAAGGCAGTTAATTATATCGATAATATAATAAAAGAAAGAGTAAATATTGATGAAAAAATTAATGGTGAATTAAAAAGATTACCAAAAGGTGGATTAAAAGGCTTAATATATTATAAACTAACTATAGCTAATAATAATGATGTGAAATTATTTATAGATGTATCTTCAAATATAGAATCTAAATTTTCCTTACTAACTGAAGAAGAAAATAAAATTTTGTGCAGATTAATTGGAATATTTCTAGATAATGCAATAGAGGCATCGATGGAATCTGAAAAGAGAACAGTTTTCTGTGAAATATACTTAGGAGATAACAATTTAGTTATAGCTATATCAAACACCTTTTTGAAAAATGTTGAACTAAACCAAATTCATAAAAATGGCTATTCTACAAAAGGAAAAAATAGAGGAAAAGGGCTGTATTTAGCAACAAAAGTAACAAATAAAAATAAAATATTTATATTAGATAACAGAATTATAAATGATTATTACATCCAAAAGATTACTATAAAAAAATAAAACTCCTTATTGATTATAAGGAGTTTTTCTTTATTGTAATTTCAACCGCACCATTTTATCTATATTTTAATTCTATATCATAAGCACATTTATAATCAAATATTTTTCTTGGCATTGCATTAATTTCAAAACAAATATCATCAAGATATACTTGTGTTATAAAT
>JAGALD010000006.1 GCA_017625395.1 Bacilli bacterium | reverse complement strand
AGATGAGGCAATAGAGCTTATTAAAAGAAATTCTAGAAGATATGCTAAAAGACAATATACTTTTTTTAATAATCAGTTTGCTGTTAAATGGTTTAATACTAATTATGATAATTTTTTAGATACTGTTAACAGTGTTTATTGCTATCTAAAGGAGGATTAATATGCAAAGATATTTTGTTTCAAAAATTGATAATTATGAAGATATTATACTTTCTGAAGATGATAGCTATCATATTATAAAAGTTATGAGAATGTCTTTGAAAGATAAAATAGAAGTTGTTTGTTCTGGTGTTTTACATATATGTGAGATTACTTCTTTAGATAAAGTTGTTAAGTGTAGGGTTATAGAGTCTGTTTTGGAAAATGTTAGGAAAATTCCTAAGGTAACTATTGCGCAAGCTCTTGTGAAAGAACAAAAAATGGACTATATTCTTCAAAAATCAACAGAGCTTGGTGTTTTTGAAATAATTCCAATTTCTTGTGAGAGATCAGTTGTTAAACCGGATGGTAAAGAGACTAAGAAGATTGAAAGATGGAGAAAAGTTTTAAAGGAAGCTAGTGAGCAATCAAAACGAACTGATATTCCTAAAATTGAAAGAATATGTAAACTAGATGAGTTAAAATCCTTAGATTTCACGCATAAATTTATTTGTAGTGTAAATGAGAAATCAAAATCTATTAAAAGTGTATTATCAAAAGTTGATATTGATGATAAAATATTATTTGTGATAGGACCTGAAGGTGGTCTTTCGGAAAAAGAGGAAAAGTTACTTATGGAAAGTGGCTTTGAAGCAATTAGTTTTGGTGATAATGTGTTAAGAACTGAAACTAGCTCTCTTTTTATATTAAGTGTAGTTAATTATGAATTTTTGAGGTGAGAATGTGTCAAATCTTTTAAATAATATATCATCAAATAGTTTATTAATTGTTTGTATTGCAATGACAATTGTGGCACTTTTTTTAGCTATTGCAGTTGCTATTGAAGTAATTGGAAATTATAGAAGAAAAAGAAGAGTTAATGTTGTTTTAGATGATGATTATGAAAGTGAAATTAACATAAAAAAAGATGAAAATATCAGTTATGTAGAAGATGATGAAGAACTTGAAAAAACAAAGGCAAAAATTGAATTAGAAAAGTTAAAAGAAAGATTAAGAAAAGAAGAAGAAGAAAAGAAAAAACTTCTTGAGATTAATTTGGCTTTAGCAAATAATAAAGTGGATGTTGTTAAAGAAGAAGTAATTGAAGAAAATACGCCTGTTGTAGTTAATGTTAGTTCTAATGAAGCAATTAGTGAAAATAATAATGTTGTTTCTAGCCAAACAACTGAAGTAGTTGAACAAACAAAAGAAAATGTTGAAGTTAAAGAAGTAGTTAATGAAAGTGTTTCTTCTGATGTTGAAGTTTTAGAAGAAGATTCTAGAGAAAGAGTTTCTTTATATGAGGAACTTGAAGAAGAAAACGCTATTATTAGTTATGATGAATTAAAGAAAGCTTCTTCTTTTGGTTATACTGATGAGGAAATGGATAATTATGTTGATGAAAAAGATGCCATTATAAGTATTCAAGAACTTGAAAAATTGTATAAAGAATCAACTGTTATTGAGGAACCTATAAAGTATGATATAAAAAGAGTGGAGGATTTACCTGAAATTTCTGATGAGAAGAAGTTTCAAAGTACACCTTTTATTTCACCTGTTTATGGTGTTAATGTTACAGAAGAAAGCCTGTTGTTAGAACAGACTGCTAATTTAGAAAAGTTAAATGAAGAAATAAGAAAGACAAATGAATTCTTAAAAACTTTAAAAGAGCTTAAAAAGAACTTACAGTAGTTCTTTTCTTTTGATTTATATGGAGGTTTTATGAAAGTTGGAATATGTACTTTAGGGTGTAAAGTTAATACTTATGAAAGTGAATATATCGTTAATTTGCTTAAAAATAAGAATTATGAGATATGTGACTTTAATGATGTTTGTGATGTTTATATAATTAATACTTGTACTGTTACTAATAATAGTGATTCTAAAAGTAGAAAAATGATTAGACATGCAAGAAGGCTTAATAGTAATGCATGTGTTATAGCTATGGGATGTTTTGTAGAAGCTTGTAAGGATACTATTAAAGAAGATATGCCAGAAATAGATATTATTGTTGGTAATAAAGATAAATCAAAGATAGATGTTTTAATTGATGAATTTTTTCTAAATAAAAAGACTATTGATGATACTTATGTGGAATTTGATAAAGAGTTTGAAGATATGTATATTGATAGATATAATAGTAGAACTAGAGCGTTTGTTAAAGTTCAAGATGGATGTGAGAATTTCTGTAGTTATTGTATTATTCCTAAAGTTAGAGGAAAATGTCGTAGTAAGACGCTTGATACTGCTGTTTGCGAAATAAGAACTTTAGTTTCTAATGGATTTAGGGAAATTGTTTTAACTGGAATTCATACTGGAAATTATGGTGTTGATATAAATACTAATTTTGCTACTTTGTTAAGAGAAGTTTTAAAAATTGATGGACTTAAAAGATTAAGAATTTCTTCTATAGAAATAACTGAATTAACTGATGAAGTATTAGAAATTATTAAGAATAGTGAGGTTGTAGTAAATCATTTTCATATTCCAATACAATCAGGTAGTGACAAAGTATTAAAATTAATGAATAGAAAATATGATATTAATTATTTTATTGATAAAGTAAATAAGATTAGAGAAATTAAGAAAGATGTGTCTATTACTACTGATATTATTGCAGGTCATCCAGGTGAAGATGAAGAGGAATTTAAAGAGGTATTAGAAAATGTTAAGAAAATAGAATTTTCTAAATTACATGTGTTTCCTTATTCGATTAGAAAAAATACTCCATCAGAGAAGTTGGAACAAGTTCCAATAGAGGTTAAAAAGATTCATACAAAGAAGCTTTTAGAATTATCTAATGAGTTAGAGTTAAAGTATATGAATAAGTTTATTAATAGAAAACTTGAGGTTTTAATTGAAACTTCAAAAGATGGATATTCTTATGGACATACAACTAATTATCTAGAGATTAAAGTAAAGAAATACCTTGAACATTCAAAATTTTATAATGTGTTAATTACTGGTGTTGAATATCCTTATTGTGTTGGTGAAATAATTAGTGAATAAAGATTTTATATTTAATAAATGGGATAGATTATTATATGAAGATTTTTTAGAACATTTAATTTCTCTTGGTGATGATAAACTTATTGAGTTTAATAGTAAAATAATTAATACTAAGCAAGAAATAATAGGTATTAAGACTCCAATATTAAGAAATATTGCTAAAAATATTGCTAAAGGTAATATAGAAAGCTTTTTAGAGATAGTTAATGATCATTATTTTGAAGAGTCTCTTATTGAAGGATTTGTTATTGGTTATATTACTGATAAAGATGTTTTTCTTAAATATTTTAATTCTTTTATTAAGAAAATTGATAATTGGGCTACGTGTGATACTTGTGTTAGTAGTTTTAAGATGATGAAAAAAGTTGATTTTTTTGATATTGCTAAATCTCTTTCTTATGAAGATAATGAGTTTTTATCAAGGGTTGGTATTGTTATTATGCTTGATTATTATGTAGATTCAAAATACGTTGATGAGATAATAAAAATAGTTAGTTCTATAAAATCTAATTATTATTATGTTAATATGGCTCTTTCTTGGCTCGTGAGTGTACTTTTTATTAAGTTTAGAATAAAGACATTAGAACTGTTGAAACAAAGAATTTTGCCTGTTTTTGTGCAAAATAAAGCTATACAAAAGATTAGGGACTCTTATAGGGTGTCTAAAGATGATAAAGATATGTTGCTTTTATATAAAATTAATTAGAAATCTTAAAAGATTTCTTTTTTTATTGTTCTAAAATGTAGAATTGTTACTATAAGAATATTTGCTATCATACTTATTAAAAAACCATATAATCCTATTTTTAAAAGACTACAAATAAATAGTAAAAGTATTTTAATGATAGTTCCTATTAAGTTATCAAACATTATATTTTTAGCTTTATTAATTGCTTGCAATATGCTTGCTAATGGGGACTGGATATATAGTATTAAGAAAAATGGGGCAATAAATTTTAAATATGAGCTTCCATGATTTGTTTTATATATTGTTTTTAAGAAAAATGTTGGATTTATCATTAATATTATTGTAAGAGGAATACCAATTAAAAGGGATAAAGTTATGACTTGTTTAAGTTTTCTTTTTATTTCTTTTTTATTATTTATTACATAATTTTTAGATATTACTGGTACTAATGCACTACTTAAGGCATTTGTAAAAAAGTTAGGCAACATTAAAAGAGGTAATACATATCCTTCAATAATTCCATACTCTGTTATTATGTATGAACTAGAATATCCTGATAATGTAAGAGCAAATGTTAAGATAATTGGTTCAAAAAAGTAACAGACTGATCCTATAAGTCTTGATCCTGTTGTAGGAAGTGCAATAGATAATATGCTTTTAATATTTGCTATATCTGGTTTAATTTCTTCTTTTTTTATATTTTTTTTATTAGGTATAAAGAAAAGTAAAACTATTATTGATGATAATTCACTAAATAAATTTACTAATATTAAACCAATTACTGCGTATATTATATTTTTTTCTAATAGAGTAGGGGTTATTAATATTATGAGTATTAACCTTATGATTTGTTCTGTAATTAATGAGATAATGTGTGGTAGCATTTTTTGTTTTCCAAAGAAGTATCCTCTTAGAATACTTGATAGACTATCAAATGGTAGTACTAATCCAATTGCTAATATTGGATATAATGCTTTAGGTTCTTTTAATAAATCATTGGCAAGTGTTGGTGCAATAATAATTATTAAAAACATTAAGAAAATATTAAATAGTAATGAAAATGGTATTATAGAAAATATTAATTTTTTACTGCTATATCTTTCTTCTGCTACTAATTTGCTAATTGCTACTGGAAAACCTAGTTGTGATATTGTCATAAAAAGTGCAAATGTTGGAAATATTAACATGTATAAACTTATTCCTTCGATTCCAACAATTCTAGTCATAATAATTTTTATAAACATTCCAAGTGCTTTAGTTATTGCACCGCCTAATATTAATATTAATGTTGCTTTAAAAAAAGTTCCTTTTTTCATAAAAACACCCATTAAAGTTTATGAATAAATATAAAAAAAAGAAAAACTTTTTAGTTTTTCTTGCCATAATTAAGAGTTTTTGCTTTTGTATGAAATGATTCTTTATTTCTTTTTATTGATGCTATTCGTTCATTTTCTTCCTGAGCTTTTTTATCTAGTTTATGAGAAATAAATTCTTTTAGTGAAAGATAGTCTTCAAAATTTTCTGTTTTATTGAATGCTGATGATCTTTCTATATTGAAGTAGTCATCATAAATACTTTCATGCATAATACCGTTTGGTCTTATAAAACCTGTTATTGTTGTTGTTAAAGGTGCTGGTGTAGTTGTTTCACTTTCTACAGTAACAGTTGAATATATTTTATCTTTAAATTCAAAAAATGGAAGTGAATCTTCATCTTTTAATAGTCTTAAAGAGACAAACCCTGGTGATGTTATTTTATCTTCATCTAAAAGGTATATAAAACAAATTCTTTCTTTTGTATCTTTAATATCATAATGTAAAATTCCAATTCTTGGATTTTCTGAGATTATTTCAAGAGTTGGATTGCAAAGTGTTCTTGCATCTTGTGTTCTTATATAATTAGTTATATTATTTAAATTTTCCATAAAACCTCCAAAAAAAAATAAAATGGCTAACCATTTTATTACATAAACATTAATCCTGCTATAAATGAAAATATCATTACAAATACTAATAAAATTGATACGATTTTGATTGTTTTCTTACTCAATGTAATCACCTCTTTTTTAATTATAATAAATTTATATAAAATTGTCTATTAATTTGTAATATTTATGTTGTTTGTAAATATATTTTAATAGGTGACTAAAATGAAAAAAGGAATATTTAAAGCAAAAGTAAATGTAGAATCACAAAAGAAATTATATGTATTTTTAATTGGACTAGCTTTCTTGGCATTAATTTTGGGAATTATTTTCATTTTTTTGATATCTGAAGAAAATCTTATACAAATAAAAGATAATATTACTGTTTTTTTTAATGATATTAATAGTGGTAATAAATTTAATATGTTATGTAGTTCTATTATTAATAATTTTACTTATGTATTGGTTATATGGATACTTGGTATATCTATAGTTGGTCTTCCTTTAATTTTACTAATTTATTGTTTTAAGTTTTTTCTGTTTGGTTTTTCTATTTCTTCTGTTGTTTATACTTTTAAATGGAGTGGATTACTTCGTATGTTTTTACATTGTTTTCCCCATCAATTATTATTTTTAATTGTTATGGTATTAGTAACTTTTTATGGTAGTTCTTTTTGTATTAAATTATTTAATTATTTATTTTTGAAAAAAAATATTAATTTTAAAGAAGTGATGAGAAAATATTTAAAGATATTATTAGTTTCTTGTGTTTGTTGTTTATTTGTTTCTTTGTATGAAATATATATATCTTATTATTTACTTAATTTGTTTAATTAATTACACAATTATATTTATTTTATTGTATAATTGTTTTGGTGATTTGTATGAAAAGAAAAGTTTTAGTTGGGATTAGTGGGGGAGTTGATTCTAGTGTTGCTGCTGTTTTGTTACAAAAACAAGGGTTTGAAGTAATAGGAGTGACTTTTGTTTTTACTGACGATTTTGATACTAGTGATGCTGTTAAGGTTTGTAGTCGAATTGGTATTGAACATCATATTGTTGAATATAAAAAAATATTTAAGAATAACGTAATTGATAAGTTTATAAATGATTATAATAACGGAATTACTCCTAATCCTTGTATACTTTGTAATAGAGAAGTTAAATTTAATTTTTTATATCAAAAGATGCTTGAGTTTGGTTGTGATTATATTGCTACTGGACATTACGCTAAGGTAGTTGATGGAAGGCTTTATAAAAGTGAAGACTTGAATAAGGATCAAACTTATTTTTTAGCTCAATTAACTAAAGAACAACTTAAACATTTAATACTTCCTTTAGAAGGAATTAATAAAGATACAGTAAGAGATATTGCAAGAGAATATGAATTAGTTACTGCTGATAAGAAAGATTCTACTGATGTATGTTTTATAAATAGCAAATTTAAAGAATATATTACTGATAAACTTGATAATAAAGATGGAGATGTAGTTGATGTTGCTACTAATAAAGTTGTAGGACGTCATAAAGGATTAAGAAGTTATACTATTGGTCAGAGAAAAGGACTTAATATAGGTGGAACTAAAGATAGAATGTATGTTGTTGGAAAAAATATAGAGAAGAATATTTTGTATATTGCTTTTGGGGATGATAGTGATTATTTAGTATCAACTTCATGTGTACTTTCCAATGTTAATTTAATTAATGATAATGTTCCAAAAAATGTAGAGGCTAAATTTAGATATCGTCAAGATTTGACTGATGTAGAAATCAGTGATATCTCAGATGACGAAGTGATTGTTAAATTTCCTCAAGGTGTTAAATCTGTAACTCCTGGACAAGCTTGTGTATTTTATAAAGATAATGAATGCTTAGGCGGAGGAATCATCAAAGAAGTTAGAAAAAATGATAAGAAAATGTGGTATTTATTATAAATTTCTATTTGTTCTAATCTATTAAATATACTTATAATTTATATTATAGTAAATACTTTATTTAATAAAATGTCATCTCTTTACACTTGACAATGTAAAATGTTTTGGTAAAATTAAATTATAAGTAATGTAAATTGGAGGTTAAGTTACCTATGAATAGATTAAATGATATTTTAAATGAATTAGGAATTTCAAAAGTTAGATTAGCTAAATATTTGGGCGTATCAAGACAAATGTTATATAATTATTTGTCTATGGAAAGTCTTAAAGATTGGCCTAAAGAAAAATCAACAAGATTAATGGGACTTTTAAATATTAAAAGTGATGAAGAATTAGATTCTTTAATAATAGATAGTAATTATATAATGGAAGTGGAGGGGAGACTAAATGATGGTGTTAAGGATTCCCTTGAAAAAGAAGTTTTAACTGATTTAAAAGGATTTAGTAAAAAAGAACAAGAACTTCTTACTGATATAATTAATTTATTAAAAGAAAAGTTATCTGAGGATAAGACTAAAGAAACATTTAATGCATATACATATTTGTATCATTATTTGCAATCAATGGAAACTTCAAAAGAGTTAAAATACATATTAGCATATATGTCTAAATCTATGGGATTTACAGATCCAATGGAGTTTGCTTTTAATTCAGATCAACAGTTTATTTTTGAAGGAATATTGTTCTCTGGATTAACATTATATAATAATGGTACAGCTTCTAAAGTTAAATTAGCTGAAGCTCATAAGAGATTTGTTCAAGATATTGAACATAAAAATGAAGAAAAATTAAGTAGAACTCAAGAGCTTAATACTGCTAAAGTGCAAGCTTTAAGAGAACTTGGTTATAGTGAGATAAATGAAGAAAATGCTAAAGAAGTATTGGAAAAAATAGCAGAAATTCAGTCTAGAAAAGTATAAAAATAGTGTATGACTCCCCTATTAAATTTTAAGAAAAAAGTAGGGGAGTTTTATTATGTATTTTAATTATACTTAGATTATATAGTTTTAGATTATGTAGTTATAATATTATTTTTTATTACAAAAAAAATATAATATTATATTATGATTTAATTTAAGAAATATTTAATTACTAGGATAATATTAATTTAAATAAATATTAATAAACAATTAAAATAATAATTAAAATTAAATTTATTATTAATTATATATAATTAATTTTAAATAAAATATTAAATATATATTGATTTGATAATTGTATGTATTATTAAAATAATATATAATATATGTATATAAGATAAATGGATATTCATTAATAACTTAATAAAATCGATAAGTTATTAATCTTTTTAATTGTAATATTCAACTTCCCATAATTAATATTTTAAGAATTAAAATATTAAATTTAAACTAGCGATTTCATAAGTGAGCTAGTTTTTTTTTCTCGAATGGGTTCTTGTTCCGGGGTGCGACTGCCCTTAGAAAAAGGGCAAACCCGGTTTTTTTAGAATAAAAAAAGGGGGAGGAACAAACGCAAAAAACCCCCGTAGGGGTGTTTTTTGCGGTTCCCTTAAAAGGGAACGACGGAGGGTTAAAAAAAAGACCGTATTTCTAGTCTTTTTTATTTTGCTTTTCCATATATTCTATAATATATTTTTGTAGAATATATTCTACCATTTTATTAAAACTTCTTTGTTCTATTTTTGCTATATCTTCTATAGCTGTTTTTGTTTGTTCTTCTATTCTTATTGTTGTTGGTATTATGTTATTGATCATAAATTCCCCTCACTTTCTAATCAATATTATATTATTCTGATGTCATTTTGTATGTATTCGTATTGACAACAAAGTGATTACACGTTATACTCTATTTATGATTATATTTTGTAATCATAACATAGCTACCCTTAGAGGCTATGTTCTAGACACAAAATTCCCCTGAGTTATGTGTTTAATTTTTTCATGTGTGCTGTTTATTTTGAAATTGAAATTTAATAATATAATGTTTGTGATTTTATCTGTTATTACAAAAACTACCACAAAAGACAGCACCTCGCTACTAAAATTAATATAATTATTTATAAAAGGAGGGTCGACTTATGGATTTAAATTGTAAGTTAGTTAAAAAGACTTTTAATGCCAAAGATACAGGTGAAGTAAGAGAATATTATTCTTTAGTATTTAACCTTGCAGACGGTTCAACAATAGAACAAACTGTTAAATCTGATAAAGCCAAAATATTAATAATGTCTTATAATCTTTCTAAAAAATAATGAAAAGATTAATAATTTGGTTTAATCCAAATAATAAGACTTATTATTATAAAATTATCAAGACATATTACGTTGATTATTTTGTTGGTTATAAAAATTCTTATAATCATGAAGTTGTTCTTGTTATTGACGATTTATATTTTGAACAAAAAAGAACAAATACGCTTAAAAAACGTTTAATAAAAAAAATTATTCGTTTTTTAAATAGAAAATTGTAAAAAGGGGGTTAAATAAATGGAAGGTACTGCTACTGGATTAACTGCTCTAATCGAATCTGTTGGAACAATTTTAACTAGTTTCTTAGAGTGGTTTACAACTGTATCATCAAACTTAATAGCTAATCCTATGATTGCTTTGATGTTTGGTTTAGGAATTGCTTTACTTATCTACAAACTTGTTGTAGGTCTTGTTGGTAAGGCATCTTTCCGTAAACGTGGAAGAAGAAAATAATAGGAGCTATTTAGCTCTTATTTTTCTTTATTGAAAGGGGTTAAAATATGACATTAACGGATTTTTTGGGTAATATGGGTTTAATGTTTGATTTTTTATTTGAACAATTAGGGGCTTTTGTCTCAGAATTTTTACTTGGTACTATTTTGGGGCAAATAATTTTATTAGGGTTGTTTTTAGCATTTTTAGTATTTTTAGTTGGTTCAATTTTTTCTTGGGCTACACACAAAAAATAAATGGGGGTGAAAATTTATGTTTGATACTTTTACAAGTTTTTTAAATGTAGATTTTTGCTCTTTTTTTAATTTGTTAAATATTGAGGGATTTACATTTACTGATTTTTTAAATTTATTAAAAAGTGTAGTTTTAATGTTTTTAGATTATTTTGTTATGTTTTGTAATATGTTGTTAAATAATTGGTTTATTTTAGTAATAATTGGTTTTAGTTTATTTGTTAGCATTACTTTAATAGTTTTTGATTTTATTGATATTTCTTTTTTAAAGTTTAATAATTCTAATATTGATACTCAAATCGATCGCTCATCTGATAAAAAGAATAAAAGGAGAATTAAATCATGATAAAAAAAATATTATTTACAATTTTAATTTTATTTTCTACTTTCTTTTTAATGGAAAATGCTTATGCTTTAGTTCAAGAAAATTTATATTTTGATATTGATATAAAAGAGGTTAAATCTTATATAAATGATGAATCTAATATTTTTTATGATAATAAAAGTATAAAATATTATCTTGAATATTTTAAAGATTATATTGAAAATAATAATCCAAATAATTATAACTATACTATTTTATATAAGTCTATTGATAATAGTGGTACTCAAAATCAACAAATTGTAATTATTTTTCATAATGGTACTAATCCAATACAAGTTTCATTTGAGGGATTAAAAGGCTCTAGATTTCAAATTTCTAATTTTTTAATGGGTGGTAGAGTTTATTTATCTTTTGATGTTGGTACAACTTCGTATGAAAATCAATGGAATAATAGATTAACTGCTCTCGATAATATTTTAAAAAATGGTTCAACTACTAATTCTTGGAATAATTTTAATTTTTACTTTCCTTTGACTTCTTTTGAGGAAAATATATCTTTGTCATCTAATATGAACTATTTTGTTCCATATTATTCAAGTTTTGAAAATTCTTTATTATATTATCTTCGTAGTACTTCTGATACTGCATATTATAGATCTTTAAAATATAATAATTCTACTATTGATTTTAATCAATATATAGAGCCTTTAGAGGTTTATATTAATATACCTGATACAGGACCAACTTTTGTTAATAATTCTTTTATTCCTACATATAATGGTTTATTTTTATCAAATATTCCTAAAGAAAATATCGATGATTATGTTGCTGAATTTTCGTTAGGTAGAATAGGGGATTTATTAGATTATAATTATGATGTTAACATTTTTGGTAGAATCAATCATGGTACTTATTATACTTATGATAAATTAGATTGTTCTTATCAGATCACAAGTGATGAACCTTATTATGAAGATTTTGGTCTTCAAAAAGATTTTATTCAATTTCAGAAAAAATATTTTGAATTTACCACTTGTCGAAGTGATTTATCAAATTATGATAATATTTATGTAAATCTTCATATGCTTAATTCTTTAAAAGTTTTTAATTTTTCTTCTAGTGCTAATTATGGTTATATTTACCCTAATGATTCTTTTAATCGTAGATATGATAATTTTTTAGATTTTTATAATTTAAATTCCAATAATGCTTTAATGGTATCTTATAAATCTACACCTAATAATGCTTATTATGGTTCTATTAATGATACTATTACTTCTACAATTTATAGAAAAGAGAATATGCAGAAATGGGATTATGTATATTTTTACCCAATTGATTCTAAGCCTTTGAAATTTTATAAATATACTGATGTAATGCCTAATTCTACATTTTTATTAGAATCTTCTACTTCTTCTGATACTGCTTATGTATTAGTTGATGAAAATACAATGGTTTCCTTTAATAATAATTATAAACTTGATAATAAATTTACTTATTATGAGGATTCTAATACTATTTTAGAAAATGATTTTATTATTTATCAACAGACTAATATTGATGATTCTTATGATGTAGATAATTATTTAACTATAATAAAAGATTTTATTGATTCTTTATCTAGTGATATTAATCAATTTTCACTAGTTTTACAAAATTGCTATGATTTAGCTCCGGAGTTTATTAGAACTATTATATTTGTATTGTTTATATTAACAATGAGCTATATTTTATTTAAATTGATAGGGAAGTGATATAGTGGATGCTTTGACACAAGTTTTTGATTTTATAGTTTCAATTTTAGGTACTATTATTGACGGTATTTATGGCTGTATTCAAATTATAACTAGTCTTGTAAATTTATTTTTATCTATTATAAAGATTTTACCTAGTCCATTATATCAATGTTGTTATATCTTTATTAGCTTATATTTAGTCATTTTTACTTACAAAATTTTTAGAAAGGGTTGATTTTATGTTGTGGGAATTAGTTGAAATGTTATTAGGTGGTTTACCTGCCGAATTTCACTTTTTAAAAGCTTTTGGAGTACTATTTGTAATGTATATCTTTATAAGCTTGTTTAAGCTATTTATTGATGTTATAAGGTCATTTATAAAAGGTTTGAGGTGGTAATATGCTTGATTTATTATATTTCTTTCTCGAACAATTTTATAATTTTATAGTATTTTTAGATTCAGTTACTTTATTTGGTACAGTTTCTATATTAAAAATTTTAATAATATTAGTATTGGTTAAAATTGTATTTGTATTTTTGAATAGGGGGAAGAAATAAAAATGGAACAGTATGTATATTGGTTTGTAGAAAATGAAACTTTTATTGGTTGTTTGCATAATATTTATATCTTGTTATTTATTTATTGTTTTTTAATGATAATTTTAAAGTTTATTACAATTATAAAGAATATGAGGTGGTAGTATGGATTTTTGGTTATTTGCTCTCTATTTTTTAATATGTTATTCAATTTTATTTATTATAAAGAAATTATATTTTCTTTTAGTATTAAAAAAGAAAGCTAATACAATATCAAAAGATGTCGAAAAAACTTTAGAACAATTTTTCGGTAATTATGACAATTTAGAGTAGGGGAATAATATGATTTATGAATTGACTGAAAATAAGAAAAAGTTAATTTTATCTAATAAATTAAAAGAATTATTAATTATTACACATAATCACGATTTATTGAAAATAGTTGATTATTTAGATTATAAAGAATTAAAAAAATGCTATATAACGGTACTTAATAGATATCAAGAAAATCCATATTTTATTAAAAAAAATATGGAAATTGGAAAATTTAAAATTTAATTTGGAGGGATTATTTTATGTTTGATTTTAAAGAAATGGACGAATTAAATAAAGTCCTAAATGAAAATTGTATTTGTAAAAATAAAAAACATACTCATAATTTTATTTTTAATTGTGCTACTAGACAAGAAATAGTTTTTACTTGTTTTGATTGTGGTGCTATTTCATATTTATATTATGAAAAAAATTATGAATTATTTGATTTAGTTATTAATTGTTGTTTACTCAACAATGATTATATTTCTAAAAAAGAATTAAAAAGAGATTATATTTCAATTCTTGATTTGAAAAAAAATTATTTTCCTATAAAAGATATAAAAAAATATTTTACTTCTCACGATGAATATAATGAAGATGATGAAGATGATGAATATTGTCTTTAATAATATTAACAGGTAAACCTGGAAAAGGTAAAACATTGACTATGGTTAATGTTGCTAGAAAAGAATTTAAAAAATATAATCCACCATTAAAAGTTTGGTTTACTGAAAAAATTTTGAGAAAAAAATATATATATGAAGTTTTACAATATACCGATTTTCCTGTTTTATTTAAAAAACCTAAAAAAGGTAAAAAATATTATTATTATGATGAAAATGGTGAAATTGTAGAAAGTGATTTTATAATGTCTTTAAGGTGTAGAATCTTCGATTTAACACTTGATAATAAATTTCCTCAAGGTTCTAGTTTTTATATTGACGAAGTACAAGCTAAATATGATTCTATGGAATATAAAGATTTTCCTGATTCAATAGCTCATTATTGCCAAGCTCATAGACATTTTGACCACGATATATATGTATCTAGTCAATCACAATCAAGAATAATTAAAAGAATCCTTGTTCTTGCCGAGGAATATTGGAACATACAGTCATTTAGAAAATTTTTAGGTATTGCTTGGGTAAATATTAGATGTAGTTGGGAAATGTCAGCAAATTTAGAAAATAATGTTGTCAACGAAGATCTACTTGATGTTGATTATTTTAGATTCTTTTTTAGAATTAAAAAAGTAGGTTCAATGTATGATTCTAAATATTTGAGGTATCTTCAAAGTGATTCAAAACCTTATAAATCAATTATGTATAGTTCTTTAGAACTTACAAAAGCCGATATTTTACATAGTTTCTTTCCAACTAATGAGGAAAGAGAATATCTCAAAAAAATGCGATATTAGGCATTTATGCGTGCCTTTGCACGCATAAAGCCTTTATTTGTCAATGAAGAAAAGTTATAAGCTACTGCATTATGCACTTTTCGTAATTGATAAATATATTTAAATATAATTGTTTAGCTAGCAAAAAAAAGTCTTTTTTTTGCTAGGTGGTTCGCCAATGAGAACAAAAAAAAAGGGGGGTTACTACGACACCCCCCATAGAGTGATGTGTGACAAAGGAGGTTTTTTATGCAAAAAGGTAGAAATTGGGCATTTGTAGTTTATCCGGATTCACTTCCAAGTGATTACGAAGAAATTATCATTAATACGGGTTTACCAATGGCATTTAGTCCATTACATGATAAAGATGTAAATCCGACAGGGGAGAGTAAAAAACCCCACTACCATGTAATATGCTATTATGAGAATACTACTACATTTAAAAATGTAAAGGAAAACGTTACTACTCTACTTAATGGTACTATTCCTATTAAACTCGAATCTATGGTTGGTATGTATAGATATCATTTACATCTAGATAATCCCGAGAAATTTCAATATGATGATAGATTCCGTACATTTTATAATGGTTTCGATGTTTCAAAAGTTGATTCATTAAGTTATACCGAAGTTTCTAAAACTTTAAGAGATATTCAACAATTTATTATTGATAATTCGATTTTAGAATATTCCGACTTATTAGATATACTTAATGACAATGAATTATTTATTATGTGGAACGTTGCTAAAGACCATACATTATTTTTAAAATCTTATATTGATTCTAGAAGATTTAAAACTAGACAAGAACTTGTCTCTAAAAAAAATATTTAATACTTCCTATAATTAAAGTTATGTTGCCTTCTGTATAATAATAAAAAAACTATATAATTACATATATAGTTCATTAGTCATTATTATATAATCATCTATATTATTTGTATTTAGATATATTGTTATATTATCTATATAAAGTTCTGGATCATATAATATTATTTCAGATTCATATTTAATATTGTTGTCTGTTATACATTCTATTTTATAAAATTTTATATTGAATATGTTTATTTGTTTTATTTTAGATATTGGAATATTAATTGATGTTTTATATCTTTTTTTATCTATAAATTCTGAATTTAAGGAATATACGTTGTATATATTCTTTTTTTTATCACACAATATAATATATATTAATATTATATATAATTCTATTGCTATGTAAGTAAATGCTGTAATATCTATTAAGAAATAAATTAATACTGTTATTACAAAAAATATGCTGGCTAACATAATATTTTTTGTAAAAAGAATATCTCTATTAAATTGAAATGCATAATTAATTCCAGGTTTTTCTTTTATTATCGAAATATTATGATATAGTTTTTTAGATTGATTTTTAATTTTTTTAATTTTTTTGTAGATAATATATAGAGAAATTATTAATATTGTTGGATATATTATGTAATAATATGGAAATTTTATATATATAAATAATATATATGCTAGTATGTATATTATATAATTGTAAAATTTATTAATTATTATTTTAGTATTAAATTTTATATCATTTAAATAATCTTTTTCTTCATTTTCTTTAAATACTACTATATGTTTATTATTTATTAAAAATTTAATTATTTTAGAGATTAATATTGCTATAAAGACTATTATTAGTGAATATATATATATTGCAATATTTAGTTTTTCTATGTCCCCTACTCTTTGTATTAATATGTATGAAAGTATGGATAATTTGAACATATAATTAATAGTTTTTTCTTCTTCGTTAATAACTTCTTTTCTTTTATTTTTCTTTTTTAATAATGCTATTGGTATATATGATATTATGTTTATTATTAAAAATGATAAATCAATATAGTTAATGTTTAATTTGTAGATAAAAGCTATTAAATAATATAATAAATTTATTGTAATTACATTTATATTTGTAAAATTGATAAGTTTAATTAGTTTTTCTTTTTTTCTTTGTTTTTTATTAAATAATATATATAAATTTAATAAAATTATTATAATATAATTTAAAATCATTATTACACCTACTCTTTATATGTTAAATTGTATCATTTTTTTAAATATTAATAAATATTAATATTATATATTGTTAATAATATTAATGGAGGTAAGTATGGGAAAGGAAGTTTCTAATAATTTTAATTCAAAGATTAAATGTAATGTGTTAACTTGTTTATATAATGATTGTAATAGTAATCATTGTAAATTAAATGAGATAAGAGTTGGTTCTTCATGTTGTAATGATGATGTTACAAGTAAAGATGATACTTTATGTAATAGTTATGAAAAGAAAAAATAAGCTTAAAAGCTTATTTTAATTTGTCTAAAAAACTTGTTCCTATTTCAGGTTTTTCTACTTCAAAGTTTTCTGCTATTGTTGCCGCTATATCTGCCATACTATCTAATATTTCTAATTTCTTTGGTGTTTTGAATTTTCTTCCAAATATGATTACTGGTACATTTTCTCTTGTATGTGAGTTCCCAGGGAATGTTGGGTCATTTCCATGGTCTGCAGTAATTATTAATAGATCATCATTTTCTAATTTATTTAGTATCATTGATACTTCAACATCAAACTCTTCTATTGCTTTAGCATATCCTTCAACATCTCTGTTATGACCATATAATGCATCAAAATCACTTAAGTTTGCAATACAAAGTCCTGTGAATTTTTTACTCATGATATCAGTCATTTTGTTTAATGTATCCATATTATTGAAAGATGATTTTACAATTTTAGTTATTCCTTCACCATCGAATATATCATTAATTTTACCTATTGATATAACACTATAATCTTTTTCTTTCAAATAATCCATTACACTTTTATGTGGTGGTTTTACAGAATAGTCGCATCTATCATTAGTAAATTTGAATTTTCCGGGTTTTCCAGTAAATGGTCTTGCAATAACTCTTGCAATTCGCCAATCATCAGAAAGAGTTATTTTTCTTATTTTTTCACAATAACTATATAGTTTAGGTATTGGTATTATATCTTCATGTGCTGCAACTTGAAGTGTTGAGTCAGCAGATGTATAAATTATTAGGCTTCCATAAGATAAGTGTCTTTCTCCTAATTCATTTATAATAGCATCACCGTTTATTACTTTATTTCCTATAACTCTTTTTCCAGTTACTTCTTCTATTTTTTCTAATAGTTCTCTTGGAAATGCCTTTTCTGTAAATGTTTTAAATGGCACAGTACTTTTAATTCCCATTAATTCATAATGTGATGTTAGGCTGTCTTTTCCAGTATTTGTTGGTCTTGCAATTGTGTAATATGCATCAACATTATCATTTTCATTCATGTTTATTGTGTCAACAAATCCTAACTTTTTAAGGTTTGGAATAAAAAGGTCATAATTATCCATGATATGTTTTAATGTGTTAGCACCATTGTCTCCATAATTATTTGCGTCAATTGCTTCACCAACACCCAGTGAATCTAAAACAAGTAAAAATATTCTTTTAAAATTCATTTTTACACTCTCCTATTTTTTACTTCGTGGATGATATTCAATATAATCATCTGTAACTTTTTTATTAGTAATATGTGTATATATTCTTGTAGTTGAAATATCACTATGGCCTAGAAGTTCTTGTATACTTCTTAAATCGGCACCGTACTCTAACATATGCGTTGCAAAACTGTGTCTTAGACTATGTGGTGAAACATTTTTATTAATATTTCTTTCCTTTAACATTTTCTTAAGTATCTTAAAAAAACTAAATCTACTTAGTCGTCCACCTAAATTATTTAAGAATAAATAATCTTCTTTTTTGCCTTTTAAAAGGATATTTCTTTTTGGCAAATATTCATTTAATGCGTCAATGATATATTCTCCTATTGGAACAGTTCTTTCTTTGCTTCCTTTACCAAAACATCTTAGAATACAGTTTTCAAAATCAATATCTGTTATTTTTAAGTCTAAAAGTTCAGTAATTCGTAGACCAGTTCCATAAAGTAATTCTAACATAGCCTTATTACGATAGTCAAATGGTGTATTTAGTTTAATATCTAGAAGTTTATCTACATCTTCTATTGTTAAAACATTTGGTAATGCTTTTCTTAATTTTGGCCTTTCTATTGTAAGTGATACATCATCTTTTGTTAATTCTTTGGCATATATATATTTATGAAAATTTTTAATAGCAGTTAATTTTCTTGCTATAGAGGTTGTTGTTAATTTATTTTTATTTAAGTATTCTAAATGATCGATTATATGTTTTTTTTCTATTTTTTTAAGTGTTGTTATATCTTTTTTATTTAAAAATATTAAATAATCTTTTAAATCTTTTTCATAAGAATTATATGTATTTTTAGAAAGTCTTCTTTCAACTCTTAAATAATTTATATAATCTATTATGCTATCTTTTATTTCATTATTTATATTGTCATATATATCTATTTCCATAATTACACCTTATATATATTATATAACAAATATTGATATATGTAAGTATAAATGAAAAGAAATTGATTAATAAACAAATGTTTGATACAATATTTTTGAGGTGGTTTTTATGGAAAAACCTTTAGCAATAAAACTTGCTCCTAATTCTATTGATGAAGTTATTGGCCAAAAACATTTATTAGGAGAAAATAAAGTATTAAGAAATCTTGTTAATAATAAGAAGTTACCTTCTATGATATTATATGGGAGACCTGGTATTGGTAAAACTTCTATAGCTAATGCTATTGTTAAGGATTTAGGGGTTAGATATAGATTTTTAAATGCTACTATTAATAATAAACATGATTTTGATATAGTTGTTGAAGAAGCAAAGATGTACGATGGTATTGTTTTAATTATGGATGAGATTCATAGGTTAAATAAAGATAAACAAGATTTACTTCTTCCGCAGATTGAAAGCGGTTTGATTACTTTAATAGGAATGACTACAAGTAATCCTTATCATAAGATTAATCCTGCAATTAGAAGCAGATGCCATTTATTTGAATTATTACCTCTTGAAGAAGATGATATTATTGAAGGATTAAAAAAAGCTACGAAACATTCTGATTTAGAGGGTATTGAAATAGATGATGAAGCGATTAAGTATATTGCAGCTTTATCTGGTAATGATTTAAGATATGCTTATAATTTACTTGAAATATCATATTATTCTTCTAGTGATAAGAAAGTTGATGTTGAACAAGTGAAAAGAATTAATAATAAACCTGCTTTTTTTCATGATAAGAATGAAGATGGGCATTATGATGTGTTAAGTGCATTTCAAAAGTCTATTAGAGGAAGTGATGTTAATGCTTCCCTACACTATCTTGCTAGACTTTTAGAAGCTGGAGATTTAGATAGTATTTATAGAAGACTTAGTGTTATATGTTATGAAGATATTGGACTTGCTAATCCTTCGCTTGGTCCAAGATTAAAAGCTGCCATTGATGCATCAGAATTAGTTGGGCTTCCTGAGGCTGTTATACCTATGGGAGAGATTGTAATAGAGATGGCTTTATCTCCTAAATCTAATTCGGCTTATTTAGCTATAAATAAGGCGCTAGAAGACGTTAGAACTGGTAGATGCAGTAAAGTGCCTAATCATATCAATTCGACTGCTGTAGGCTATTTATACCCCCATGATTATCCTAACGACTTTGTGGTACAAGAATATATGCCTGATAATTTAAAAAAGAAAAATTATTATGAACCAAAGACTACATCACAATATGAAAGATCATTAAAACAAATAAAAGAATCTATTGATAAATTAAAAAAGGGTCAAAATTAATTGATCCTTTTAATTAACTATTTTTTTGAATATATTTATATCAGTATTATAGTAAATAATATATCTTGGTATTAAATATTTATTGTCACTTTGTTTGGCTTTTTTATTTCCACCTATGAATGCTAGTTCAAATTTTAATTCTTTCAATGCTTCAATTATTGTATTGTTATAAGCATAAAATGGATAACAAAAAGCTAAATTATTATCTACTAATGGAATAGATAATGAGAAGTCTTCTATTAATTCTTCTTTAGTTAAGCAATATCCTCTTGGTCCTTTTTTACAGTAGTTATCCAAGTGAATATCGTGACCATGAGAATATATTTCTAAATTAGGAGACTCATATTTTGATCTTGGCCACCATGCTGTAATTAGAAATAAACTTGCATTCATGTCATATTTTTCTAATAATTCTATTAAATGAGTATTAGTACCAAGTGCTCCATCATCAAAAGTAATTAAGACGGCCTTTTCTGGTAAATTTAATGTTCCATCCATCCATAAATTAAATTCGTTCATTGTAAGTGTTAAAAAATTATTATTTTTTAAATATTTTAAGTGTGTTTCAAATAAGGCTTTTTCAATACATATTATTTCATTACATTTTTCATAGTCTTTATCGTATATGAAGTGATAATTTAATACGGGAATGTTTTTTGTGTTTGATACTATATTGGTAATTGTTTCTTCTTTAATAATATTATCTTTTAATATGTAGTAAAGTATATCATTGAATAAAACATAATATTTATTATTATCAATGTAAATAACTTCGAAAGTTTTAGATTCTTTTAAAGTTATGTATGAATTTTTGTCTTGGTATAAATTATATTCATTCGCTGTAATAATTTTCTTTCCTAATGGTAGATATTTTTTATATCTTTCTTGAATTGGTTCAGTATATTTTTCTACATCTTGGTAATTAATATAATAATTTGTACCTTTTATTTGAAAGTACTCATTATTAATTTTATCTAAGTATAATTTAATATCTTTTTTATACTCCCCTACTTTTGTATATGTATTGTTATCTATCGAATATATTATTCCATTGTTGTTTGTTTTAACTAATTCGCTATAATATGCATCTATGTTTATATTTTCTTCATTAGATGTATTATTTTCTTCTTTTATGTGATAATTATAAATATATGTTGAAATAATTGTTAGTATACAAATTATTGATACCGCAATAAAAGTTTTTTTCATATATTCTCCTTTGGTAGGCTATTTTTTTGGTAGTTTATTTATTTCTTTTTTTATTTAATTCTTGAAGATGGGCAACTGTTTTATAATGTTGTGAATCACCATCTAACAAATCATTTGAAAATAAATCTATTTCTCTATATATTTGCTCTGAGTTTTTTGCTATTGCGTCATATCTACTGTAGTCAATGTCTCTTCCTGTTTTTAAGGTAATTCCTAAAATTGCTGTTACATTTTTTCTTCTTATGTATGCAATTCTATAATCATCGGCTAGTTGAACTCTAAATAATGGAAAATCATATAAGCATTTAACATGGTCAACAGCTTCGGTTAATGGGACTACTTCACTAGTTGCTAGCTGTTTTGATATTTTCTTAATTAATGATTTTTTGGTATTTTTTTCAAGACTTAAAATGTCTTTATGTGCAAATCCTGTAAATAATATTTTGTATTTGTTATCTGGATTTAAAAAATCTAATTCATTTTCTTCTTGTTCTTCTCTTAATGCTCTTTTTTCTTCTAAATAATCAATCATAGATAATATATCTTCAAAATATCCATTATTGTTTAATTCGTCATATAATGTGTTTATGTCACCATCATATAAGTCAAAACCACAAATTAAATCTTGAGCGTTTTTCAATATAACATATAATGCAAATAGTTCACATACTTCGGCTTTGTCATTATATGGATATGATTCATTAAAATAATTTATTATTTCTAGTCCATGATAATTTTCTGCATCATAATAGTCATCAAATCTTATTTTTGTTGTTTCAAATTTTTCAATTATTCCTTTATAATTGGTATTTAAAGTTTGTATAAATTGATATATTTGTTTTATACTTTTTAATTTTTTTGTATTATCACATGATAAGTCATTGAGATTTATTTTTTCAGCTTCTCTAAATAAAATTTTTAAATCGTCTTTACTCATTGTCTTCTTGTCTCTTTTCTATGTCTTTCTTTTATCAATGAATATGACAAATTACTTTTTTCTCTGATTCCTAAGTCAGTTTCTAGAAATAATTTATCTAATGCTGCTGAAATTTCATCTAAATTATCTGTGCCATTTTTATAATGTTCTTGAAGCATTGCAAATATATTTAATTCTTCTTGAAGTCTTTTTGCAACGACAGTTGTATTTTCGCCTTGACTTAAATATTCATTTAATACTCTTAAATCGTCAAGAATATCTTCACTATTTACTACTTCTACGTTTTCTACGTTATTAGTATATAATTGTGTTGCATAGTGTATTAACATTCTTTTTCTTTTTTCGTTTAAATCCGGATTTTCTCTTATAAATTTTCTTATTCTGTTATATGATTGATTATTCGTTGTCATATAAATTCTATCCTTTCTTATTTATTATGTAATAATGTATGTTGTTTTGATATTAATAATAGTATAACATAAATTGTAATAAAAAAAGACATTTTAATATGTCTTTACTTTTTATTTGTGTACTAATACTTTTGTTCCTTTTTCTACTGTGTAGAATATATCATCCGCATATTCTGCAGGTATATTTACGCATCCATGGCTTCCGTCTTTTTCATAAATATTTCCACCAAATTTTCTTCTCCATGTTGCATCATGTAATCCTATTCCACCGTTAAAAGGCATCCAGTAGTCAACGTGAGTGAAATAGTCTTCTCCTACTAAGAATGTGTCTGTTTTTTTGTTTCTAATGCTATATAGGCCTTCTGGCGTGTCATATTGATCTTTTTGTCCAGTTACGATATTTGTTTCTAGCAGGATTTGATCATCTTGATATAAAACTAATTTTTGATCGTTTATATCTATAACTACAAATGTATTATATAATGGACTTGTTTTATCTTTTGAAATATAACCAATTTTTCCTGCGCATCTTACGAAGTATTTATCTTTTGTTGCAGCGAGTACTTCACATGTTTCATATTTATTCATTGTATAGATGGTTCCTGCATCTTGATTTGGAGAATTTTTTAATTCTATTTCTCCTTTTGCATATACCACTCTTAATACATCGTTTCTATATGATCCAGGTGGATTAAATGTCGTAAATTCGTTACTTACGTACCCTATTTGACCATTGTATAATACTTTGTACCAGCCGTTTTCTTCTTGTGATATAACTTCTAATTTATTTCCTTTTTTTATTAATGTTATTTTATCAGAGTCTTTTTTTGGCTCGGTTCTAAAATTTACATTAGACTCACTATAAATATATAACTTTCCGTCTTCACTTTTTAATGGAATTGATTCTTGATATTGAACATATTCACCTGAAACATATCCAATTTTTCCTTTATATAATACTAGATACCATCCATCAGTTGTTTTCCCTAGTACATCTGCTAAATCGTCAGTAGATAGGCTACTTATGATTTTATCGTTTGTACTTGGTCCTAGTCTTAAATTAACTCCTGTATTTGCTTTAATATATCCATCTTGATGTTCTATTTCTAAATCATCAATTTTTTCTGATACATCTATTACATAATCTCTACACACAAAACCAATTTTATTTTTATATATAACCAAATCCCAGTTATCACTGCAAGATAATATTCTTTGTAATGCTTGATTTGATTCAATTTCATATATTAAATCTCCGTATATACTGTTATCTGTTCGCATATTTACTTTGGTTGTTGTTTGAACATAATCATTTTGCATTAAATAATGTTCTTCTTGAGGAGCTTCTGCAAATGCAAGTGTTGATGCTAACATTAATGCAAGCCCAGTTTTAAATATTTTCAAGTTCTTAACATTTGAATTTAACATATACTCCTCCTTTTTGAATGCAGTTAATTATAACACAATCTATAAAAAAAGACAATACATTATAATATATTGTCTATCTATCATTTTTATTTGTAAATTTTTCAAATTTTTCAATATTTGAATCATTTAAATCAGTATCTTCAAGGGACTCAAATAATTTTTTCTGTTCACGAGATAATTTTTTAGGTATTCTAACATCTAGAATAATGTACATATCCCCTTTTCTTCTTGATGACTCATTATCAATTCCTTTTCCTTTAATTCTTTGTTTGTCTCCGTTATTACTTCCTGCTGGTATTGATAACTTGATATTACCATGAATTGTTGGAATTTCTTTTTTGCATCCTAGTACTGCTTCTGTTATAGTGATTGGAACTGTTAAATAAATATCATCTCCATCACGTTCATAAAAGTCATGATCTTCTACAACAAATTCCAAATACAAGTCTCCGTTAGGACCGCCGTTTATTCCTGCTTCTCCTTTTCCAGAAAGTCTTAATCTATTTCCATTATCAACACCACTTGGAATATTGACGGTTATTGTTTTATTACTTATAACTCGTCCATTACCATGGCAATTAGAACATGATTTTTTAAAGCTTTTACCAAGACCATTACATTTACTACAAGTTGTTTTTGACATAAATGTTCCAAACATTGTTCTTTGTTCTGTTGTTACAGTACCACTTCCATGACAACTAGAACATGTTTCTTCACCAAATCCACCTTTACCATCACATTCATCACATTTATCATTAATTTCAAGTTTAATATCTTTTTCGCATCCATAAATAGCTTCTTCAAAAGTTAGTCTTATTCTTATAAGTCTATCATTTCCTGATCTTGGTCTATTTGTATTTCTTGCATTTCCTCCACCAAAACCAAATCCGCCACCAAAGATACTATCAAATATATCACCAAAATCGAATCCTGATGCATCAAAACCGCCGAATCCTCCGGCACCTTGTGCACCATCGAACGCTGCATGACCAAATTGATCGTATTGTCTACGTTTTTGCTCATCAGATAGTACTGCATATGCTTCTTGAATCTCTTTGAATTTTGCTTCTGCATTTTTTTCTTTTGAAACATCTGGATGGTATTGTTTTGCTAATTTTCTAAATGCGCTTTTTATTTCAGCATCTGAGGCATCTTTTGATACACCTAATGTCTCATAATAATCTTTTTTATTCATTTACTCCACCACTTCTTTTATACTCATTATATGTTTTTTCAAATTCGTCTACTATTTCGGAGAACATCTTTATAGCATTATCACATACTTCACTTTTTGTTAAATCAACACCAGTTATTTTTAATTCTTCGTTTGGTGCCATAGTACTACCAGTTTTTAGGAATTTTATGTAGTTTTCAACTGCATTTTCTTTTCCATCTAATATAGAATTTACGATGTAGCAAGCAGCAGATAGCCCAGTTGCATATTTATACATATAGAAATTGTAATATAGATGTGGCATTCTTCCCCATTCGTATCTTATTTCATCATCTAATACAACATCTTCTCCAAAATATTTTTTATTTAATTCATAGAATTTATCACATAGGATATCTGCAGTAAGACTTTCTTCTTTTTCTATTTTCTCATATAGGAATTTTTCAAATTCTTCATACATTGTTTGTCTATAAATTGTTCCTTTAAATAAACTCATAAGTCTATCTAAAATGTATAATTTTTCTTCGATATCTGTCGATGTTTTTAATATGTGTTTTGCAAGTAGTAATTCATTTACTGTTGATGCTACTTCTGCTACTACTATAGAGTAACTGCTATATGGGTATGTATTATTATTTCTTGAATAATAACTATGCATAGAATGACCTAATTCATGTATTAAAGTAGATATATCATCATATTCATTTTGGAAGTTTGTAAGGATGTATGGATAAGTATCATATCCTCCACCAGAGAATGCTCCACCTGTTTTTCCTTTATTAGGTAATACATCTATCCATTTTTCTTTAAATGCTTTATCGATATATGATGAGTATTCTTCTCCAAAAATTGATAATACTTCTTTTATAATTTTTTTGGCATCTTCGTAACTATACTTCTTGTTATATTTTTCTATCATATTTGCATATGTGTCATATATATGAAATTCTTTTAATCCAAGAACTTCTTTTTTTAATCTAAAATATTTATATAATGGTTCTAGTCCTTTAGATACACTTTCTATTAATGCGTTATATACTTTTGGTTCAAGTTCATCTTTATACATTGATGCTTGAAGAGAGTTTTCATATCCTCTTATTTTATCAAACGTTACATTAGATTTTACTTCTCCTTCAAGACAACATGCTAGTGTTGTTTTAAATCTTTTATAAACATTATATAACGTAAGGAATGCTTCTTTTCTTACTCTTCTATCGTTTGATTTAACATATTTACTATAATTTGTATTTGTAAGTTCTACTTTATTTCCATCTTCATCAGTTATTGTTCCAAAATCTATATCAGAATCAGTTAAATTACTAAATAATGTTTCATTATCAGTAAAAGTTTTTTGTAAATCTGCAATTAATTTTTCTTCCGTTTCACTTAGCATATATTTTTTATATCTGAAGTTTTTTTGAAAAAACAATTCATATTCTTTTAATTTTTCATAATCTTTATAAAAATTTTCAATAGTTGAATACTCTATACTTAACAATTTTGAGTCATAATATGATATTTTTTGATTGAATTTAATATTTATATTTGTTGCTTTTTCTAATAATTCTATTGAAGAGGATAATGTAATATCTTCATTATATTTTAAATGTGCATAAGTATATATTTTTTCTACTATTCTTGCTGCTTCAAACATTTTTGTTGTAGTATCATATAAGTCTTTAGCACTATTTAACATAATATCTTCATATTTTGGTAATTCATCTATTAGTTTTTGTACTTTTTTTTCATCTTTTTTAAGATCTTCAAGGCTTTTATATATAGCAGTTAAATCCCATTTATATTCATTACTTATTTCACTTCTATTTTTAATTTCGCTCATAGTTCTCCTTTTAATAGAAGTAAAGTTCTAGTTTCCTAGAACTTCCTTCGTAATTTATTTAATTATTTTTCTTCGTATTCTGCTTCTTGAACATCATCGTCTTTTTTGTTTTTCTTACTTTTTTTGTTGTCTTCTTCGTCATCGCTATTTGCTTCAGCTTCTTGTTGTTCTTTTTGAACATTTTCATATACTTTAGTTGCAAGTTCCATTGCTTTTTCTTGAAGTTTTTCTTTCTTTTCTTTAATTTCATCGATGTCATTATTATCTAATGCTTCTTTTACATCTTTAATTAACTCTTCAACTTTTTCTTTTTCATCTGAGTCAACTTTATCTCCAAGATCTTTTAATGACTTTTCAGTTTGGAATACTAGTTGTTCAGCTTCATTTCTAAGTTCAGCTTCTTCTTTACGTTTGTTGTCTTCTTCTTTATTAGCTTCAGCTTCTTTTACCATTTTTTCAATTTCTTCATCAGTAAGATTTGTACTTGCTGTAATTGTAATTGCTTGTTCTTTATTAGTTCCAAGATCTTTTGCTTTTACATTAACGATTCCATTTGCATCTATATCGAATGTAACTTCAATTTGTGGTACTCCACGTGGTGCAGCAGGAATTCCTGATAATTGGAAGTTTCCTAATGTTTTATTGTCAGCTGCCATTGGACGTTCACCTTGTAATACGTGAATATCTACAGCTGGTTGATTATCTGCAGCAGTTGAGAATACTTGTTTTTTGCTTGTTGGAATTGTTGTATTTTTGGGAATTAATACTGTCATAACTCCACCTAATGTTTCAAGACCTAATGAAAGTGGTGTAACGTCAAGTAATACGATATCATTAACTTCTCCTGTTAATACTCCACCTTGGATAGCTGCTCCCATTGCAACAACTTCATCTGGATTTACTTCACGTGATGGTTCTTTTCCAAGTTCTTTCTTAATTAATTCTTGTACCATTGGAATTCTAGTTGATCCTCCAACAAGAAGAACTTTATCTATATCAGATTTTTTAATTTTAGCGTCTTTAATTGCTTGACGAACAGGTTCTAATGTTGATTCTACTAAATCATCTACTAATTCTTCAAATTTTGCACGAGTAAGTGTCATATCTAAGTGAAGAGGCCCATCTTCTCCTTGAGAAATAAATGGTGCTGATACTTGTGTAGATGTTACTCCACTTAAGTCTTTTTTAGCTTTTTCTGCAACTTCTTTTAATCTTTGCATTGCCATTTTATCTTTAGATAAATCTACATCATTTTCTTTTTTGAATTCTTTAACTAGGTAATCCATGATTCTTTCGTCGAAGTCATCTCCACCAAGTTTATTGTTACCTGCTGTTGCTTTAACTTCAAATACACCATCTCCTAAGTCAAGAACAGATACGTCAAATGTTCCTCCACCTAAGTCGTAAACTAATACTGTATGTGCATTTTCTTGCTTATCTAGACCATATGCTAATGCTGCAGCAGTTGGTTCATTGATAATTCTTTCTACTTCTAGCCCTGCAATTTTTCCTGCATTTTTAGTTGCTTGTCTTTGTGAGTCATTGAAGTATGCTGGAACTGTAATAACAGCTTTAGTAACTTTTTCTCCTAAATATTTTTCTGCATAGTCTTTCATGTAACTTAAAATCATAGCAGATACTTCTTCTGGAGAATATTTTTTACCATCTAATTCAACTTTTTTATTTGTACCCATTAATCTTTTGATCGATGATACTGTATTTGGATTAGTTATAGCTTGACGTTTTGCAGCGTCTCCTACTATTCTTTCTCCTTTTTTGTATGCAACTACTGATGGAGTAGTTCTTCCACCTTCTGGATTTGGAATAACTGTTGCAACTCCTGCTTCTAATACTGATACACAACTATTTGTTGTACCTAAGTCAATACCTATTATTTTACTCATATATAATCATTTCCTTTCAAATTGTTTTATTAATCTAATTTATTTACTACTACTTTAGCAGCTCTTATTACTTTGCCTTTTAAAGTATATCCTTTTAAAAGACATTCAACGATAACGTCATCTGGTTTTTCTTTATCATTTGAAACCATTAAAGCTTCGTGGAAGTTTGGATCAAATTCTTTTCCAATTGTTTCTATTTCTTCAACACCAAACTTTTTAAGTGTTTCAACTAAGTGAGAATATAATATTTTAAATCCTGCTAAGAATTTAGATAATCCATCATCTAAATTACTATCATCTAGCTTGATTGCTCGCTCAAAGTTGTCAGCTATTGGAATAAGTTCAAGAATTAAATCTTGATTAGCAAACTTAAGCATATTTGATGTTTCTTCTTCTTTTCTTTTTCTATAGTTGATTAATTCTGCTTGATGATATTTAATTTTACCTTCCATTTCTATAATGGTGTCTTTAAGTTTTTTTAATTCATCTTCTTGACAATTGCAATTAGATCCTTTATTGCAACAACATTCATGAGAATCATTTGCACACTCAGGATTATGCACATTGTTTTCATTTTTTATTTCCTCTTCGTTTTTTATTTCTTTACTCATTTCGTCTCCTTATTTGTTTTCAATATTATTTTTTATAAATTCAAGTAAATTAACTACTCTATCGTATTCCATACGTTTAGGTCCAATAATTGCAATTGTACCTTCTTCTTTATCTGTTTTATATTTAGTCTTAATAACTGTCATATCGTCATCTAATTTGCTTTCTTTACCAATATATACTTTTATGTTATTAAGATCATCTTCTTCAACAATTTTTTCAATGTTATCATCATCCAGTTTATCCATTATGTCTCTTACTTTTTCAACACTGCTAAATTCTGGAAGCTTTAGAATATTGTTTTTACCAACAACATCAACATTTCTATTTGTGAAGTTTGTAAAAACATTGTAGAACACATTATATAGCCTTTCATGTTCTTTAACATAATTTCCTATAATTGGTTTAATTTCAAATTCTAGTTTAGATGATACTTCATCAATTGGTGTTCCTATTATTAGATTATTAATCAAATTAACAGTTTTTTTAATTTCTTCTAAACTAATACCATTTACATTTATTGTCTTATGTTCAACAAAGCCTTTATCAGTTATAACAATTACTGTCATTGAAGAATTTGACAGTGGCACTATATTAACTTCTTTTAGTGTATTTTCATGTGATTTATTACCAAGTACAACTGAAGTGTAATTAGTTATATCGGATACTATTTCTAAACTTCTTTTTAAGCAATCAGATAATTCTAATTGATTATTATTGAATATTAATTGAAGTTTTAGCATGTCTTCTGCACTAATTTCTTTTAATTTCATTAAATTATCTACATAATATCTATAACCTTCTTCGCTTGGTACTCTTCCACTAGAAGTATGAGTTTTTTCTAAAAGCCCAAGTTCTTCTAATGCCGCCATTTCACTTCTTATAGTGGCACTAGAACATTTTAACCTGTCACATATCAAATTAGAACCTACGGGTTTTGCTAATTTAATATACTCTAAGACAATTAATTTTAATATTTCATTTTGTCTATTGGTTAACATGTATACCTCCTAGCACTTCTAATTTTACAGTGCTAAATACATTATAATATTATGTTTAGCACTTGTCAATATATGACTGCTAATTTTTAACAAAATAAAAAAACAGTATTTATTTACTGTTTTAATCTCTTGGATCACCAAATAGTCTTAATAAGTCCATAAATAAATTTATGAAGTCTAAGTATATTGAAAATGCTCCTATTATAGCAATATTTCTTTCTTCAATATCATAATACATACTATTTTCACAGATATTTTGAATATCGTATGCTGTGAATCCTAGAAAGACTATTATACTAATAATACAAGCAATAATATCTATTGTATTATTTGCTATAAAAAAGTTTATAAACATTATTATTAGAACTGCAAATAATCCCATTGTTAAATATGTTCTGATTTTTGATAAATCTATTTTGGTATATTTTCCTATTAGTGCAAAAATTCCAAATAATATTGCTGCTACTAAGAATATTATAATGATTGAAGCCATTTCATATGCTAAAAATATAAATGAAAATGATAGCCCTGTTATAAAGGCAAAGAATATGTATAGGCATGTTGCTGTCGTACCACTTAATTTGTCTATTTTCGTTGATAATGTAAATGATATTATAATTTCAACTATAAAAATAATTATTGTCCAAAAGCTTGAATAAATGTTTTCTAGCATCTTTGCATTTAATGATACTGTATATGCTGTTAAGAAAGTTACTAGAAGTCCTATAAACATCCAACCAAATACTTTAGGTAAAAATTTTTTATTCATTTTCTTATTCCTTTCTTTTTTCTTATGTTACTACAAGATAAATCTTTTTTCAACTTGATAATTTTTATTAAAAAAGAGACTTAAAGTCTCTTAATTTTCTCCTTCTTCTAGCATTGTAGTTATAAATATTCCATATCCTTTTGTATTATCATTTACTATTGCATGAGTTACTGCTCCTATTAATTTGTCATTTTGAACAATTGGGCTTCCGCTCATACCTTTAATTACACCATTAGTTTTTTCTATCAAGGTTTTATCTGTTATTTCAAACAATATGTTTTTAGTGGTACTATTTTTATTAATATTGATTATATTAATCTCATATTTTCCAATATCATTATCTTTTAATACTGTATAAATATATGCTTTACCTAGTTTTATTTCATTTTTATCTGCTACTTCAATTAATTTTTCGTTATTACTTCTGGATGAATATTTTCCATATATTCCTTTAGTAGTATTTTCTTTTATTGTTCCATATGTTGTATTTGAATCAAAAATAGCATTTTTTTCACCAGTAGAAGTTATAGTACTTTTAGTATTTCCTGTAATACTTGCTTTAAATATTTTTCCTCCAGATATTTCTACTAATTTGCTATTGCTTGAGTTTATTATTTCATGCCCTAATGCTCCATATATATTAGTTTCTGGATCAATATATGTTAATGTTCCTATTCCTGTTATTTGGTCTTTTATATATAGACCTGTTTTATAGGTATCTTCTTTTTCTACAAGGTTTAGTTTAAGATCTAATTCCTTATTGTTTCTTTTTACTGTAATTAAAATAGAATTGTTTTTCATTTCATTATTAATTATTTCTATCATTTGCGGAATTGTATTTACTTTTGTACCATTTATTTTAGTAATACTGTCTCCTATTTTAATACCTGCATCTCTACCAATATATTTTCCGTCTACTTTGTAAAATCCTACAACTAAAATATCTTTTGTATTAACAGTTATACCAATATTATTACCACCTAATATAACCTTATCAGAATATGCAAATGTAATACATGGAATAAAATATGCAAAAAGGAAGAATAATAATAGTAGTTTTTTCTTAAAATTCATGAATTCATCTCCTTTTAATTAAACTACATTATTATTATTTTTAATTTATTTAAAATAATGTTTGGTAAATTTTGATAATAAAAAAATACTAAAAAATTAGTATTTTATTGTTCTATAGAAAAGTCTTCAAGTTTTCCATTTTCTTTTAATATTTTATTTATATTTTCTTCTGCGTTTGTTAGTTTTTCGTTACAATTTTTTGCAAGGTTCATTGCTTCTGTAAATTTGTTAATTGCATCATCTAATGCTACGTTTCCAGTTTCTAAATCTTTAACTATTGTTTCAAGATTTTTTAAAGATTCTTCAAAACTTAATTCTTCTTTTTTATTAGCCATGTTAGCCTCCTATAATACTTCTACATCAATTGTTCCATCAGATAGTTCTAATTGAAGATTATCATTTCTTTTAACATCTTTTGTGCTTGTGATAACTTTTCCTTCTTTTTTTGTAATAGAATATCCTCTTTTTATTGTATTTAATGGATTTAGAACTTCTAATTTACTTATAGTAGTTAAATATCTATTTTTATTATTATTTAAATTATTAATTATTCCATTATTTAAATTATTTGTTATTAATACAAGTTTGTTTTTATTATCAGAAATAATTTTTTTATAGCTATTTATAAGTCTATCAAATAAATTATCAAACTTTTCTTCTTTTATTTGATACATTGTAATTGGATTTTTTAAAATATAATTTTCTGTTATTTTGTTTAATGCTTCTTTATTTATTTTTATTATATTTGTAATCGAATTAATAGTTCTTATTTCTAATTGTTTTAAATAATTAATAACATCATTAATGTTAGGAACTGCCATTTCTGCTGCTCCAGTTGGTGTTGGTGCACGTAAGTCTGCAACAAAATCACTTATTGTGAAATCTATTTCATGCCCTACTGCAGATATTACTGGAACATCTAAATCATATATAGCACGCGCAACTATTTCTTCATTAAAACACCACATATCTTCGATAGAACCACCACCGCGTCCTACTATTAAAACATCTAAATCATAGTTTTTAGATAGTTCAATATTTCTTACTATATCTGTTGCTGCTTCTGCACCTTGAACTAAACTTGGAAAAAGAATTGTTTCAGCTATTGGCCATCTTCTTTTTAATGTAGAGAGAATATCTTTTATTGCTGCTCCGGTTGGTGCAGTTATTATTCCTATTTTAGATGGCATTTTAGGTATTGGTTTCTTTTTACTTTGATCAAAAAGACCTTCCTGTTCTAGTTTTTTCTTAAGTTGTTCAAAAGCTACATATAAATTTCCAAGACCATCTTCTTCTAACGAATCAACATATATTTGATAACTTCCTGTTTGCTCATATACACTTACTTTTCCAGAGATTAATACTTTCATTCCATCTATTGGCATAAATTTTAATTTTGATGCATATGTACTAAACATTATTGCATTAATTCTTGTATTTTCATCTTTAATAGTGAAATACATATGTCCTCTAGAATGTGCTTTAAAATTAGATATCTCACCTTTAAGATATATTTTCATTAAATTTTGATCGTTATCTATTTTATACTTAATATATTTAGTAAGTTGTGTTACTGTAATATAATTATTGTTCATTACATTCCTCATTGTGATAAATCTTATCTAATGTTGCATTTAACATTTTAGTAACTTTTTCATCACTATATTTTTTAGAAAGTTCAATTGCTTCGTTAATTGCAACAACACTAGGTGTTTCAGTATATACTAGTTCATATATTCCTATACTTAGTATTGCTTTATCAACCTTACTTAATCTTTCTATGTTCCAATCAACTAAATATTTATTAGCAAGTTCGCTTATTTCTTTTTGTAATTTAATTACATTATTTACGAGTTCATCAACAAACTCATTTTTAACTTCTAATTGTTCTTTAATTAACTCATTAACATTATATTCTGAATCACTATTTTGAAATATATATATTTGATATATAACTTTCATTGCAATTTCTCTTAATTCACTTCTGTTTTTCATAAAATCACCTACAAGAATTCTATCATAAAATAATAATAAAGTCACTAAAAGTTTAAAATAAAAAAGTTTTGTTAATACAAAACTATTTTTTTTGTGGGATTAATACTTTTTTTGGTCCTAAATTTGTTTTTTTATTTTGATTTAAATATTCTAAATATTGTTCTTTATTTATTTTGGTTCTTGTTTCTTCATCTGTATTTGTTTCTTCTACGTAGTAATATTGTTCATCTTGATTATCATGATTAACAATAGATAAAATTGATTCGCTTGGGCTTAAAAAGTATCTTTGAGAGGTTTCTTGTATAGAAGATACCTCTTCCCATATTTTATCATTTTTATCAGTTACAAAATATGGTGTATATCTTTTAATATGGATTGATTTTAAGGATCCATTTGAATCAAATTTTCTAACTTCTAATGTTTGAAATTTAACTTCTTTTACTTCAGATATAATTTCGATTGAGTCTTTTGAGTTAGGGTTTCTTTTCATTCTATCAATTTGCATTTGTTCTACTGATATATCACGATTTGATATTATAAAATCCTTATTTTCAAGTTTTTCAGCGGTTACACTTGAAAAGCGTTTTACAAAAATATTCTCTCCATCTTCTATTTGTTTTATATCAACCCATGAATTTGCTAATGATACTTTTCCATCTTTATCTATAGAAAGAGTAAATGGAAAGAACTCTTTTTCTTTTATTGGGACGTAGAAGTGATATGTTTCTGCTACTTTTGTTCCCGAAATTTTTTTTATTGGAATAGTTAATTCTTCTAATAAAAATTTAAAATATTCATTTTCTTTTAAATAATTTGGTAGTGCTGTAATAAGCCGTTCACAATCCATATTTTTATTGTTTATTTTCCTTCCTTAATTGTTTATTATTAATTCTTCCTTCTGATTTTACAGTATATCTTTTTTCTTCATATTTATCAAAACATTCTTTATATGCATCACCTGTAAGTTCTTGTTTACTAACTATTTTTCCATCTGTTAAAGTTACATAGTATGCACGTTTATATCCATTGTTTGATCGTGTTTCTTCTATTATTGCATCATCTGGACTCAAATAGTATGTTGTAGTTTCACTATATGGAATACTATCATTCCACTTTGGTTGTTCATTTGTACATTTTGTATTAGGATCATATGCTCTTACTACTGTTTTAGCTAATTCTCCATTATAATCATAATTTCTTTTTTCAAATGTTTGTTGTTGTTCTGTTTCCATATTAAAAATTCCATACACTCTATTTAATAATGCAACAGAACGTGTTGATATTGAATACGAACCATCTTTTTCTTTTACTGCTAAAATTTGTTTTTTTCTTTTAGTGTAATCACTACTTGATTTTTCCTTATTATCCTCTTTTGTAGATTGAGATTCAACATCGATTTCAACTGTACCTTTTTTTGATATTGATATTGATACAGGAAAATAGTTATCTGCATCGATATTATATGGTGTAAAGAAATAATATCCATATCTTAATTTTATTAAATTTAAGTTTTTAAGTGGTTTTACTGCACTTAAAAATGTTGCTCCAAAAAAATCATTATCTTTTAAATATTCTGGAAAGAAATCCATAACATTATCTAATTTAACACTTGTACTCATTTAAATCTCCTTTATTTAAATTCAAATTCAAAATCAAGAATTCGAACTATATCTCCTTCTTCAATTCCCATTTCTATTAATTTTTGATCTATTCCCATTTTTCTTAGTTTATTGGCAAATCTTGCTGTTGCTTCTTCTGTACCGAAGCGAGTCATTTGAAGAAGTCTTTCTACTTCTTTTCCTTTTACAATCCATATTTCTCCTTCTTTTGTGATTGTAAATGGTTCTTCTTTCTTAAATTTGTATAATACAAATGATTCAAATTGTTCTTCTTCGTATAATGGTTCAGCAGGTATTTCATCAAGTAAATCGGCAAGTTTTGTTACTACTTCTTCTAATCCTTCATTTGTAATTGCAGTAATTGGATATATTTCTACATCTTTTACTTTCTTTTTAAATTCTTCTAAATTATCTTTAGCACTATCCATATCCATTTTGTTTGCAATAATTATTTCTGGTCTTTTTAATAGGTTTTCATTGAATTGTTTTAATTCTTCACGAATTGTTACATAATCATCATATGGATTTCTTCCTTCAAATCCTGACATATCTATAACGTGTGCTATAACTCTTGTTCTTTCTATGTGTTTTAGGAATCTATCTCCTAGTCCTTCGCCATTTGATGCTCCTTCAATTAATCCTGGAAGATCTGCAACAACAAAGCTTCTTCCTTTTTTTTCTTTAACAACGCCTAAATTTGGGGTTAATGTTGTAAAGTGATATGCAGCAATTTTAGGCTTTGCACGACTTATCATTGATATGATTGTGCTTTTTCCAACACTAGGCATTCCTACAAGCCCTACATCAGCTAGAAGCTTTAATTCTACCTTTAATTGTCTTGTTTCACCTGGTTCACCGTTTTCTGCAAAGTTTGGTGCAGGGTTACTTTGTGTTTTAAAGGCAGTGTTTCCTCTTCCACCTCTTCCACCGTATGCAACTATAACTTCATCATTTTTGTTTTTTAAATCTGCTAATATAAGATTAGTATCTGTATCAGTTATTATAGTTCCTTGTGGCACTTTTATGATAACATCTTCTGCATTACTTCCGTTTTGGTTTTTTCCTGATCCATTTTCTCCTTTATCACCTTTAATTACTTTCATATATCGTAAATCTATTAAAGTGTGAAGTCCTTCGTCTACAACGAATTTAATATTAGATCCTCTTCCACCGTTTCCTCCAAAAGGTCCTCCCATTGGAATATATTTTTCTCTTCTAAAAGCAAGGCAGCCATCCCCACCACGGCCTGCTTCAACTTTTATTAATACCTCATCAACAAACATATTATTACCTCCTTTTTACTTTTTTCTTTGCAATATCATCGGCTAAAGCATGAACCGAATGATATTCTCCTAATGCAACTTCATGTAAAGCCTTGTTATCTCCTATAACAAAACCATTGTAGTCTCTTATCATTTCTAAATCATTATCACCATCACCAATAGTAAATATTTCACTATTTGGTATTTGTAGCTTATCTTGAAGATATATTATAGGACTGCTTTTTGATACTCCTTTTGGTCTTATCATAAAATATATTGTACCATTATACGAATAAGGCATAAAATTATAGTCAGGATTTTCTTCTTTAAGTCTATTATATTCTTCTAATAATTCATCTGTTCTATTTGATTCTTTTACTACAAAAGAAATACTACCTAACTTTTCATTTGGCTTGTAAATGGTTGAATATTCTCTTTCGTATGTATAATCTATTCTCTCATATAAAGCAGCTTTTTTCAATTTCTCAATTTTATCTATTATCTCGTGTGACATAAAGAATCCTTGTAGTAAGTTTCCTTCACTATCAAATAGAAAATTACCATCTGCACATCCTAAATATGAATATGGTATTTCATTTATTCTAGTTTTTCTTAACAAAGATTCATAACTTCTTCCACTTGATAATACAAATGTGTGTCCTGTTGACAAAAGACCATTTATTGCATATGAATTTAGGTTTATATTTCTTTCTCCATTTGCATATGTTCCGTCATAATCACTTACTAACATACTCATAGTATTACCCCCAAGTAAGAGCTATTATAACATAATATTATAAAAATAAAAAGAAGCAAATGCTTCTTTTTGTAATACTAATTATTCAGCAACTGGATAACAACTAACTTGTTTGCTATCTTTTCCTAAACGTTCAAATTTAACAACACCAGCTACAGTAGTATATAGTGTATCGTCACTACCTCTTCTTACGTTAACACCTGGATGAATTTTTGTTCCTCTTTGACGATATAAAATAGATCCAGCAGTAACAAATTCTCCGTCACTTGCTTTAGCACCAAGTCTACGTCCAGCAGAGTCACGTCCATTAGATGTAGAACCTTGTCCTTTGTGGTGAGCGAATAATTGTAAATTTAACTTTAACATATTCATAAGTTCTCCTCCTTTAATTTAATATTCTTAGGATAATCAACTTCTATTTCTTTTAACATATTTAACATGTTATTTATTAGATTATCTACTATTTCATTGTGAACATTAATTATAATTTCAAATTTATCTTTATTTTCACTATATGAAATATAATTTTTATCAAACATTAATATTCCATTAATTGTAGTTGTAACAATACTTGATACAGCACTACATACGATATCTTTTCCGTATTCGTCATAGTCAGCATGTCCAAGTATTTGAACTTGATTAACTAAATTATTTTTATTTGATATTTTTACTCTTATCATTATTATCCTTCAATTTTAGTAATAGTTACTTTTGTATAAGGTTGTCTGTGTCCATGTGTACGACGATTTGCTCTATCTTTTTGTTTGTATTTGAACACTAAGATTTTCTTTTGTTTACCTTGTTTTTCAATCTTACCTTCAACAACTGCACCATCAACATAAGGATTACCTACTTTAGAATCAAGCATTAATACTTCGTTAAATCTAACAACATCTCCAACGTTTCCATTAATCTTTTCTACATAAATAGTATCTCCTAAAGATGCAAGAACTTGTTTTCCACCAACTTTAATAACTGCTTTCATGTATTTTCCTCCTTTTTTATAATTCTGACTCGCTCTTAAGGTACTAAATAGTTTTAACCTTTTCAATGCGGTTTGAGCTATAGAGGCTACAAACGTATTAATTTTAACATATGAATCTCTTTACGTCAATAATAAGTTTTATTTTATTTTTATAATATAAAAAAGTATACTTACATATACTTTTCCATTTGTTTCATCATTTGATTTACTTGTTTTTGTGAAGGTGTTCTTCCCATTTGTGACATTAGTGCTTTTATCATTTCTTCATTTATTGGTGGGTTCTTCTTTAAATATTTCATCATGTAATGTCTTGCTATAAAGAAACCAATTACAGCACCAACGATTAAAATTCCTAATACTTTTAATATATCTAAGAATAATTCCATTATTAATCATCTCCTGTACATAATATACTAGAAATATTAAATTTATACAAGCATTTTTACTTGATTAGCATAAAAATAGTCATGATTATTAAAGTCACAAATAAATATTGAATCATCTTCTTCATTTAGAAAGTCAAAAAACTCTGTACAGTTTTTATTTGAGTTAATAACAATATAACTTTTTTTAATTTTCATAATACTTACTTCATCACGATATAGATTATTAATAATATGTTCGTCTCCTCTTTTACAATATTTCATTTTGTTATGTAGTTTTATGAATAGTCTTTTGTCTAATTCTTCTTTATCAAATTTATTTGCAATTTGTCTAAATAATTCATTTCCATAATCTAAGTCTTCTTTTTTAAAATAATATAATTGGTTTAAGAAATTATACAAAACACTTGGGGTTTCTTTATAAATATCATAGAATTCTTTTTTTATTTTAAATGCATAATATATCCTCATATAATCACCAATATCATAATATTAAATTACAATGGCGAATTAAGTCGAAAAAAAGAAATATTGCTATTTCTTTTTGTTTTCGTTTAATAATTGTTCAATTTTTGGTTGGATATTTTCTGTTGTTAATCCATATTTTTCTAAGACTTCTTTTCTTTTTCCACTAGCACCAAAATCATCTACAGTAAATAAATAATTACTGTCTTTTACATATTTGTACCATGACATAGAAGATGATGCTTCAATTACAAATGTTTTAACATTCTTAGGTAGAATTTCTTCTTTATATTCATCTTTTTGTTTTTCAAATCTTGACATGGATGGCATACTTACTAATCTAATTCCATATCCTTTTTCTATTAGGTTATTATATACATCCATGGCAAGTTCTAATTCTTCTCCAGTTGATATAATGATTCCTTCTAATTTTTTATTTTCTTTTTTTACTATATAAGCTCCATTAATTACTTCACTACTGTTAGTTGATTCTTGTATTTTTACTTTGTTTCTTCCTAATACTAATGCAGCTGGTTTTCTAAGTTCTAATATTGCTTTATATGAACCAATTACTTCATTTGCGTCAGCTGGACGATATGTATCAAAATTTGGAATACTTCTTAGTGAAACTAATTGCTCTACCGGTTGATGTGTTGGCCCATCTTCTCCAACACTTATCGAATCATGAGTAAACACGTAAATGACAGGTAAATCCATAAGTGCACTCATTCTAATACCAGGTTTTAGGTAATCAGAAAATGAAAAGAATGTTGATACAAATGGTGTCAAATTACAAAGTGCCATACCATTTGCAATTGCAGCCATTGCATTTTCTCTTATTCCAAAATTGATGTTTCTTCCGCTTGGTGTATTTGCGCTAAAGTCAAGGGTGTCGTTTATTCTTGCTGTTGTTGATTTTGATACGTCAGCAGATCCACCAATTATAAATGGATATGTTGTTGCAATTGAATTGATTATTTTTCCTGAGACATTTCTTGTCGCATCTTTTCCATCATCTGGTGAATTATAATAAATGTCTTTTATTTTGATTGGTTTTCTATTATGAACTAATTTTTCTAGTTCTTGTAGTTCACTACTATTTAGATTGTTGTATTTTGAATACCACTGTTCTATTACTTGTGTATTTCTTGAAACAATTTTTTCTTGGAATGAGTCTTTTACTTCAAGGGAAATTGTAAAAGGTATATCTCTTAATCCAAGTTTGTTTTTAATATCTGTTATATCTTCTTTCTCTAATGGAGAACCATGTACAGTAGAAGTTCCCTCGTTTTTACTGTATTTTCCTATAGTAGTTTTAATTTCAATTATAGTTGGTTTATTAGATTGTGATTTTGCTTTATTTATTGCTTCATCTATGCTTTCTGTGTTTTCTCCATCACTTACCAATAGATAATTCCAATTCATTGCTTCAAATCTGTTTTTAATATTTTCATTAAAAGAGGTTTTTAAAGCCCCATCTAGTGTAACATCGTTAGAGTCATATAATACTATTAATTTATTAAGTTCTAGAAGTCCTGCTAGAGAACATGCCTCATAGCTTATACCTTCCATAAGGTCTCCATCTCCGCATAATACATATGTATAATAATTTATAAGATCTTTTCCGAAGTGTTGTCGTAAATAACATTCACTGATTGCAATACCTACACTTGTTGCTAGTCCTTCTCCTAATGGACCGGTTGATACGTCAACTCCTTTTGTAACACCTATTTCAGGATGTCCAGGAGTTTGTGAATTCATTTGTCTAAAGTTTTTAAGTTCTTCAAAAGGTATATTGTATCCTGCCATAAAAAGTGTTGAATATAAAAGTGCTGATCCATGTCCTGCAGACATAACGAATCTATCTCTATTTATCCATTTATCATCATTTATATCAACTTTGATGTGATTTGCATATAAAGTTGTTATTATAGGAGCAGCTCCTAAAACAATTCCAGGATGACCACTTTTGGCTTCATCAATCATATCAATACCAAGAGCTCTGATATTATCTATTATTTTTTTAATATCGCTAGGTTCTTCTTTTTTTATACCAATCATAATTTCTCCTTTTAATTATCTATTTCACTATATAGTTTTTCTAAAATAATTGCTACTCCTTCTTGTTCGTTTGATAATGTTATATAGTTAGCAATTTTTTTAATATCTTCGGTTGCATTATTCATAGCCACTTTTACTTGAACATTTTGAAGCATTTCTAAATCGTTGTTTGAGTCTCCAATAGCCATTGTTTTATCCATATTTATTTTTAAATATTCACATAATATTTTGACCGCATTTCCTTTTGAAACATCATTGCATGTAATATCATAGAATAATATTTCATCAGTGTTTTCAGGATTTCTTGATTTGTTTGATATCTTTAAATGTTCTATATTTCCAAAATCTCTTCTAAATAATTTCATTTTTTCAAGTTCAAATGATTCAATTATTATTTGTGAAATATCTTCTTCTATTTCTTTTAGTGTTGAAACGACTTTTTTACCTGGCTCATTATATGGTTTGTTAGTGTATGTTTTATCTAGACAATTTGCTATAAAAAACAAATCATATTTTTGTACAAGTTCATCAATCATTAAAACATCTGTTTTTGAAATTATACTTTTATATATAGTTTCTTTTGTTAGATAATTATATATTTCTGCACCATTAGATGAGATAACATAATTACTTGTAGAAAATTGTTTACTGTAAGTCATTGCATCCGGTAATGATCTTCCAGTTGCTATTACTATATTGATTCCTTTATCCATCAATCTTTCAAAAACTTTTTTATTTCTTATACTTACTTTTCCTTCATTATCTTTTAATGTTCCATCTAAATCTACAAATACAATTTTAACATTCTCCATATTATCACCTGCATATTAATTACAAATAATATAATACAATAAAATTATTTAATAGTAAATAAAAACAGTCAACTCAAAGTGTCAACTAAACATGTAAATATTATGTGTGTGTATTACTAGTTTTTCCTTATTATTTATTAGTATACTAATAAAACTTCCTTACGGAAGTTTTAGTTATTTTTTAGGTCTTTTTATTTTTGATAAAATCATTTGTTTTTCATTATCAGCAAATGATTCAATACTACTATTTAAAACTGGTATTGTTATTCCTTTTTGTTCTAACATACTATAAATTGTTTCTAGATCTTTATCTATTTCTTCTTGAGATTTAATTGATTTAAATCTTTCTAATGGATATCCTATTGCTAAAAAATCATCTATAAAAATTGGTTTTTTAGTTTGTACTTCGTCTATATAATATGAATATCTTGTATCAGATTCGTCTTTTACTAATCTTTTTCTTTCATCTGGATAAAATTCGTCTGCATCTATATAATTGGTATATCTTATATCTTTTATATTAGGGTTTATCACAATACAAAGATTATTTGGAATCCATTCACTGTAGGAATCTCTAAAATATCTCATACCAGTGGGATCATATAAACTTTTTTGGGAAATTGATATCCAACTATTACCATTAAATATGTTATTACAATCTGTAACTGCGCCATTTAACATGCTTCTTGGTAATATATAACCACTATCAATAATTTTATATAAAGCATCTAAATTTAATCTTCTAATACCGTGAAAAAAATACGGTTCTACTGTCATATTTTGCATATCCTTTCTATTGTCGTCTTAATATATATACTTTTGGATTTTCTCTGTCTAATAATTTATAATGACTTGTTCTTCCACTAATTACATTTTTTATTTCTCCAAGTATATGGTGATTACTTAAAATCTTACTTTTTGCAGATATATATGTTGGTTCATTATCACGCATCATTTTAAGAATTGTATATGTAGAATTTGATATTTTTATGTTTCTTATTGAGGAATAATTTCTATCTATAGGGCTATCATCAGGTTCTACGTTTTCTATTTCTCCATCAGTATATACGATAATTTCACTAGATGAATATCCCATGTCACTATGTCCTAGAGTATATATTCCATCTGGTGAATCTAATTCAATACTTGCTAATTCATTTGTTTCTTCACCTGTTAATTCTATTAAATGGTTAGCATACATTAAATCATTACATCTATCTATTATGTGTTGATACTTTTCTTCAATTTCTTTTCTTCTTTCTTCAGAAATATTTGGTATTATTCTTTTTCCTGCAATTCTTTGCCCTTTAAATAAATTTACCTGACTTAAATCACAAGGCTCTATCATGCTTCTTAAGTCCCTAAACTCATATGATTCATCAACAATTCTTATCATTGTATAAATATCTGATAATAATAATTCAAAAAATGGTTGTTGTAGTGCTGTTGTATATAATATATCTAAAAAATCTGTTATTGTTATTTTTTTATCCATAAAACCACCCATACTTCGATAATAAATATCCGCAAGTGTTATAATACCAAAATATTAATAACAATTCAACTGTTATCTTTTCTTAATTTTATCATAAAAAAAGAAATATATTTAATTATACATTTCTTCTTCTAATAAATTAAAAAAATCTTGATTTCTCAAGATTATTTTTATAAATGGTGCGATACTCGTACCTTATATGAACTGTCCCTCGTTGACATTTTCAGTATATCACAAGTCTTTTGAAACTCCTATACCAAAAATCGCTATTCGAGTGATTTCCGATTAATTTCCGAATAATTTCCGTTTCATTTCCATCAGTACTTTTTATCACTACACCAATTAAAAAAGAGCATTTTTTCTGCTCTATAAATTGTATATTATTACTCTTTTCTGCTAGATTTTTTATAAGAAAGTTTTCCACATATTATATAGTAAACGCACATAATAATGCCAAATGGTATTTCTTTAATAATTTGTCCTGTTTCTTGATTTCCCATATATATTAGTAATATACCTATAGTTATTCCAAAAAAACACCCCCACCATTTATTATCTTTCATAAGTAATCCTGCAACAAGTAACATTACTAATGCTATCCATACAAAAGGATTTATCGAACCAAACGAAGATACTATACCCAAAAAAACATATAAAGCACATCCTAATACAAAAGGTAAAAAATATAATATTTTTTTTATCATTGTTTCCTCCATAAATTACTATTTTTCTATTTGATTATATTATATCATAAGTTCCCGATTTTTTTCCGTTTTACTTCCGAATAATTTCCGTTTCATTTCTGATTAATTTCCGATTGATTTCTGTTCTATTTCTAATAGTAGTTTCCATTTTATAATTATCCAACACTCCTTTCACTCCAAAATCTCAAGCAAACAAAAAAAATCACTTTGTCAAACAAGCGACTTTCCTTATAAAACTTGACTTTCTAGAGCATAGAAAAGTTCAAGTGAAACTCTAATGGTGCGGGTGACAGGAGTTGAACCTGCAAGCCTCACGGCGCTAGATCCTAAGTCTAGTGCGTCTGCCAATTCCGCCACACCCGCAACATATAATGGTGGACCCTATAGGACTCGAACCTATGACCGCCCGGTTATGAGCCGGATGCTCTAACCAACTGAGCTAAGGGTCCATCAACTGACTAATTAATAATAACATACTTTTTTTACCTATGCAAGTATGAAATTAATATTTTTTATTTTTTTTTATAATATATTCAAATATTATTTTATAATATTTTTTTAATATATTAAATTTTGTTTATTTAAAGTATTTTTCTTATTTGCGTGTTATAATTATTACGAGGTGGAAATATGGCCAATGTTGTATTAAAAGTAAGTGAACAAACAAGAGAAAAAATGATCAAGTATTATGAAGATAAAAAAAGAGACAAAGTAATTCCATATGTTGTGTTTCAAGCACAAGACTTGGATACTGTAATTACTATGTATGAATCAGGGAAAGTTATGTTTCAAGGTGTCAGTGCTGATGTTGATGCTGATATGTGGCGTGAAATAGATGGTCAATCAAAAATAGACAAAGTTAAATTAAAAAAAGAAGAAGAAAAATATTACTACTCTTCTTCTGTTGGATCTGATGAAGTTGGTACTGGTGATTATTTCGGACCTATTATAGTAACAAGTGCTTATGTTAGAAAAGATCAAATCGAATTAATTGAAAGTATTGGAATTAAGGATTCAAAAAAACTAGATGATAATAAAATATTAAAGATTGCTCCTGAACTTATTAAACATATTAAATATAAAAGTTTAATTATGACTAATCAGGAATATAATGATAAGTATAGTGATAGTTACAATATAAATAAAATAAAAGCAATAATGCATAATAAAGTATTATTTAGAATGATTAATGAAGAAAATCCTGAATATGATTATATAATTGTTGATGAGTTCGCTCGAGAGCAAAGATATTATGAATATTTAAGTGGTAATCCTGCTATTCAACGTGGAATAACTTTTATGACAAAAGCTGAAGATAAGAATTTAGCTGTAGCGTGTGCTTCAGTTATAAGTAGATATATATTTTTAAAAGAATTTGAAAAACTTAGTGATAGTCTTCATATACCTCTTCCTAAGGGAGCTGGAAAAGACGTTGATTCTATTGGTAAAGAAGTTGTTAATCAATATGGTAAAGATAAACTTAAAGAAATTGCAAAGATTAACTTTAAAAATACAGAAAGAATTTTAGATATATTTATTCATTAAAATAAAATTAGCAAACAATAACTTGTTTGCTTTTTTTATGTAAAAAAGAATAGGTATTATAACCTACTCTTCTATTTTTGTTCCACATTCAGTACAGAATTTTCCTCTTGCTTCTAAACCGCATTTTGGACATTTTTTAGGTTCATTTGATGGTGCTTTAGTTCCGCATTCCATACAGAATTTTCCAGTAATCATTGTTCCACAGTTAGGACATTTAACTCCTTCTTGTACTGGAGCTGGTGCTACTGGAGTTGCTGTTGGTGCTTGAACTGCTGCAACTTCTGGTGCTGGTGTTGGTTGTGGTTTAGCATATGGATCAACTGGAGTTGAAGCTGCACCACCATTATTTGCAAATGGTGTTTGAGCTGCTCCGCCAACCATTCCGCCACTAGCCATATTCATCATACCTACACCCATAAATCCGTTCATTGCACCTGCTTCATTGTTTGCTGCATCTTGAACTGCATTAGCATATGCACCAACAAGTGTTCCTTGTTGCATAAATGAGTTTGATGATAATTCATAATTATCAATTTTCTTAGAAGATTCATCATCTAGTGTTACTGATTCAACAGCAAATCCTACTAATTGAAGTCCTCTATCACGAATTGGTTTATCGAAAACCTTTTCATCCATTGTTTTTTTGATTTCATCAGTATTACTTGGTAATTCTAATACTGGTGTTTTATGTTCACTAGTTCCAAGTTCGTTTAAAACGTTTTGGAAAGCAGCGATTACTTCACTTCTCATTTGTTCTACTAAATCATCTTTAGTAACAACATTTGCTGTACCAGCATGATTTCTCATGAATATTGCTGGATCTGTAATTTTAAATGTATATTTACCATAACATCTAACTTGTACTCTCATTGGAGACATTGTACCAGTCATTTGATTTGGAATTGGATGTGACCAATCTTGGAATGGAATTGGTGTTCCTGTTCCGAATTTGTTGTCTTTGATTTCTTTTATATTGAAGAAGAATACCGCTTGTTCTTTTGCTGGTGTACCACCATATGTAAATCTTTGCCACATTTCTTTGAACACTGCTCCAAATTGTCCAGCAAAGAATGATGGTGATGTAGATTGATCAAAGTTATATGCACCTTCTTCAGCAGTTGCATCAAGAATACTTCCTGAATCATATATTACTGCTACTTGTCCTGGTGCTACGATAATTCTACTATCTTTTGAAATTTGACCTGTTGGTGTTGTTTTCTTTACCATTAAAGTATCGTTGCCCATGTCTTCGCAACTAATGAGATCCTTCCATTGATCTCCGAATGTTCCCCCTATAGCTTGAACAGCTGATTTAATTAATCCCATATTATCCTCCTAAAATTAATTAATTTTCTTTACAATCAATGAGTTTCCAACATTTTAATAGATTTACTATTTTAATGTTAAGCCCACTGCCACAATACTTACATTTATTGGATTTCAATGTTTCAATAACTGCACCGCAATTTGGACAATTAATACCGTATACATTAATATCTTTTTCATAAGCACTGCTATCGACGATATAAACAAACTTAGTTATATATCTAACTTGTTTCTTTATAGAGTCGTTTTTTAACTTTTTACCATCTTTTTCTTTTTGATAAAAATATTCTAGTGATGATGAAACCTCAATTGTTGCAACACCATCGCTATTTGAATAGCTTTTTAATGCGTGTTTGTGAAATTTTATATCATCATACTTATACAGTATATCACTATTTATCAAATCTTCCAATTGAAGTTTTAATTTTTTGTTAATTAAATTAAAATCTTTATCTTCAAGAATAGAAATATCTTTATTTTCTACTGAATTTAATATTGTTCTTATACTTTTTTCTGTTTGTAAATATAAATGATTAATATCAAAATCAGGAAAATCGTTCATAATTCTTGGTAATAGCAAATTTGTCATACCACTTACTTGTTTTGGATTTAAATTAGAATTTTGTTCTATCTCTTCTTTTATTTTGAAAAGATTAAGTCCTTTAAATCCCAATTGATTAAATTTATATACTAGAAAGAAGTATACAATTAGTACAAGTACAATAAGTCCACAAATTATTCCAAGAAAACCTACAAAAAAACTTATCATGATTATTAGTTAGTGCACTGTATAAGGATTACTAACTGTTCCATCACCTCCATTAATTGTAAATGTTCTTTTTAAGAAAATTGTTGGTAAAACATCATATGTTGTTTCTACAGTTAATGTACTTAATTTATTGTCATTACTAAAATAGTACGCTTGTTGTGGTTCTTGTTCTGGTATATCACCATTAGAATTTATTAACCAACTTTTATAAACGGATATCCAACTATTACATGTTGTACTACTTAAAACATCGTTTGAACAGGTATCATTAAGGGATGCTTTAATATAATCACTTGCACTTAATAGTCCAATAAGTCCATTTGTATCACTGCTACCTGTATATTCTGATTTATTTTCTTGAATAATTAATTCATTTATTGGCATTACTCCTGTATTAAAAATTCTTCCTGTATGCCATATTTTTTTTGATAGTCCTGATGTATCTGCTAACGATGAATAAAATTCATTATTTAGATAGTTGTTCAAACTACTTCCTTCCCAAGATTCTTTATTATTGCTATCCCATGCCAGCATTTCACTATATCCGGGATAAATTGCTTTAACGCTTCCATCTGCTTCAATTGATACAATACGCCATGTTAATCCTGAATAATTTATGTAATTATTTACTTTTATTCCACGGTATATATATCTGTTTGAATCACCATCTTGGTATAGCCCATCTCCTGTTGTTACAACATTTTCTTTTAGTTTTTCTGCAATAATAAGACCACCTTCGTCATCTTTCTCACCGTTTATTCCCATGCAAACATAATATGCTGTAGGGTCACAATTTCCACCTGCGCTATAACAATTTTCAAGAGCTACCTCTTCCGATACACATTTGTTAAGTGTGTTTTCTAAGACTTCAGCATAATAACTGTTTTCATTTTTTGCGGCTTTCATAACTCCAAATACTAACATTAAAACAATTATTATCAAAGATAACACACCATATAGCATAGTAGAAAATGCAAATCCTTTATTATTTAACTTCATACCATCACCTATTATTCATTATACAATGATAAAATAAATTAATCAAAGATTATTTTTATATATGGTTATATACTTATCACCATATTTTTTTTCTTTTATTTTTTCATAACATGAAATATTTAGATAAAGTGCTGATGTTTCACAAACTATTATTCCCTCTTTTTCCAATAAGTTATTGTCATAAATATAATTTACTACATCATTAAGGCAGTCATTTTTATATGGTGGATCTAAAAATATCAAATTAAATTTTATTTTATTATCTGAAAAATATTTTAATGCTTTTTTATAATCTAAATTCAATACTTTTGTTTGTTCTTTAATTAAGAATAATTCTATATTTTTATCTATTAAAGACGTGCATTTTCTATTATGATCATTGAAGTAGCAGAATTTTGCACCATTACTAATTGCCTCAAAACCTAAATTACCAGATCCTGCAAACAAGTCTAGAACAATGCTTTCTCTAACATTATTTTGAATAGTTCCAAACAATGATTCTTTTACTCTATCCATTGTTGGTCTTGTTCCTTCTATATCATAACCTTTTATTGTTCTACCTTTTAATGTACCACTAATTATTTTCATTATTAATCACCTTTTATTAAAGATTTTAATCTATCATTTATTTCTTTTGTTAAAAAATAAAGTTCTGTTTCTATTTCTTTATATTCTTTAAAATATGGATTAGCTAAAATTTCTTTTTTTATATTTATATAGTTATTTCCATATTTTATACTGTCATCTTGTATTAACTTGATTTTATCTAATAATTTTTTATCTTCAAATATTTTTGTTTTTAAAAAAGATATTCTTGTTATTAATTCACATTCATCAATTATAGATGTTATTTCATCAAGCTTATTTAGTATCTTGCTATTCATATTTATTCCTTATTTCATTAATAATTTCTTTTATTTGTTTTTTATCTTCATCGTATAATTCTATTCTATAGTTATTAATTCCTAATTCTTTATATTCTGAAATGTCATTAATTATATTTAAATTTTTATAGTGTAATATGTGAGTTAAATGTTTTTCATTTACAATTGGATACATGTTGTCATATTGGTCTTTTAGATAATATTTATCCTTTGTAGTGCATAATGAGCATCTTTTTTCATCATTATTTATAAGCATATTTAAAGGGCAATACTTTGATACCATTAACTCTAGTCTTCCGTATACGACTATTTCTACGTTGTTGTTTATTTTTGCTATTGATTTTATATTTTCTATATTAGATTCTACTGATATGGTTACAAGTGATACCCCCATATTCCTTAAAGCATTAACTGAATTTATATTTGCTACATTTAAAAAATAATCGGCTACTACATTATTACTTTTTGAATATTTAGAAATAGCACCTAATTCTGTTGCTAAAATATTTTTATTTTCAAATTCTATAAAATTATTTGGAACTCTATTTGTCCTATAATATACATTTGGAATCTTAGAAAATTTATTATATAAGTTATAATCATTAACATATATGTTATTAAGATTTTCTTCTATTGCACATTTTAATTGTTCTTCATTTCTTACTAAAATATTAATTTTTAATTTTTCATCTTTTTTAATATCTCTTTTAATATTACTTATTTCTTTTTTTATAAATGGTTTTGGAATATCGTATTCTCTTTTTGTTACTAATTTTTCTACTATAGTTCTTCTTAAATCATTTAACTCTTTAATAGATATAAAAATATTTTTATCCATTTCTATTTTTGTATCTACACTTATAAAAGGAGTATTTCCTAATTTTTCTAATTGTGCTTTAATACGTGATTCTTCTGTTGGACTATTAATTGATTCTTCTACTATATTTCCATATTCTGTAATTTCATTTTTTGAATCACTTATTGTAATTTCTAGAAGTTTACCAATATGGGCTTTGCATAATATCGTTACGTTTATTTTTTTATTTGGTAATTTTGATAGGCTTTTATTTAATAGGCTATCAATTGTCTTTCTTACTGTATTTCCTTCAGTTAATGAAATTTTATTATCGACTAATGCTATTTCTCCTTTTTTTAATGAACTTACTAAAAGTCCTTTAGCATTATATAATTTATTAACAATCATTCCTTTGTCGTTGTCAAACCTTATTCCATCTTCTTGATTTAAATCATTTTCTAGTTTTATTTTTATGTATTTTTTATCAATATTTATAATTTTTCCTAGTTTTATTCCAATGTGATTAGATGTTTTAATATTCATTAATGTTTTTCCAAATTCGTTAAATAAATATCCGTGAGTTAATTCTCTATTATATAGTTTTTTAATATTATCTAGTTCGGTTTGTTCTATATTTAGTATTTTTTCTTTATAGTATGAATCTATTTTTTCTCTATATAATCTAGTAATGTATCCTACATATTCTGGGCTTTTCATTCTTCCTTCAATTTTAAAAGAAGTAATACCGCTATCTATTAGTTCTCCAATTTTATCTATTGTGCATAACGACTTTGTACTTAACAAATAATTACCATCAGTTCTTATTAGTTTATCGTTTTTATAAAGCTTATATGGAAGTCTACATGAACCTACACATTCTCCCCTATTTCCACTTCTTCCACCATTCATACTACTAAATAGGCAACATCCAGAATATGCTACACAAAGAGCACCGTGAACAAATACTTCTTTTTCTATATCAACGTCTATATTTTTGATTTCGCTAAGTGATAATTCACGTGCAAATACTACTCTTGATGCTCCATATGACATTAGAAGTTCTACTCCATATTTATTTGTATTATGAGATTGAGTTGATATGTGAATTTCTAGGTTAGGAAATATTTTCTTTAGTACAGATATTAAGCCAATATCTTGAACAATTACAGCATCAACATTATTTTCATGAAGAAATGCAACATAATTAATTACTTCTTCAAATTCATTATCATAAATCATAGTGTTTACTGTAACATATATTTTTACTCCATATAAATGACAATATTTAATTGCTTCTATTAACTCTATATTTTCGAAATTATTTGCAAATTTTCTTGCTCCAAATTTTTTACCACCAAGATATACAGCATCTGCACCATTCATTACTGCTTGATATAAGCATTCCATATTTCCAACTGGACTTAATAATTCAACTTTCTTCATAAAATCACCAACTAGATTATATCACTTATAATTTATTCACACAATAAAAGAAGTGCTTAGCTAAACACTTCTAATAGACTACTAACCATATTCATTTTCTTACAAATTGTTTCTATTTTATCTTGCGGTGTTAATTTGTATTCTTCTTTCATTTCATTAATCATTTGATCTACGCTTGTTGGGTCTCTAAATATTCTTTTATACCAATATGAATGATATTTTAGATAATGATATAACATCTGATTTTGTTTAATTTTAAATATTGTTTCATTAATCATCTAAATCCTCATACACAGCACTTTTTTGGTATTCTTCTTGTAATGTTTCTTTAGGTCCACCAATTTCTTGAACTAATGTTATTGTTTTTTGTAATCCATCAACTACTTTTCTTACTGATTCTAAATTAATACTTTTAATTATTGTTACTAATTCATTAATTGATGTATCCTTGCTATTTAGATATTTATTCCAAACATTTTCATCTTCACCATACAATGCATATGTTTCGTATAAGCTTTGCCATGATGCATTATTTTTTCTTACATAATCTACTAAATTAGGATTTGCTTTAACAAATTTAATAAATTTCTCTTTAGACATATCCATCACCTAATAAATAATATGCAAATATTAGTAAAATGTACTATCTTTTTATTTTTTTTCTAGAATATGAGGCTTCTTTATTAAAGTCACATACATTAGTAATTATTCTTTCTAATGCTTCGGCATATTCTGGTGTATTTTTTCCATAAAATTTTCCTTTTTCTTGTAATGTTTCAATAGTATATTTTAGGCTAGTTTCTTTTTCTTCAAAGCAGCTTGCATTATTTTGATAATGCCAGTATATACCTTTTTTTTGAGCTTCTGCAATTACTACTTGAAAACCTGAGCAAAGTGGTGCATAAAACTTTATCTTTCTTTCGCAAGGTACAACTGTAACCATTGCAACATTTCCTGACTTTTCTCTTGAAACTGGTAATTCCATTAAATCAAAAGAATCGTCTTCTTGGTTTGTTCTTAAAAACACTTCATTTCCAATATAATAATATTCTCTTTTCTTATGGTCTTCTCCTACTTTGACTAATTCTTTATTTTGACGTGCCTTTAAAAGTCTTTCAAAAATATAATCATTTCTAATATTTAAACAAGACATAAAATAAATACCTCCATTTTTCTCATTATTCTAGCATTTGATTAGAATGAAGTCAAATAAAAAGAAGACTTAGTCTGAATTTAGAAAGTCTTCTATTGTCATTAATCTATCATCTATTTCTCTAAGTAAAATTTCATCTTTTACTCTTTTTGGTACTTCAGGTTCTTTTTTAACCTCTACTTCTTCAACAATAAATTCAAGTTCTTCTTCATTCGATACTTCATCAGTAATATCTACTGTAGGAGAGTCTTGTGAAACATTATTATTTTGGTCTTTAATAGTATCTCTTTTTTGTAATTCTGTTACTATAAATGCGTCTTTTAATTTTTCTTTACTTATTGTTGTTCCAGTAGAATATCTATCTACAATTGATAATTCAGTTAATTTTATGTATTTAATATCATTTCCTTTAAGTCCAATTATATGTTTTGCATTTATTGCAAATGATTTAATTACACGGTATGGGTTTGTCTTAACTTCTCTTAAAATCATTAATCCACGTTTTGCACGAGATGATTTATCAAATTCTGATAGTTTAACCCTTTTTCCTGTTCCTTTTTCTGTAATTATAGATATATATTCTGTATCTTCTTTATTAAAGTTTGAAACAGATACTACTTTATCATCCTTTAAGTTAATTGATTTAACCCCACTAGTTTTAAGTCCTACGACAGGAATTTCACTTGAATCAAACCATAATCCGTAAGCATTTGCTGTTGATATAAATATTTCTTGTTCTTTTAATAGGAAAGCATCTATTACTGCATCATCATCTTTTAATTTCATGCAACAAATTGGTTTTGAATTTCTAATTGATTTAAATTCTTCAAGAGATGTTTTCTTTATCATTCCATTAACTGTTGCAATAACTATATATTCTTTAGAATCAAAGTCAGTTACTGGTACTACAGAAATAATTTCTTCATCTTGTTCTAATTTTATTAAATTACTTACATGTTTTCCTAAATCTTTCCATACTAGTGATGGAATTGTGTGAACTGGAATATACAAATAATTTCCTAAATTAGTAAATAATAACAATACATCTAAAGTATTAAGTTCATATAGTCCTAAAACATAATCATTATCTTTTAATGGTATATCGTCTCCACTTGCTTGATAACTTCTTAATGATGTTCTTTTAATGTATCCATCTTTTGTTACCATAACAATTGCATCTTCTTTAGTAATCATATCGATACTATCTATTTTAATATCTGTTATTTCATCTTTTATATCTGTTTTTCTTGCTGTTGCATATTCTTTTTTTATTTTTCTTAGTTCATCTTTCATGACATTTTTCAAAACGTTTTCGTCATCTAAAATTGCTTGTAATCCTTCAATCATAGCTTTAAGATTTTTAAGTTCTTCTTCTAATAGTGTTACGTCTGTATTTGTTAATCTATATAATTGTAATGTAATAATTGCTTCTGCTTGCGCTTCAGTAAATCCAAATTCTTTAACAAGATTTTCTCTTGCATCACTTTTATTTTTACTTCCTCTAATTACAGCTATTACTTCATCTAATATTGAAAGACAACGAATTAATCCTTCTACAATGTGAAGTCTTGCTTTTGCATGTTCTAAATCAAATTTAGTTCTTTTAATAATCACTTCTTTTTGATGAACAATATATGCATCTAATATTGCTGCAAGTCCTAATTGTTTAGGTGCTCTATTTACTATAGCAATCATATTAAAGTTATAAGAAACTTGTAAATCAGTGTTTTTTAATAAGTAATTTAATATTACATCTTTATTACAATCTTTCTTTAAATCTATTGCAATTCTTAATCCATCTCTATCAGATTCATCACGAACTTCAAGGATTCCTTCTACTTTTTTATCAATTCTTATTTCATCTATTTTTCTTACTAATTGTGCTTTATTTACTTCATATGGAATTTCAGTAATAATTAGTGCAAGTTTTCCTTTTGATTCTTCAAACGAAGTTCTTGCTTTTATGATTACTTTTCCACGCCCTGACTCATAAGCTTTTCTTATTCCATCAATTCCTTCAACTATTGCGCCTGTTGGAAAATCAGGACCTTTAACAATCCCCATTAATGTATCAAGTGTACAATTTGGAGAATCAATTCTTTTTATAGTTGCATCAATT
>JAGALD010000064.1 GCA_017625395.1 Bacilli bacterium | reverse complement strand
TCCTTCTGTTACTGTAGCATCTTCTTCTGGTAATACTGGATTCCATTTATCAAATGCTAACTCATCATCTTTAACTTCTTTAATTGTTGGAACTTTTACTTCATCATAGAATTTCATTCCAGTTAGAATTTCTTCAAACTTCAATGTTCCTTCAACTAAATCTTTATGTTCATCTTTTACGATAAATTCTACAGTAAATTTATCTTCATTATAATCTGGAATTTCATTTCCATTATTATCAACAGCCCATACTGCATAATATTCAACATTTTCTGCTCCAATTGTTAATTCAGCTTCTGGTCTTGCTAATACTAAAGCAGTTTCTTCATCAAGAGTAAGAATTAATTTATTAGGATTTTCTTCACTCCATCCTAGGAATACAGCCTTTTCAAGTGATAAAGTATTCTTATCTTTAACAACATATTTAAGACCTTCTAAATATTTATTTTCATCAACTGGAACTTCTCCTGAAACACCTTCTAATCCCTTATCATAAGTTACTGCATACTTATTTTCTTGATAATCAGGAACTCCATTTTCATTGACATCGAGAGCATACACTGCTTTAACTGTTTCATCTTTTAAAACATTAGAGTAATTTCCATCCCAATAATCAAAAACACGACCATCATGTTTTGGTGGTTCAGGGGTTGTTGCACTAAGCCCTTCATTTACCTTAACTGTTTCAATAACTTCATCAGTTTCACCATCAATGAAAGTTACACTATAAGACTTCACTTCTTCTACAACTGTAGTTGCACGATAAACAGTATTAACTGTTATATTAGCTCTTACATTTGTATAACCACGTGACCATCCAACAAAAGTCATACCATTATGTCTTGGTATACGTGGAGCATTAGCATTTGTTCCCACAAGAACTCTTTGAGTACTAAGTATAGAATTATTATAAGTATCTACGAATCTAACAGTAAAATACTGATCTTTCTCATCATCAATACCATTTCTATTTCTATCCGCTGCATACTCTGCTACTACAGTTAAATCTTTCAAAATATTTGTAAAGTCAGTTACTTCTACTTTTCTGTCTTCTTTCAAATACCATCCAGCAAAAACCATAGCATCATGTTTTGGATCTTCTGGTACTTCAGCATCCTCTCCTACAACAACTTTTTGTTGGCTTATTTGTGTATTATCATAACCATCTATGAAGGTTACAAGCCTTGTTGCTATTGCTTGATTTTGTGGTGTTCCACCTGCAAATGTGATGAACAAAAACATAAACAAGATAAATACCACAAATACTAGTATACGTTTCTTATTAAACATACACACATCAACTCCTTTCAAAATAGCACAAAAAAGCCTTTTTTGAACCTATATGCATAAATTCGACAATATTGTACCATATTATCGGATTTTATACAACAAAATTTAATTTTCTTTTTAAAAGAATTTTATATATTTCGGTAGATTTTTCCTTAAATTCTTAATTTAATTTTCCCAGCCTATTTAAAGGCCAAATTTTAAAGAATACCTTCCCCTTTATTTGATCTTTACTAACAAGCCCAAATGTTTTAGTTCTACTATCTTCAGATTCAGGTCTATTATCACCTAATACTAAGTATTTTCCATCAGGAATTTTACCATCAGGACACTCATTTTCCTTGCACACATCCTCAAGCGTAAAACCACTAGTAGCTGTATCCTTTGGTAAAAAATTCTCAGTAAAAGGATTATCATCAATATATAATATATTCTTAATAAATTTTATGTCTTCACCAGGTAATCCTATAACTCTTTTTACATAAGATTTTCCATTAACACTTAAAGTTACAATATCATTTCTTTTAATATCGAAAAATCTATATGAAAATTTAGATACAAGAACAACGTCTCCCTCTTGCAATGTAGGAACCATAGAATTTCCTGCAATTGGTTGTAATGCAACGACAAATATAAAAATTAAAGCAATCACAACAAATGTTATTACATAAATTGATAAATCTCTAAAAAACTCTGAAATTTCTCTTAAGTCCATAAAGCACCTCTATTCTCTATCATATAAACATTATATCATGATATTGGTATTAATGCATAAAAAAAAAGAATCAAATGATTCTTATAACCAAACTCCAAAAAATATTCCTGCCATAGTAAGCATAAGCCCTATAACCCAAAATAATTTTACTATATCAGTTTCAATCCATCCAAGTTTTTCAAAGTGATGATGAAGTGGAGTCATCAAAAACAATTTTCTTTTAAATACTCTTAACCAAATAACTTGTAATATTACACTTAATGTTTCTATTACAAAAACACTTGCAACAACTAATAAAGTAACTTCTCTATGAGTTAAAATAGCAACAGCTGCCATAACAGCGCCTAGTGCAAGAGACCCTGTATCTCCCATAAAAATCTTAGCTGGATGTGTATTAAATATTAAAAATCCCATTAGTGCTCCAGTAAGAATAAAACTAAATATTCCTATCTCTTCAAATCCAACAGCAAGTGAAATCAAACTAAATGCAATAAATGCAATTGCAGATAACCCACCAGCAAGACCATCTAGTCCATCAGTCAAATTAACTGCATTACTAGCACCAATTAATATAAATAGCAAGAACACTCCATAAAACCAACCCATTTCTATATGAATTCCAAGTGTTGATACTATTAAAGCAGTCTCCCCACCTTTTTGCATATAAAGCCAAAAAAATACCAATGCAACAATAAGTTGTAAAAATAATTTTTGATATGTGGTTAATCCTTCATTATTTTTCTTTTTTAAACTCAAATAATCGTCCAAAAATCCAATAAATGAATACCCAACAAATACAAACAAAATAATTAAAAGATTTGGCGTAAATTCAATCTTACCAGTCAGCAGCAACAACAAAGTTGCTAAAACAGTTGGAATTACAAATATAAGTCCCCCCATTGTAGGAGTACCTTCCTTTTTCTTATGAGTATCTCCCACATAAATACTTATTCTTTGCCCAATCTTCTTTCTTCTTAATATTGGAATTAAAACAAGTCCAAAAACAATCGCAGCCAAAAATCCAATCATTATTGCAAATACAGATTTAGTTAACAATAAAACTCCCATTAAATTCACCTCGTAAGTCTCTATCGATTATACTATAAGTATATAACTTTGTCATACATTTTTTACTTATTTACTGTTTAATATGTAAAATATATTTAATTTATGCAACACCTTTTCCATTTATTTTATTTTTTCTTTCATCTAAAACACTACTTAAATATGCTTCTCCTAACATTTTAACTTCTACTTCATTTAAAGATTTTCTTTCTGTAAACATATTTGTCTTCGATTGCATAATTTTCAATACTTCTTCAGGCAAAACATGTTTTTGTAATTGTTCTCGGTTATTATTATCTCTTGTAATTCCACCAAAATCACCATTTACAACAATTTTACTTATTGCAGACGCCACCAAATTTTTACCATTAATAATAGCTTTTCCATTTACACACTTACCATCATATTTATCATAAGTATCTAAAACAGCATTTTTTAAATAATCAGCTTCCTTACCTTTATCTAAAAGCATCATAGAATAATAATCTTTACAAGAAACATCATGTTCCCTAAACAAAGAATTAAAATAATTTCTAAAATTTGATGAGGTAATTCTAGTTCTAATATCATTGTCTCTTGTTAAAACTGAAGCACTTCCAGTTAACAAATATGTATCAATTGAACTAAGAGCTCTTTTTTTATTATATTTCTCTGTCATAGTATTAACAGTTTCCATAAGGATTTGATTATAAAAGAAACTATCATCTACAATCGTATCATCTAAGCTAGACGATGTACCTTGATGATTTTCTAACATTTTTCTCTTTGCTCTTAAATGTTGCAATTCTAACACTTCTTTTTTAAAAGAAATGTTTTCTCTTCTTTTTCTAAATTCCTCAGCATAATTTCTATAATAAAACATTGGTTGCATACTAGCTAAAAACAAATTAATAACCTCTTTAGTATTTATCACTGCAGAATTAGTCTCTTGACCATTTCCACGGTCAATAATTCCAAATCGTTCCATTGTCTCATCTAATTTTTCAAATCTTTCAAATCTTTCGTCATAATAATTATATGAAAATCTAACAAAATCAGTTAAACTAGCACGACTTAAATCATTATTTGATTTTTTTTGACTCAAATAAGCAGAAATAAGTGAAGAAATAGTAGAATTATATGAAAGTTTTCTATCACATACAAGTGCAATACTTTGATTATTAAAAGCAAATGGATTTGGTTCAAGCATTCCTTCTTTTAAATACGGAACACTATCTACAAAACTTAATAACTGTCTAGCATCTTCTTCACTAGACAATCTGACAACTATATCATCAAATCTAATATTTTTTCCAACTTTGGAAGCGTGAGCAATATTATTTTTAGCAAGAAAAGAAAATATCATTTTTGCACCATTTTCAACATGCATTCTATCTAATGGAATGTAAACTTTTATAGCTTCCCTTTCAGGCCCAACAACTTCACTTTTCCTATTTATAAATTGACAAAAATATTGCCAATCATCAGCCACAAAAACATCAATATTAGAAACAGAAGCAAAATCATCTACCCATCTTTGAAAAACACCTTCATGAGATAAATCATGCTTTCTTTCTGAGTCACTAACACCAATCCTTACAAGATCACTATAAATAGCATTTTGAATAGCAACATCATCAAACGAAACATTAGGATTCTCTAAAGCTATCTGCTTCCATCTTTGTATAAAGTCATCCATTCTCTTATAACGATTACTTATATTATTCACGAGATCCATCCCCTAAAAAATAAAATTCTTTTGTATCTTCCAAATTATTATTCAAATCTTTAATTGATTCTAATTCAATTGTATCTTCTAAATTAGAATTTTCTTCTTCAACTAAATCAAGTTCCACTTCACCTTTTTCAAGTTCAGTATTAATTTCTATTTCTTTACCATTATATAAAACCTTCATATATCCTCCTTACACTTTTTATTGTGTAACATATATTAAATATAACACAAAAATAAAAAGAGGAACATCCTCTTTTTACATAAATAATGGTATTACTATCATTGCAACTGCTGCAAAAATTGCTAACCAACTAAATATTTTCTTAACCAAATAAGTATAACACTTCTTTGTTTTACCATCTATTATCATTTCATATATTTCCACATATGGAACAGGTGACCTTCTATACCAACCTTTAATAGAAACATTTTTATTCAAATATTGTTTAGATTTAAACAATGCATTTATTTTGTTAATAATACCTAATACTTGATTATAATCTAAAAAAATGATTCCTGTTTGATCTTGTAACACAAAGTCTTCATTTAAAACAAAACCAGGATCACCTCTACCAATAATAGTACCATTTAAAACACAGGGAATACTAGTTACTCCAGATACTTTTACTTCTCCAAGAAGAGAATCAACAGTTCTAGAATTGTAATTTTTATCTTTATATGAAAAACTTAGTTTAATTAAAGATGAAATTCCAAGACATAAAACACCAATGCCTATAACTAAAACAACATTCTCAAAACTAATAGAGAAAATCAAAGTTAAAGAAAACATAACAATTATGAAAACACATGATAAAACTGGTAAAAGCCAAATTATTAATTCTTTAAAGAAATCATCAACAAATGATTCAGGTTTCTTAAAATCAAAAGTAATAAATCTTTCTTGATTAAATTCATTTGATCTATCTGAAATTTTTAATAGTCTTTTTGAAATTAATGGATGAGTTGATTGAATCTCATAAAATTTTGCCCAAACATTCCATTGTTCCCATTTCATTGCCTCTTTTATACGATTAGAAGAAATATTTCCATTTTCATAACTAGTTACAGCCAAAGCTTTAGAAGCTTTTGTATCAAAAATACCTAAAGCATTAGATTTAGACTTTTGAGTACTTGGATTAGTACTTAATCCATAACCAATCTTAACTAAAGCGTTTGCAAGTCCATTTGGATTTTTGGTCTCTTCTATTGCAAAGGCATCTGCATAATATTCTCTTGATCTAGATAGCCATAATATTATATATTGAGCAATAACATATAACACATATGCAACATACCCTAAAACTGCAGCCTTACTATCATCATCATCAGATACATTCTTTGTTGTACCTTCATAGATAGCATATAAAACCATTGGAACTAATTGTGCAAAAGTCATAACTGCCATGTCATAATGAGTTGCATGACCTAATTCATGTGCAACAACAGTCATAGCTTCCTCTGGAGTTAATAAATCAAAAATTCCCCTTGTAAGAACTATTCTTGTATTATTTTTTCTCCATCCATAAGTAAATGCATTAGGAGCACCATCATCAATATATCCTATTCTTGGATATTTCATATTATATTTTTTTCAAACTGAAACAATAAAATTTTCCATATATTCAGGCATTTTTTGATCAAATTTAGCTTTATAGAAAAATTTCATTGTAAAATCAGTAATCAATGGTGATAAGAAAAATTGTAATATCAATGCAACAATTCCTATAACTAAAGCATAAATAACATCAATTCCCAATAATATTGATATTAAAATAAGAACAGCTGCTAACACTCCATAAAGTAGTGTAACAGTAATAAGGGATGCCCCTATTAAACTCTTTTTCATAAACTACACCTCAAAATAATAATAACACAAAAAAAACAAAATTATTAAAGTATATTAAAGATAAAATATAAATAACTGTTAATTACTCTCCTAACAATAACCTAACTTTACTATTAACATCAATTTTTTCTCCTGCTTTTGGTGACTGTTCAATAACTTTTGTTCCAACACCAGAATATTCAATTTCAACAGGATACAATTCTTTTGATGCCTC
>JAGALD010000005.1 GCA_017625395.1 Bacilli bacterium | reverse complement strand
TTTATATGTATAAATTTCGAATAATTTTATGTTATATTAATTTAATTTTTCTTCTATCTTATACCATCATCTCCTTACATTTTCAGTATACAAAATAAATGTAGTTAAATTATTTAAAAATTATGGGAAATTATGGGAAAAGAAAAAAGAGAAAAGTTTTCTCCTTAACATTGATTTCATAAGGATAACTCCTCAAAACAAACACGATTCAAAAATAATACCGTGTATTTTGAAAAATAATCTTCTATTGCTGTAGAATATTCATTAAATCCAATATTCCCCCAATCATTAAAAATGAAATCACCTAAAACAAAAACAACATTTTTCTTGTTATAATCTTAACAACTTCCAAACATTCATCATGAAAAGATTGCAATATTCTTTCATCCCTAAAAACACGATCTTTTTTATTTAGTATTTCAAATCGCTACTCTCATTTTCCAAATATTAATCGATACAGTACCTTAATATTACACATTTACATTTAAGTTAAATACTAAAATAATAATAACTAGACAATTAGTTAAATTTTATTATGAATTTTGCAAATCCCAACTTCACAATGTATATTTTTCTCATTAATTGATATAAAATAAGGTTTAATATATCCAAAACTAAAATTATAAATTATTTTATTTTCATCATCAAAAAAGGAAACAAAATAATAATTATTTTCTTTTTTTAATTCATATAGAGTTCCATTTTTTTTATAAAGTTTAATGTATTCTTCACTGCTATTCAAATAATATCCATTTTCTATTTTTTCATAGTTTGTTATTAATTTTATCCTCTCTTTTTCTTTAAGATATTCATCATCCGACAAACTCATTTCTAGATATAAATCAAAATCACTATCCCAATAATTTCCATCTATCGTTCTATACCTATAACTATACTTAACATTTTGTGCATTTTTCGGAATAATTTTAGGAAATATAGAAATATCTGCATCATTAAATCCATTGTCTAATAGAAGATAATTATCAACACACGTTGTTTGACTTTCGAACACATCAACATACAAATACCTTATTATTATTAGATTAACAAACGAAAGGAAACAAAAAAACATTATACCAACTATCTTTTTTCCATCAAGTTCAATGATTTTCTGTTTTTGCGTTTTTTTTATTTTTAATGCTAAAATTGTAATATAAAATGGTAAAAAAGAAAATAATAAAAGAATCAGTGCTTTCGTACCATCTATTATTTTTAAATATTTATATTGTATCGTATTAGGTATTACTATAATCAATATAAAAAGTAAAAAATTAGCTATTCCTACTATCATTATTAATCTTTTTACGTTTTTCATATATTTCCCTCCAACATAATATATTAATATATATTACATATACAAAATATCCAAAAATAAATTATTAAATCGTATGCTATTTTCATTATCCAATTGAATAGGTATAAATCTATCAGACATTGTTTCCATAACCAATTTTCTATGTAGAAATAATCAAAATTTTATATATTTTTTTTATAATTCAATGACATAACCATCTATTTGAATATATTGCTTATTTCTATCATACATCATAGCATACATATGATATATTCCACTTACAGTTGGAATACTATTATATTCATCTGTTTCTTTTACATAAATAGAATAATGACAATCATTTATCGATGATTCACAAACTAATATCCCCGGAATATATCTTTTCAAATTATCAGGTATTTCACTTCTTGCAACCCAATTAGCATTTTCATTTATATCTTTATAAAACTGCTCAAATTCCTTATCTTCAAATAGCAAATAATTGGAATTGTGTTCTTGAAAATTACTTTTATCCCACACGACTTTATAAAATGTTCCACTACTTGGTAATTTTGCATCAATTATTTCTTCATACATAATTGCTTCTTTATAGTCTCTTTTGGAATTAGTATTAAAACTATCAGCAGATGCTCCAAGTGATATAAATATTAAAAATCCTATAATTCCAATCACTATATTTTTTTTACATTTAATTCTTCTTTTGTTAAATTTCACCCCAAGAATAAATGACAAAATTGGTAGTGGCAAAAACCAATAATAAACCCATGTATAAGTAATAGCTAATATTCCAACCGACTTTTCACACATAGCCGCCCAAACATATGGAGCAATTATAAAAGCTAATATATTCATAATAAATAAGATTATAAGAACTTTGCTAACAACTTCTCGATTAAAATTTTTCTCTTGTTTTAGATTATATTTCTTTTTTCCCATTTTATTTTTATATACTTGCTCATTAGAATTTCTAATAAATTCAATCAATTCCTCATCACAATTTTTCTTATCAATAATAATTGAATTATCTTTTTCAACAAATAAATAAAACATATCATCAGTTTCAACAATATTTATTAAATCACTATATTTTACTTTTACTGGAGAAATATAACCCTCTTTTTTTAAATAGTTTTTATAGAAAATAAGTTCATATTCAACATCAATTTTTCCCTTTTTTACCAACCAGTTATATTCTTTTTCAGCATATTTTCTAGTTTTTTTGCTAACTATATACACAATAATCGATAATGTTATAAATATTATAATAGGTTCATATATTCTTTTTTGCGAATCGTTAAAATAAAGAAAAACAAAGTACATTAAAATAATAGACATCCTAAACAACATAATAACAAACAAAGACTTAGAAAAGGAAATAAATTTAGTCATTGCTTTATATTTTTCTTTTGATAATTCTACATTGACACTATATAATATATCGTTTTTTTCTTTTTTCATTTTAAATCCTCCGTTACATATAACTTTTCCTCTACTCCAAATATCAAAGGATAACTCCTCAAAATAAACACAATTCAAAAATAATAATGTGTATTTTGAAAAATAATCTTCTATTGCTGTAGAATATTCATTAAACTCAATATTTTTCCAATTATTAGAAAACAAATCACGAAATATAATTCATTCAAGTAGCTAAACATATTAATTAAACCACTTTTTAAATATTCATTTCTTATATTATTCTAAATTTTACTTAAATATATTATTTATTTATTCAAATATCCTAAATTAATAATCCAATCTTCATCATTTGTTGCATTAGCTTTATCAATGGCAAGTTGAAAATAATAATTAAATACATCACTTGGTAATTCTAACAAAAAATCAAATATAATATCAGCTCCAGGCCAATTTAAATCTTGAAGCCATTCAAATAACTTTTCAATCACATCTTCTACTAACGGATATCCTCTTTTGGTCAATATTTTTGCTTCTATATCCCAAGCAAACTTTGGACCGCATTGACAAAAGAATAAATTTTCATATGACTCATTATTACAATAATAATCTAATAATTCATCTTCTGTTTTTTGTAAAATGTCACTATAAAATTTTGCATTGTCCTTACCATAAATCTCATATAAATTATTTATAATTTTCTTTTGTTCCATATTATCTCCTATATTTTTTTAATTACTTATTAATAAAAACATTTTTAAAGAAAATACTTCTTTCCTGATCATCAAATGAAACTATTATTATTTCTTGCCTTTTACCACAAATGCCAATTTTATTATAAGTGCCTAATGTTTTATTATATATCATGTATAATTCTGAATAAGTATAATCAAAACTATATTTATAATTAGGTATATATTTTCTCACATCTATATCGATTTCATTTTTTCTTACAAACAATCCACTTTCACGTGCGACTTGTTTCAATTGTTCATATAATTTACCACTTATATAAACATCTTCATCAATATATTCATCATCATACTCCTTGAATACAAAATGAAAACATTTTGCATCATCACTTATATCTAAACCGATTATTTCTTTATAATTACGCATTTTAGAATCCTTATATTTTATCTCTATTGATTTATTATAATCTCCGCACGCAATTATATCTTTTCTAGCATCATTAAAATGATTATATTTTATATCATTCTTATCACACCATTCTTTTACTGTTTGTATAGCTAGACATTCACAATAATAATCGTATTCTAATTCATAATCAGTATTATATATAAAAGACGAAAATATCCTTTTTATAATCACATCTTTATAGAACGGATCATTTACCTTTTCTACACCTCCAACGAACTCAAAAAAATATTTTTTTCTTTCTATTTCAGTAATATCATTGGAGAAAAATGGATAGCGTTTATACAGTTCACTTTGCATAAAATAAGAAGAATCTTTATTTTCTTTTTTTAAATAACTATCCATATATTCTTCAAATTTATCTTTATTTTTCAATATTACTTTATCCATTGCTTCTTCATAATCGATAGAAGAATAACATTTTAATAATTCTTCTAACTTTACTTTACTTATTTGATTGTTAAAAGTCAATGTTAAAGAATCAATATCTCCACAAAAATATTTTATCGAATTATATACATCAAAAAAATCCATTTTATTCCTCCATTTTACTCATTAAAAGAGATTCTTTAAACACATACCATTGTACTTACAATTAACATGTAAGTTACTTCCATTTTATCACCACTATATTTTTTTAATTACTTATTAATAAAAACATTTTTAAAAAAAATACGCTCTTCACGGTCATCAAATGACATTATTAGTATTTCCTGTCTTTTATTACAAAAACCAATTTTATTATAAGTGCCTAATGTTTTATTATATATCATGTATAATTCTGAATAAGTATAATCGAAAATATATTTATAATCAGATACATACTTTCTTACTTCTAAATCAATTTCATTTTTTCTTACAAATAATCCACTCTCACTTGCAACTTGTTTCAGCTGATCATATACCTTAGCACCTAAATATACGCTTTCAGTAACATATTGATCATCATACTCCTTGAATACAAAATGAAAGCATCGCTCATCATTACTTATATCTAAACCGAATATTTCTTTATAATTACGCATTTTAGAATCTTTATATTTTATCTCTATTGATTTATTATAATCTCCACATGCAATTATATCTTTTCTAGCATCATTAAAATGATTATATTTTATATCATTCTTATCACACCATTCTTTTAGTGCTTGTATCGCTAGACATTCACAATAATAATCGTATTCTAATTCATAATCAGTATTATATATAAAAGACGAAAATATCCTTTTTATAATCACATCTTTATAGAACGGATCATTTACCTTTTCTACATCTCCAACGAACTCAAAAAAATATTTTTTTCTTTCTATTTCAGTAATATCATTGGAGAAAAATGGATGATTTTTATACAATTCACTTTGCATAAAATAAGAAGAATCTTTATTTTCTTTTTTTAAATAACTATCCATATATTCTTCAAATTTATCTTTATTTTTCAATATTACTTTATTCATTGCCTCTTCATAATCAATTGAAGAATAATATTTTAATAATTCTTCTAGTTTTTCTTTACTTATTTGATTATTAAAAGTCAACATTAAAGCATCAATATCTCCACAAAAATATTTTATCGAATTATATATATCAAAAAAATCCATTTTATTCCTCCGTCAAATATTTTTTAAAATTCTAAATCTAATTTTTCCAATTTATTATTATAAAATACATAAGGTTCATTATCAAAAGAATATATATCACCACTTATAAATAATTCGTCTGTTTCTAAAGTATACAAATCAAGTACTTGTAACGAATTACCAATGCCATTTCTATAATACAGTTTATCATTGATTACTATCATATAATTAACTCTTTCAACATTTTTTGCTATCTCACTAGTTGTTTGTTGAACAATATCATATTTAAAGATAGTAGATTCATCATAGCTAACGTAATATATTGCATCATCAGATACAATAACATGCCAAGCAACATCTGTCACATATTCAGTTTTTTTATCAAAAAGGTTCATCCTATAACAATGCTTTCCAACATTATAATAAACATAATCATTTAATATATGTAAAAAGCCGCCATCTTTCCTACTTGCAATTTTAATACACTCCTTTCCATCTAAATCACACTGATATATATTACCAATATCATCAATTGGAAAATTGAGTTCTATTCCATCCATCCCACCTAATACATCCACACTTACTGAATAATATATTTTATTATCAACTACATGAACATAAGAAGCATTATCTGCAATTTTTTTCTTACAAGAACCGTCCAACTTAATTTTATATAAGTAAGAATATGTTATTCTTTTTCCAGCAGTAGTATGTTTAACATAATACACCCAATCACCAACAACGTTGATAAAACTAATACTTCCGTTATCCATCAAAGCCAAACCACTATTATCTTTCCTTATTCTATATAACCCCTCAGGATTAAAAAAGTTAGAATCAGCATTATAATAATATACCCAGTCCCCTTGAACAGCAACTTTACCGCGATTACTAATATTATTTGTCGCATTTCCAATTATATTTTTTTCATAAATTGAGTCAAATGGTGTATCTTTAGTAATATGTAATAACATCACGAATACTAATAATACTAGAAAGACAATCAAAAGCACATATCTTCTCATAAATCCACCTACTACATCACCGTCATTATTAAATTGTTTTTTTAATATTTGTATATACTTATTATATCATAATACTTATTACACATAAATTAGAAAATAAACATGTGAACAATTCATTACATAAAAAAAGATAAAGACTTTATATCTTTATCTTCTAACTTCTTTATAATATTATTACACCATATTATGCTTTCTTCTCTTTTATAAATATTCTTTAAGTTTTTCTACACTACTTTCTTGAAACTCTAACAGTCTATTAGCAAGCTTAACAATATCTTTATTAGCTTCCTTCTCAAAATCATCTATTCTCTTACTAATATCTATTATTCCCATAACTAAACCTTGTATTACAACATCACTTATCTTAGAATCACTATTATCATTCTTAACATTTGTCTTAATACCTGCTTTAGCACCCATTTTAGCCATCATACCAAGTTTCTTTGGTTTTATCTTATGTGCTTTCAATAACTTAATTGATTCTTTTAAATACTTCTCATACTCTTTTAAAATATCTTCAACTGTTCTTTTTATCTTATTATCTTTTCCTTGTAACTGTTTTAATAATTCCGTAAGTGTTGTCGTAGCCATTTCACAATCTTGATAAATATATTCTAATAGTTCATTCGTCTCATCCATAAAAAATCCTCCATACATATTATGGAAGATTTAATTAATTTTATACTAATCACTATTTAATTCTTTTATAGTTGGTCTTCTAAATATCAAACTTTTCTTCTCTTCACTTGAATGATTCTTTTTAATAAAAAATGCATCACTAGTCTTTTCCTCTGAACTAGTACGATTATTAATTTCCAATTGTTTTCTATAAGCTTTTTTTATGACATTAAGTAACTTCTTTTCTGAAATTTTATTATTTTCATCAAATATATCATAATCTTCTCCAATATCAGAAAGCCTTGATAACATTATTAATTCATAAAGAATTCTTTCTTGATCAATTTCTAAATCAATAAATCTAGCCTTTTTTGTAAGTAACTCTGAAGGAGTTAAATTACTTACTACAAGGTTTAATAAAAGTGGATTACAGGAACAAAGTCCACCAAGAGCAGCATTTATAAGTTCACTTGTTCTTTCAAAATTTAACTTAGGATCATTTTCTTTTACAACACTTAAAGAAGTAACATCTCCTAAAATATTCATTGCAAACTCATACATATCCTGATTAAATACCCCATCAGTAAACCAAAAATCGTTTTTAATTAGCAAAAGTAACAAACTATATCGTGCTGCTATATCTTGTGAAGATTTAGATAAGTTATATTTAGAAAATAATAACATATAAAGATCCATAAATTTCTCTATATCACTACCATCTTCATAATGTCTATAATCAAAATCACATTCGCTTTCACTTAATCCAATTAAATTAAAAAGCTGTAAAATTTCTTCATCAGTAAAATTTTTAAGTTCCATATACATCCCCCAAATTAATTTTATAATATCAATTCATACTAGAAATGACAATATATTAAATAAAAAAGCTACTCATAAATTTTGAGTAACTTTTATTAATTATTATTTAGAATTCTTTTTCTTTGATATTACTATAGTAAAAACCAAAAAGAATAATGCTAAAACTAAAAAACTACCAGCAAGCACATATAACGCCATACTATCTGTTGAATCACATTCCTTGCATTCTTCACAAACTACACATTTTTCGCATTCTGGACATTCTAAATTAGTATTAATAATCTCTGTTTCAACATCTTCAACAATTTGCTCTTGATTCAAAAACCCGGTATTCTCACCTGGAGTAACTTCTAACTTAGTCTTTCCTTCTTTAAGTGTTTTAAATACTAATTCTACTGGTCCTTGACAAGCACCAGATGGATGACTAATAGTTATTTTACCATCCATCTCATTAATAGTTGTAACACTACCAGCACAAGCACCAGAATAATAAGAACCATTATTAGAATCAACTAATTCTAAATATTCCTTATCATAATTTACAAAGAACTCATATTCTCCAATATCTAATCCACCATAGTAGAAAGTATAAGTTACTTCATCCCCTAATTTAGCAATCTTTTGAAAATGATATTCTAAATTAGCAACATCTGCATTAACAATCTTTGGAACAAAACATAACATCAATAGACCACAAAACAATATATTTTTAATATTTTTCATTATCACACCACCAAGATATTTATATTCTTTATTCATTAATTTCTTTTATATCATCTTCAACTGCTTTAAATATATCTTTTAAGTTATCTGTAGTAGTTCCTCCGCCTTGAGCAAAAGTAGGACTTCCTCCACCATTACCATTAGCCATAATAGCAGCTTTCTTAACTAAAAGACCAGCTGACACTTTCACATCAGAACTACACTTACATAAGAAATTAACATTATCTCCTTTAACATTAGCAAAGAAAACAATTCCCTTTTTCATTTGATTAATTAACTTATCACAAATATCTTTTAAAACACCCATTTCCATATTAGATACTTCCATAATAATTGTATCTACTTTAGAAATTTCTTTCTTATTAGCTAAATAATCATCTAATTTATAATCAATCTTTTTAGATTTTTCTTCATTATATTTCTTTTCTAAATTTCTTACTTCAGTTTGAATATATTCTAATTGATTTTTATTATATACAACATCTTTATATGAAGATAATCCTTCTTGATCAAGTACAATATCAAACTCTAATTCAATACCTTCTTCTTTAGCTTTTGCTAAAATATTATGAGCTTTTTCTAATAAATTCTTTATCTCATCTACATACTTTGCAACAGCCTCAGAAATAAGTGTAGGTACCATATCATTAGTACATCCTTCTAATCTATAAAGATTACTTCCCTTAGATTCAACTTTAAGTATTGCAAATCTTTCAATTTCATCAGTACTCTTAATATGAGTTCCACCACATAATTCTAATGAACTACCAATTTGTACAACTCTTACTACATCTTTATATTTATCAGAAAATAATGCCATAGCCCCTTTTTCTTTAGCTTCATTAAGAGACATATAAGATATATTTGAATCAATATGTTCACTTATTACTTCATTAACTTTTTCTTCAATTCTAATAATATCTTCTTCTAAAATCTTACCAGAGAAAGTAAAGTCAAATCTTAATCTATCTTGATCAACATAACTTCCTGCTTGATGAATTGATTGTGATAAATTATCTTGTAATGCTTTTTGTACTATATGAACTGTACTATGATTTATTGCAATTTTCTTTCTACGTTCTTCCATTATCTTTATACTACAGTCTTCATATACCTTAACAACACCTTCAACAACTTCTATTTTATGTAAATGTTGTCCATTAGGAGCTTTCTTAACATCAACGACTTTAGCTTTAAAGTTATCATTTTTTATAGCACCTAAATCTGCAACTTGTCCACCACTTTCAGCATAAAAACAAGTTCTATCCAAGATTACATAACCTTCATCAGTTAATTCATCTACAAAAGTACCATCTTTTACAATACCTATTATCTTAGAATTAAGTTCAACTTCATCATATAAGAATTCACTAGGAGAAGTAAATGCTAATAATTCTTCATTTTGAATATTCATATTAGCTTCTTGTTTTCTACTTTCTTTAGCAACTTTCTTAGCTTCTTCCATATATTTTTCAAACTCTTCTTTATCTACTGTCATTCCTTCATCTTCAAGGTATTCTAGCGTAAGTTCAAATGGGAACCCATAAGTATCATATAACTTAAATGCGTCATACCCACTAATTTTCTTATCATGAGATTCCTTAATAAGTTCCATTAACTTTCTTTCACCAGCTCTTAATGTTTGATGGAATAAGTTTTCTTCATCTAATATTAAAGTTTTAACAAAACTCTTAGTCTCTACAAGTTTAGGATAAGACTCACCCATTATTGCAACAACTTCATCAACAAGTCTATACATAAATGGTTCATTTATATTAAGTTTTCTTCCCATTCTAACACTTCTTCTAAGAAGTCTTCTTAATACATATCCTCTATTACTATTTTCAAATACAGCTCCATCAGATAATGCAACTGTAATTGCTCTTATATGGTCTGCAATAACTTTAAATGATGATTCACCATTATATTTAACTCCTGAAATTTCTTCAATTCTATTAATAATTGGTACAAACAAATCAGTATCAAAGTTAGAATCAACATCTTGGAATATACAACACCATCTCTCAAGTCCTGCACCTGTATCGATATTTTTATGAGGAAGTTCTTTATATAAACTTCTATCTACTCCAGGTTCAGAATTATATTGACTAAATACATTATTCCAAATTTCAACGAATCTTTCTTGATCTTCATCATTTTTAAACTTTTCTAATGCATCTCCATCTTTATCATAACGTTCTCCTCTATCAAAGAAAATCTCTGAATCAGGCCCACATGGTCCACTTCCAATCTCCCAGAAGTTTCCAGCAAGTCTTACAACGTGAGATGGATCAAGTCCAAGACTAACCCATTTATTAAATGCAACTTCATCAGTCATATAAATAGTTGCATATATTCTATCCTTAGGAATATCACACCATTCTGGACTAGTTAAAAACTCATATGCAAAATCAAGTGCTTCTTCTTTAAAATAGTCTCCAATAGAAAAGTTTCCCATCATTTCAAAGAATGTTTGATGTCTTTTTGTAACACCAACATTTTCAATATCATTAGTTCTAATACACTTTTGAATACTTGTTAATCTTTTATTATCAGGTACAATTGACCCATCAAAATATTTTTTTAATGGTGTAACACCTGCATTAACAAAGAATAAGCTATCATCATCTTCTGGTATTAATGATGCACTTTCAATAACTGTATGACCTTTACTTTTGAAAAAGTTAAGCCATAGATTTCTTATTTCTGTACTTGTTAATTTCTTCATTTTATTTACCTCTCTTCTCATTATATAATTCTTCTATTTTTTCTACTACTTCATCAACAGATAAATTAGTTGTATCAATTAATATAGCGTCATCCGCTTGTCTTAAAGGACTATTTGCTCTAGTTGAATCTCTATGATCTCTTTCTTCTAAATCATGACTTACTGATTCAAGAGTTACATCTTGTCCTTTTTTTAATAGTTCCTCATATCTTCTTCTAGCTCTCTCTTCACTAGTTGCTGTTAAGAAAACTTTTAACTCTGCATTTGGTAACACAACAGTACCAATATCTCTACCATCCATTATTACATTATTTTTCTCTGCTAACTTTCTTTGAAGTGCTACAAGCTTTTCGCGCACTTTCAAATAACTACTAGTAACAGAAGCATATTTAGAAACTTCCTCAGTCCTAATTAATTTTGTTACATCACGACCATTTAATTTAATATGTTGTTCATCATCTTCATAATAAATATCTATATCAATATCATCACACACTTGATTAATAGTCTCTTCATCTTCATATGAAATATTATTTTCTATAAAATATAGCCCCATCGCTCGATACATTGCACCAGTATCAATATAAATAAAAGATAATTTTCTAGATAATCTTTTAGCTGTAGTTGATTTACCAGTTGCTGCAGGTCCATCAATTGCAATCTTAAAACTCATAAAATCCTCCTTTTATTATAAAAAAAGACCAAAGTTATAGGAGTGACATAATCACGGTACCATCCTACTTTGATCTTAATTAGATAACGGTTATCCCGAAAGAAACTCCAAAGCAGCCTTCTAACTATCAAAGTACTAATTTTCACCAACCATTAGCTCTCTATAACTTTAATTAATTATACTCCTCTTTTTCAAACGTCTCTTATTAATTTTGAATTTTTTCAAATAGTTCATACTTTTCATCAAAGAAATTAAATATTATCTTCAAACACGAAATTATCGGTGTTGAGAAAAGCATACCTAGAATACCAAAGAAATGACTAAAAATCAATAGGCCAATGATAATTGTTACTGGATGTAACTTCATTGTTTTACTCATTACTATTGGTGTTAAAACATAACTTTCTAAAAATTGTGATACTACTACTGCAACAAGTGTAAGTATTCCAACTAAAGGACTAATTGTAAATCCAACAATTACTGCAGGTATTCCTCCAATATATGGTCCAATATAAGGAATAATATTAGTAACCGCACAAATAGCTCCAAATACAACTGGTGCTTTAAGACCTGCCAGTGTAAATCCTAAAGATTGAACAGTAAATAATATAACCATTACAAACAAAGTTCCTTGTACATAATTTTTTAAACAGTCATTTAATCTATCTGTAAGTTCAATCACATCACTATGTACATTTTTTGGAACAAAATTAAGTAATTCTTTTCTAACATTATTAAAATCAAATAACATATAAAATCCGATTAATAAACCAATTATTAAATTAAGCCCACCAGATAAAATACTAGATGCAAAATTTATTAAGAATGTAGGAAGCCCAACAGTAAGTGACTCACTAATACTTTCAAAAGAATTATAAATATTTGTTTGTACTACAGAAAAATCATAGTTATAAAGTTCAGTAAGTTCTCCAAAGAAATTAGTCATCCAACTATTAGCATTATCAATAATTCCTGGTACAATTCCTATCGCATCTTGAAGCTGTTCCACCAAACTAGGTATTACTAGTGAAAAAAATAAAACAATTACTAATAAAAATCCTACAAACACCCCAACAGTACTTATAGTTCTATTAGCACCCTTTTTCTGTAAAAACCTAACAAGTGGATCTAAAAGCCAAGCTATTATTAAACCAATAAATAATGGAGATATTATTTTTATAATATTTAAAATTCCACTTAATATTCCCCAATCTTTTAATAAATAACTACCTAAATATACTAAGCAAACAATACCTAATACCAAAAGAATAGCCACTACTTTTTTACCATTTTTTATTAGTTCATTTAAAGATGTAACATCTAATTCATCATCTTTTTTCTTAAATCCAAGCATAACCATTCCTCCTATTTCCTATATTATAGCACGAAGAAATAAATTGACACAATAAAATAGAATAACTTTACACAAAATTACAAAGAAAAAAGCCAATTTATTTTTGGCTCTTTCACTACATCATATTTTCAATATTTTGACCGGCTTTTTTAGTTAATTTGTCCATCGTAGTTTTAATATCATGAACACATTCTGGATTATACTTCTTATACATCATAAAAGCTCCAAATCCAACACCCATCAAAGCCATTATTTTCCATGCCTTATCCAAAAGTTTCACCTCTTTTAAAAATATGATCTGGTATTTAACAATACCATTATTATTATTGACAACATTAACTAAGAAATACTTATTTTTTTAACAATTTTATCTTTTATTGTAGTTTTTCTCACATCTTGAGAATTATTACTACTTGCATATTTTAAAGAATTAATATCACCAACAATAATTAACTTTTTCTTACTTCTAGTAACAGCAGTATAATAAAGTTTTCTATACAACATCTTAGTATATCCAGGCACAACAGGAAGTACCACTACATCAAACTCACTTCCTTGGGACTTATGAATACTAATAGCATACCCATGTTTAAACTTATTAAAATTACTTGGAGTAAACTTAACTTGATTAGTATCAAAATCAACTAAAATTTCTTTTTTATCAATTTTAGAAATTATCCCAATATCACCATTAAATATTCTCTCTTCTGGCATATTAACAAGTTGTAATATCTTATCATGTTCTCTATAGATAACATCCCCAACAACAAGTTCTTTTTTATTTTTAGATGCTGGATTAAATATATCTTGCAAATATTTATTTAAATTATCTATTCCATTTATTCCTTTATACATAGGAACTAATATTTGAAAATTCCTATAATCATAATCATTATACTTTTTACCTATCTTACCAATCTCATTAATAATATTATTTTCTGCTTTTACAAACTTCAAGTCACTTCCATCAAGAAAAACATCATCTTCTACTACACCATTATTTATATCATGTGCAATTGTAATAATATTAGAGTCCTCTCCTTGTCTATAAAGCATCTTAAGACTTATTACATTTAAAACATTAGATTCAATCAAGTCTTTTAATAATTGACCTGGCCCAACACTAGGAAGTTGATTATAATCTCCTACCATAATTATCTTAGTATCAAGTCTAAGTCCTTTTAATAAACTATGAAATAAAGGAACATCTACCATACTAGCTTCATCAATTATAACTAGTTTTGCATCACTCTTATTATATTCATTTACTGCAAATTTATCTAAATCTTTATTCCATTTTAAAAAACTATGAATAGTAGAAGCAGGAAGAAGAGTCTTCTCAGTTAATCTTTTACTAGCTCTACCAGTAGGAGCAAGTAACACTACTTCTTCAATTAACTTCTCATACGTAAGCTTATTAGCTTTCTTATATAAATCAAGAATGGAAGAGACAATAGTAGTCTTACCAGTACCTGGTCCCCCAGTAATAATTAAGAAATTCTTCTCTACAGAACTCTTAATAGCAAGTAACTGTTCACTATTATAAACAATATCATTATCATACTCTATTTCTTTAATATATTTATCTATATCCTTAATAGCATTATCTTTTTTATTGGATAAATATATAACTCTTTTTATAATAGTATCCTCTGCTTCCCACATACTTCTTAAAAAATACTTTTCTTCTTCTTTAATAACTTTTAATTCAAGAATTAATGAATTAAGCGATTCGATAAAATCTTCTTCTTTCAAATTATTCCCTAAAAACATAATTGTATACTTATAAACTTCATCAATAGATAAATAACTATGTCCTAAAGCATTACATAACTCTTCCATTGTATAAATAATCGAAGCTTTAACTCTTCTTTTATCAGTTCGCTCATAGTTTTGTTTTAAAGCAATCGCATCAATTTTTTTAAAAGTTATATCTTTTATGTCTTCAATAAGCCTATATAAATTTTCTTCTAATACATTAATAGTATTCCCTTTATATTTATTATATACAACCATACTATCTCTAGTAACAAATCCCATTTCATTAAGTTTAAGTATCGTATTATAACTTGATTCATATTGTACAAGAGTATTATGTAAAACATCTATTTGTTTTTTAGTAATTCCTGGAATAAGTAAAAGATTACTAGGGCTTTCTATTATTATCCTAAGAGCATCATCCCCTAAAAAATTAACTATTTTCTCTGCAGTCTTCTCCCCAATTCCTTTAAAAGTACCACTTGATAAAAACTCAGTAATAGAATCCTTCTCTTCTGGCATTACTATATCATATAATTCAACATTAAACTGTTCACCATATTTAGGGTGATTTACTATACCACCATAAAAGTTATACGTATCAGATTCATTTAATTCATGAAAATATCCAGTAAAAGATATTGAAACATCAATAAAATGCTCATATTTAGAAGATGCATCTTTAACCTTAAAAACACCAACAGTATATCCATTATCATTACGATAAATTATTTTCTTTATATTTCCCTTAACATATTCGTTCATATAGCATACTCCTTTATAGAACATATGTATATTGTAACACAAAATAATATACTTTCCTATTATTTTATTACTCAAAAGAAAAGAACTAATCAATTAAATTAATTTCTTTTGATTAGCTCTTTTTTGTCTTACTTCTTTATCATAACTATATCTTTCTAGTAAATCTTCTTTATCAATACCAAAAGCTTGTTTAAATTGTTTTGAAGATACAAACAAATAATCAGCATAACGCTTACCAATATCAATGCCTTTTTCTAAAGTTAAAAACTGAAATCTCGCATAAGTTAAATCAATTCCCTGCATTAAATTTTTAGGTTTTCTCAAGTACATATCACCTAATCCAACTGACTTTAGATATAATAGTTTTTCTTTAGTAGAATCTATATCATAACCAAATAAAGTAGCAAGTCCACTAGTCATACTTAAAACTTCTTCATGAGTATATCCTAACAATTCAATTTCCTTTATTTTAGTTTTCATTAAAGTAATACTACAAGAAAGTAACGTAGGACAAACAGTAATCATTTCTAAAATTTGCAAGTCTGTATACCCTATCAACTTTAATTCAGCTATTTTATTTTTAATATTTTCAGTACTACAACTAAATACATTTGGACACACAGCAGCAATTTTAATAACTTTATCTCTATTTATCCCAAGACTTTCTAAAACATCCATTTTATCTTTTAGCGTATCAATACTATTAGTAAATATTTGTGGATACAAAGGAATCATCTTCAATGCTTGATTTTCAGAAAATCCTAAAGAAATAAGGCCGTTAATTTTCTCCTTCAAATTAGAAACACCATGACCAAATATTTGAGGACATCTCACAACCATTTTTCTAACTTGTTCCAAAGTAAAGCCTAAATCCACCATATCGCTAATTTTCTTTTTAACATTTTCCATACTATAACAAAAAAGTGCTGGAAAAGATAAAAACATTTTTAATGATTTCATTTTAGGAAAACCTAACCCAATCATACCTTCAACTTTACTATTAATATTTGAATAACCATATGAAAATAAAGTTGGGCAAAGAATTGTCATATTAATAGCTTCCTTCTCGCTATAACCAAGTTTTTGCAAATTTTCAAGTTTTTCTTTCAATTTTGAAGAAGAAAGAGAAGTAACAGGAAGACATGAAACGAAAATCCTTATGATATCACTTTTTTTATATCCCAAAGACTCAAAAAATTTAAAATTTCTCTCTATATTATTAGCACACGTTTCATCTTTTACACGAATTAATGGATAAGAATTAATTATCCTTTCTCTTTCTTCTTTATTAAAACCATATTTTCTTAATATTTCTTCAACCATAACCCCACTCTTTTCTATTTTAACTTTTTTAAAGATGAATCTTTCTTTCTAATATCTTCATCATAACTATATTTTTCTAATAATTCTTTTTTTGTTATTTGAAATCTTCTTTTAAAAATCTTAGCTTCTAAAAATAACAATTTAGAATTTCCCATATCTATATCTAACCCCATATCTTGAGTCAAATACATATATCTAGCATACGTTAAATCAACGCTTTGCATTAATTGCTTTGGATTTGAAGTAGCAATTTCACCAAGACCAACACTTCGTAAATAATAAATTTTTTCTTTTAAATTATCTATAGAACAACTATAAAGTGATGGAAGTTCACGAGTCATCTTTATCACTTCTTCATAAGAAAAACCTAAAGATATTAAATCATCTATTTTCTTTTTAACATTTTCCGTCGAGTATCCTAGCATCATTGGAAGTAATTCTAACATTCTTAATACATCACTTCTTGTATACCCAAGAGAAACTAAAAACTCTATTTTTTGAACTATCGTGTCCATACTTAATGCATATATTGTAGGAAAAGACGCAGTCATTTTAAGAATTTGTTTATAAGAATATCCAAAAGACATCATATCATCTAATTTATTTTCTATATTTTCCTGACTAAAGCTTAAAAGTGCAGGAAGAACCACTGATATCTTCTTTATTTGCTCCCTACTATATCCTAAATATCTTAAAAAATCATATTTTTTACTTAGAACATCTACACTTCTACTATAAATTGATGGAAGATGTGAAGTCATTCTTATTATTTCTGCATTACTAAAACCAACACTTTCTAAAAAAGAAACCTTCTCTTTAATATTTTCAATACTATAACTATAAATTTCAGGTAACTTCAATGTCATCTTCAAGATTTGACTTTGACTATACCCGATACCTTTTAAATCTTCAATTTTCTGCTTTATTGATTCAATACTCAAACTATAAAAAGAAGGAAAATTAGAAGACATTTTAACAATTTGCGAAGAGGTATATCCTATCTTTTTTAACTCATCAAATTTTGTTTTAATATTAACATCACTATAACTATATATTGTTGGAAGTATAACAGTCATTTTAATTATTTGCTCATCACTATATCCAAGACTCTTACACAAAGAAAAATTTCTTTCGATATGATTACATAAATTTTCTTTTTTCATCGAATTAAGTGGATAAAAACCCACTATTCTTTTTATTTGATCTTCATTATATCCATATTTTCTTAATATTTCTTCAACCATAAAACCACCCT
>JAGALD010000063.1 GCA_017625395.1 Bacilli bacterium | reverse complement strand
ACATCATATTGATAAGCACTTCCAGGACACTCTTGAATTTTTATTACTTTATCATCATCATATCTATAAGCAGAACCATTATATCCATCATCAATAAAATTACCAATTTTGTCTTTACAAAAGATATCACCATGAATCACTTCACCCATAAATATTACCTCATTTTTTTATGAACATATTCAATAGGATACTTGCATTTTTCAAGTTTTTTTTCAATTGAAGAATGATTATTAACATTTCCTCTATCAACAAGCTCATATAAAACTTTTCTAACAGCTGCTAATTCTTCATCAGAAGAAGAAGATGAATGATATTTAGAATATGCACGCCATAATAAATCAAAATAAAGTTCTTTTAACGCAATATTATTTGCAAATTCAGCATCAGAAACTCTTACCCCAGAACATTTGGTATATAAATCTGCATCAATTACAATTAAACCAGAATCACTAATAATTACATTTTCATGAAATAAATCTGCAATCATAATTTCCTTTTGAGCTAACCTTTTACCTGATTCATTAAGTCCCCTAACACTCTCGATTAAATATTCAGATGGTAATGTCATTAAATCATCACAAACTGACGATTCATAGTATTTAGAAGTATATCCAGCTAAGTTTTTCAAACCAAACCTATTAGTAGAAAGAATTTCATATATTTTATAGAAATTTTTCAAATCTAAACGTTTAATAGTTGACAAGGTTCTTCTTTGTAAATAACTATCAGGTGTTTTTAACACTTTAACAACTTTATCACCATCACGGTATACTGATCCATAAACTCCGCTCCCCAAAGGGCTACCACTACAATCAACAATAACCTTTCTTCCAAACGAATCATAAAAAACTTTTTTATCCACAAATATCAACCCCGTTGATGCGTTATTATATCATATTTAACAAAAAAAATCAAATAAGAGGCTTTAACTGTTCTTCAATTCTAATTAATTGATTATATTTACATATTCTCTCACCACGTGACATACTACCAGTTTTAATCCAAGGAATAGAAAGTCCAACAACTAAATCAGAAATTGAAGTATCTTCTGTTTCACCACTTCTATGTGACATAATTAAAGTATAATTATTTTCCTGTGCCAATCTAATTGTTTTAAGCATTTCTGTGTAAGTACCTATTTGATTAGGTTTAATGAGAATAGCATTACCTGCATTAGCATTTATCCCCTGCTGCAAATATTTTTCATTTGTAACAAACAAATCATCACCTACAAGCTGCACAGTGGAACCTATCTTCTTTGTTAAAATACTAAACAATTCATAATCATCTTCATTAACCGGGTCTTCAATTGAAATAATTGGATATCTTTTTACTAAATCAGAATAATATTCAATTAAAGCATCTTTTGAATAAGTTCCATTATCAAAATAATAAAGACCATCTTTAAATATCTCACTAGCAGCTACATCAAGCGCAATCTTAACATCACCACCTGGAATATATCCTGACTTAGTAATTGCTTCCATAATTAAATCTAAAGCCTCATAGTTACTTTTAAGATTCGGAGCAAAACCTCCTTCATCACCAACTGCAGTAGATAAACCATTATCTTTCAAAATACCTTTCAAGGTATGAAAAACTTCACTTGCTACCCTAATACACTCTTTAACCGTATCTCTAATAGGTACAATCATAAATTCTTGAAAAGATAAACTATTATCAGCATGTTTTCCACCATTAATAATATTAACCATTAAAAAAGGCATTTTTTTACCATTACCAACATATTTGAAAAGAGGAACTCCATTACATAGAGAAGCAGCTCTTAAAACCGCAAAAGATACACCTAACATTGCATTTGCACCAAGCCTACTTTTATTATTTGTATTATCCAAATAAATAAGTCTATTATCTATTAATTCTTGATCAAAAACACTCATTCCAACAATATTTTCTTTTATAATTGTATTAATATTTTTTAAAGCTGCCTTAACTCCTTGTCCATGAAAATAATTATTATCGCTATCTCTTAATTCCAATGCTTCCTTACTTCCTGTAGAAGCACCACTAGGAACAGAAAATCTTCCAACAATACCATTTTCTAAAACAATATCTACTTCAACAGTAGGATTCCCTCTAGAATCCAAAATTTCTCTACCAATAACATTAACTATATTCATAATTCCTCCTAAAAAAAATGAGTTTCATAAACCCATTTTATATTATTAAAAAGAATTAATTTGTCGAGTTATAACGAATTAACTACTTTTTTAAATTCATTTCCTCTATCTTCAAAACACTTATATTGATCCCATGATGCAGCAGCTGGACTCAAAAGAATTGTATCACCTTCATTAGACAATTCATAAGCAACGTTAACTGCATTCTCTAAGAAATCAACAACTTTAACATCAATCATCATATTATTAGCAAACTCTTCTATTCTTTTTTTGCATTCACCATAGGTAACAATAAGTCTAACACTTGACATGAATTCTTTTAATTCATTAAAATCTTGACCTCTTTCCATTCCCCCAAGAAGTAAAATAACAGGAGTCTTAAAAGAGGATAAAGCTATTTGAGTTGCTTTTATATTAGTAGCCTTCGAATCGTTATAGAATTTTCTACCTTCTAGTTCTTTAACAAATTCTATTCTATGT
>JAGALD010000062.1 GCA_017625395.1 Bacilli bacterium | reverse complement strand
GCTAGTTGTACTACTGTTTTTTCTCCACCTGACAAAGTATTAAAATCTCTATTAAGCATATCATCAGATATTTTAAATACTTTTGTAATTTTACCAATCATACTATCTATTTCATATCCACCAAGGAATGAAAACTTTTCTTGTGTTTTTGTATATTTAAGTATTATATTATCTAATTCTTTTCCTTCTGTAGTTGTTAATTTTTCTTCTAATAGTTCTAATTTTTTCTTTAAATCAAGTATTTCTTTTATTCCTTGATATAAAAAATCTATTACTTTAAAATTATCTTCACATTTAGGGGAAATTTGATTAAGTACTCCTATAGTTGTATCTTTTCTAATTGATATTGTTCCGCCATTTAAATTTTCTTTTCCAATTATTAAATTTAATATAGTAGTTTTTCCACAACCATTAATTCCTACTAATGCAACTTTTTCATTTTCTTTTATATCAAAACTTATTTCTTCTAAAACTTTATTACTTCCATAATTTTTACTAACTTTATTAAATGATATATCTATCATAACTATCTTCCTTTCAAGAACAAAAGAATAAAAATTTTGATTTTTATTCACCTCAGTCGTTACCTCCTAAGTTTCCTACTTCACAGATAGACTAACATCTATTCTCCATAGGCTTAAATTCCGATAGTCGCTACCGTACTTTATTTATATTATTTTTTTATTAATTTTGATAGTGTATTTTTAATCCTTCAAACATAATATTTATACTTGCATTTATATCTCTGTCATTTTCATATCCACAATTTATGCATTCCCATTTTCTTATACTCAAATTACTGGTTTTTTTTGTTTTATTACCACAATGACTACATATTTTACTACTTGGATAATATGCATCTACTTGATAATAATATTTTCCTTCTAGTTTTGCTTTCCATTTTAATAAATTACATATTTTATTAAAACTTGCATCTAATATTTGTTTAGCTAAATTATGATTACTACTCATTTCTTTTACTTTTAACTTTTCACTTATAATAATATCATGTTCTTTTACTATTCTATTTACTATCTCAATTAAATTATGTCTTCTGCTATTTTTAATCTTACTATGAAGTCTTGATATTCTTAATTTGGTTTTATAATAATTATTACTTTCTCTTATTTGTCTTGATAACTTTTTTTGTAATCTTTTTAATCTCTTTTCATGTTTTTTTATTTCTTTAGGATTAGTATACTTTTCTCCATTTGAAGTTACTACTAAATCTTTTATTCCTAAATCTATTCCTACTATACTAGTAGGATTTTTCTTTTTATTTATTACTTCTACTTCTTCTACTATTACACTTACATAATATTTATTTGTTGTTTCTTTTTCTACTGTTACATTTATTATTTTTCCATTTATATTATATAAATTACGATATCCTCTGATATCTACTAATCCTAATTTTGGTAATTTTATCTTTCTATTCTTTAAATCTATTTCTATATTACTATAACCATTTCCTTTGTAACTACTTCTTATACATGTGGTACGATAACTTTGTTTATTGAATTTACTTTTGAACTTTGGATAATTACTTCTTTTTTCAAAAAAGTTTTTATAACTATCTTCTAAATTAAATATACTATTTCTTAAACTGCAACTATCTACTTCTTTTAAAAAGGGATACTCTATCAACAATTCTTTTAATTTATTACACATGTCATAAGCTTTTTGATATTCATTTTCCTTACATTCATTTAAAAAATAATTATAAATAAATCTGGTACATCCAAATGTTTTATGAATAAGTTCTTTTTGTTTATCATTTGGATATAATCTAAATTTATATGCTTTATACATTAGTATCACCATCCTGATGTTTATGTCTTATTATCATAACTATCAAACTAATGTTTGTCAATGTATTTTAAACAAGAAACTCACTTTCCTTATAAATAAAAAAACTATACAATCTGTATAGTAGTAATACAGATGTAGGCACGACGAAAATTCACACCTACATCTTTCTTATTAAAAAGACCTAGGTGTGATTATTTCTTATATCCGATAACTCTAGAAATAATCATAATATCCCTCCAAGACAAATTATACATTAACTTATTTTAATATGTAAACTACAAATAAGAAAAATTTCAGAAAAATTTCATAATAAATCCACATTATTAACACTAACATTAAATATATTAATTATTTGGAAGGAGGACTTAATGAGTGAAAATATATTTCAACGGGTTGAACAAAAATATGTATTAACGAAAGATCAAAAAGAAAATTTATTAAAAGAAATAGATGAACATATTGAAAAAGATAAATATTTTGAAAGTACTATATGCAATATTTACTTTGATACTAAGAATAATGACTTAATAATAAATTCTTTAGAAAAACCTACTTTTAAAGAAAAATTAAGACTTAGAAGTTATGGTACTCCGAATATTTATAGTGATGTATTTTTAGAAATAAAAGAGAAATATAAAGGGATTGTTGGAAAAAGAAGAATTAAGTTAAAGCTAAAGGATTTCTATTCATATTTGAAAAAGAAAAATTATGATGAGACTAATCAAATTATGAAAGAAATAAATTATTATTTCGAATTTCATAAGCTTAAACCTTCAATCTTTATTGGATATGATAGACAAAGTTATAAAGGTATCGAAGACGCAGAACTTCGTATTACTTTTGATAATAATCTAAGAAGTAGAAAAGATAATTTGAGGCTTGAGTATGGTGACTTTGGAGAGTTATTTTTTGATGATGATACATACATAATGGAAATTAAAACATTAGGTGCTATGCTACTTTGGTTGGTTAGAGCATTATCAGAGTTAAAAATTTATCCAACATCATTTTCAAAATATGGAAGCATTTATAAAAAAGAAAGGATGAAGCAATTATGTTAGAAAGTATTTTTACAAATTCAACTAGTTCAGTAGAACTAACTCCAATTTTATTATGTTCATTAGTATCAATTGTTTTAGGTCTTTTAATTGCATTTACTCACAAGGTAACTTCTAAATACAATAAGAATTTTTTAGTTACTATTAGTATTCTTCCATTATTAGTAGAAACTGTAATAATAATGGTTAATGGTAATTTAGGAACTTCTGTTGCAATACTTGGTGCATTTAGTCTTGTAAGATTTAGAAGCCTACCTGGAAACTCTAAAGAAATATTAAGTGTTTTCTTTTCTATGACTGTTGGACTTGCAACTGGTATGGGACAACTTCTTTTTGCAGGTATTATTACTGTTATTGGATGTATTTCTCTTTTACTATTAAATAAAGTTAAATTATTTGATGTTAATAAATATGATAGAATTTTAAAGATATCTATACCTGAAAATTTAGATTATACAAAAATATTTGATAAGACATTCGAAAAATACACTACTAAAGTATCACTTGACCAAGTTAAGACTACAAATTTAGGAAGTATTTTTGAACTTACTTATAGAGTTACTCTTGATAAAGATATTAATGAAAAAGAATTTATTGATGATTTAAGAATTAAAAATGGTAATTTAAAAATTATACTTACTCACCCACTTGGAGAAAACGATTTATAATAAGGAGATTTTATGAAAAAGAATAACGTGATACTAATAGTTGTAGCTCTTTTGATAATAATAGTTTTATATTTTTCATACACACTTTTTTTGGAAGACGATAATGTTATAAAAACTTTAACAGTTGAAGATATAGATACTAATATAAACACTGATGATGATGATGAAAAGATTTCTTGGGAGGATTATGAATCACATGAAGAAACATTAACTGAAAGCATTAACATTACTGAAAGTGGTACTTATACTCTATCAGGTAACATTAGTGATGGTGCAGTTACTGTTAATGCTAATGGAAATGTAAAACTTGTGTTAAATAATGTAAATATTAAAAATAGTAATGGGCCTGCTGTAATTATAGAACAAGCTGAAACAGTTCTTATCTATCTTGAAGAAAATTCCAATAATTATTTAGAAGATGGTAGTACTTATTCTAATTTAGATGAAGATGTTAATGGGGTTATTTATAGCAAAGATGATCTTGTTTTTGATGGGGTTGGAAAACTAACAATTGTGTCAAATTATCAAGATGGTATTGTTAGTAAAGATGATTTAAAAATTATAAATGGTGACTACTCTATTACATCAGTTGATGATGCTATTCGTGGAAAAGATTCTATATATATATTAGATGGAAATTTTGAAATAAAATCTGGAGGAGATGCAATAAAAACAACTAATGAAGAAGATAGTGAAAAAGGATATGTTTTAATTGAAAATGGTAATTTTAATATTAAGTCAGAACTTGATGGTATTTCTGCTATTACAAAGTTAGTTATTGAAAATGGTACTTTTAATATTACTACTGGTGGTGGTAGTGGAAATGATAGTACTAGTGATGACTGGGGAGATTGGGGAATGCAACCATACCCCAGAAGATCCCCTATGCAAGACTATGGTAATGATGATACTACAGCTAGTGCAAAGGGATTAAAATCAGGAGATAATCTAGTAATAAAAAATGGAACAATTAATTTAAATACATCTGATGACGCAATTCACTCTAATAATTATGTTGGAATAACTAATGGAAATATTAATATTTCATCAGGAGATGACGGAATACATGCTGATAAAGAAATCATTATAGATAATGGTGATATTAATATTACTAAAAGTTATGAAGGAATTGAATCAGCTAAAATTACTATAAATGGCGGTAATATTAGTCTTGTAGCAAGTGATGATGGTATTAATGTTGCAGGTGGTATGGATTCATCTAGTATGTCTAGACCTGGTCAAAATAACTATGCTAGTAATACTGATAATATTCTTATTATAAATAACGGTACTATTTATGTTAATTCTACGGGAGACGGAATTGATATTAATGGAAGCGGGTATGTTTATGGTGGGAATATTACAGTAGATGGTCCTACTAATAGTGGAAATGGTTCACTTGACTATGATAGAGAATTTATAGTAAATGGTGGTACATTTATTGCAGCAGGTTCTAGTGGAATGATGCAGGCAATAAGTTCATCTTCTACTCAATACAATGTGGCTATTGTATTTAATTCAACTTATCAAGATAAAAATATTTCAATATTAGATTCAAATAATAAAGAAATAATATCTTACACTCCATCAAAGAGTTTTTCATCAATTATATTTTCTTCAAATGAATTATCTAAAGGAAATTATACAATAAAACTAAATGATGAAGAGTATTCTAACTTTACAATTAATTCAATTTCTACTTCTATTGGTAATACTTCTATGGGTGGACCTGGTGGTCATGGTGGTCCAGGAGGAAAACCAAATAGACGATAAAAAGGATTCAGTGAATCCTTTTTTTATTGAACTTTTTCTTTTTTTAGTGGCAAATAATTAGAAATATTTGTTTTAGCTGTTTTTATTATTTCTTTCCATACTTTTATAAAGATTTTTTTATCTTCTTCATTTAACTTTTTATAATTTTCCAATATATCTTTTATACTTTTTATTTTTGCTTGTGATAAGTCTTTCATTGTTTTTGCACCAGTTGATGATAATATTTGATAAAAAACATCAAAAAATCTTTTTTTATCTTCAGTTGGAAGTAATAATAGACTGCTCATGACGTCATCAATATATTTACTTTTTTTATTTACTGAATTAAGTCTTGTTAGTTTATCATCATTAACTTCCCATGATAATACATCGTGTTGCATTATTAGTGATTTATTGCTTTTTACAACAATACACTCTTCTTCATGATATAAAAGCATTCCTATTATTGAAGTTTGTGGCACATATGTATATGTTCTATTTAATATTTCTTTATATTCATTACTTTCTAATATTTCATTAAAGAATCCTGGACCATCAACATTATATATTCCAATTATTTTATCACGACACTCTTTATTGCAAAAAACTGAAGCATACATTGCTAAGTTTCCACCTTTAGAGTGACCTCCTACTCTAATCTTGTAATCATTATCTTTTGATACATTTATTAAGTATTTAACACTATCTTTTTGGGAAGGAATATGTACCATGTAAGTCATGTTAAAATCTTCTTTAATTCCTACTAGGCTACTATCTGTTCCTCTAAACGCAATATACATTGATTCATCAGGAAGATATATTGTGATTGCTGCAAACTGTTCTTCTAAATCTTTACAAGTTATACTTTCATAGTTTCCAATAACTAAATCTTTGTACCTAGGACTATATGCTAGTTTTTCAAATAAAGTAACAGAATCTTTATCAAATGTTATAGCTTCTTCTAATATATATCTTTTATAAGCATCTATTAGATATATTCTTTCATCTTTTTTGATTATTCCATCAAATTTAATATATGCAAAACGTGTAAAAATCAAATTATCTATTTCATTAAATTCTTTTTCTAAAAATGTTTCTTTATATTTATCAATATAATCAAATACTGTTGCCATAAGTTCCTCCATAAGTAAAAAGGTAAATAAATTATATCACATATTATGTTTGTAAACACAATAAATAGCATGTTATAATTTACTAGGTGATAATATGGAAATATTTAATTCGTGGGAATTTTGGGTAATACTTTATTTAGTATCTGCTGTTATTTTTGCCCATACTTTTAAAAGAGCTAATAGAAAGATGAAAGATGCTGGAAGTCTTACTATTTTATTAGAAGTTTTTACAGCTTTATTTGCTTTACTCTTTATTCCATTTTTTGAGTTTAAAATATCAAGTGATATCGGTATTTATATAACTTTATTTATTGTAACTATTATATATGCTGCTACTGATAGATTAAATATTGAATCTCGTTATGGTCTTGATCCATCAACATTTAGTATGTTAAAACAATTATCTACTGTTTTTATGATTATATTTGGTCTTATTTTTCTTAATGAAGAGTTAGTATTAAATAAGATTATTGGGGCAATTATTATTGTTCTTGCTAATGTTATTCTAGCTTTTGAAAAAGGAAAAATAAAAATAAATAAATATTTTATAATGTCGTTTATTTCTAATTTTCTTTTTGCAGTAGCGATGCTTATTAACGTTAATATTTCAGAATCTTTTAATTTAGGAATTTATACTATTCTTACTGTGGGTATTCCTGCAATATATATTTTTATTTTTGGGCATCATAGCGTTAAAGAATTAAAGAATGAATTTAAATTATATGACAAAAAAGATTTTCTTATTTCTGCTTTTACTTGGTGTTTGATGTTAATCTCTTCTGTTAAAGCATATCAAGTTGGAAGTGTTATGATTGTTGCTCCCCTATTTGCATTAACTTCTATAATAAATGCAGTTATTGAATTTATATTTAATAAAAATAAGAATAAGTTAGTACAGAAATTAATTTCAGCGATACTTTTAATAATTGGTGTTATACTTGTTAGAATTTAAAAAGAACAGAAATCTGTTCTTTTAATTTTTTACATCTCTTTTTGTATATACTAAATTTGTAATTATATATAGTACTACTGCTGTAATTATGGATATAGTAATTCCTAAATTAATATTTGTATTTACTAATTGTAATGAGTTAACATATGCTTCAAAATTATTAATAATTAAACCTATATTAAAATATGGTATTGGGGTATATGCTAAGAAAACTAATTTAAAATTATAAATTAAATACCAACTAAATGGTGAAATAAGTGCAAATATCATTGATAATCCAACTGTAAGAGTTGTACTTAATGTAAGTGTTGATATAAATAGCAGTATTGATATAAATGTAATAATGGGAATACTACAAATTAGTATATTTTTTAATAAATAAATTATGTAATTAACTTCTACAACAACATTATTTTCAAATATTAATTTAGATGTAACTAAATCATTAAATCCATATTTAAATCCTGCAAATAATATTAATAAAATAAGTCCTATTATCCAAATAATATAACTATGTAATATTAGATAAATGAATTTACTTAAAAGAACTTTCCATCTTTTTACTGGTTGGGTTAATAAAATTTTTTCCGTTCCTGTCGAATGTTCTTTACTAATTATTCCACCACTCGTTAATATCACTATTACAATTACTATAATTGATAAATTTAAAGCTTGATTAACAATAACTTTACTACTTATATATTTTTGTCCTACATCAATACCATCCATATAACTAGCAAATTCTAAATCATGTTTCATATTATTATCTAAAGAATATTTAATAATAGCTTGTTTTCTTTCAAATTCTGATACTATTTTTTCTTGATATCTTACATATCCTTCATAAGTCTTATATTGCATTACCAAATCATAATTATTATAAAATTCTTCTTTTGATATAATTTGTTCCCTATTTTGATAATTCATATTAGCCAATTGAAATAGGTTTAATGACATATAATCACTTTGTTTTTCTACTTTTAAATCTATTACTTTTTTATATGCATTAAGTCTTTCTTCAGACATATCTTCATGATTTATTATAAACTCTAAATATTTATAATATTTATTTTCTTTGATTAATAAATCATATTCTTTCAGTAATTTTTCATTTTCTAGAATTCTTTCATTAAGTTCATTCATATCACGTGAATAATTTGAATTTATTAATCCTTCATATTCATCATAATAGGTCATATTTGAATTATAAATATTTTTAAAATATTCATCATTAACTTTTTCTTTTATTTGGTTTAGAACAAAAATATTTTCTTCTACTTCTAACTTATTAAACAATACTTCGTATTGCCAACTTCTTTGGGTAATACCTCCAATTTTTTCTATTTCTTTTAGCATTTTAATAACACTGTTACATTGAAAGAATTCAAATTGTTCTTTATAGTTTAAATTTACTTTATTATTTAGATTATCAAGGATATTTTGATAATAATTGCTTTCCGTATAAGTTGCCACATACTCATTATCATTATAAAATAGTTCGGTAATATATATTATTCCAAAGACAGATATAAAAAGTATTAAAGTACTTATAACAATGTTTTTTAATGTATAATTTTTTATAAATTCGCATTTTATTAAATTAATTATCTTCTTCATTTACATTACCTCCTATCTGACTTTTGGAACCACTTGTTTTATCTAAGAACTCTTCTTCCAAAGAAATATTTAAATATTTAATATCATCAATATCTAATTCTTCAATAACATATCCATTATCTATAATAATAATTTTGTCAGAAATATTTTCTATCTCAGATAAAATATGACTACTTATAAGAATAGATATTCTCATATTTTTATTAACATCTTTTATTATATTTCTTAGTTCTTTAATACCAAGTGGATCCAGTCCATTAGTAGGTTCATCAAGAATTAATAATTTGGGTTTTTTAATAAGTGCATTTGCAAGAGCAAGACGCTGTTTCATTCCCAAAGAATACTTTTTGACTTTATCATTGATTCTAGTATTTAATTTAACCATTTTAATAACTTTATCTATATATTCTTTATCATTTATATTATTGATAATAGAGGTTATTTTTAAATTTTTAGTACCAGTTAATTTTTCATATAAATCTGGTTTTTCAATAATACATCCGACATTAGAAAGAGCTTCTTCGAAATTTTTTTCTAGATTTATATTACATATTTCAATACTTCCGCTGTTTTTATTTAGAAGACCTAGAATAGTTTTAATTAATGTAGTTTTTCCTGCTCCATTAGGACCAATTAGTCCAACAATATCTCCTTCATAAATAGATAAGCTTATATTATTTAATATATTTTTATTTCCAAATTTTTTAGATAGATTTTTTATTTCTAAAACTTTATTTCTATTTTCTTCTTTTTTTTCTTTTCTTTTATTATTTCTTTCTCCATTTAAAAGCTCTTTAATTGATACATTAAATATTTCTGATAAAGGTGCTAAATAGTAAATATCTGGAGCATTTATTCCTCTTTCCCATTTAGATATAGAATTATCAGTTATACCTAACATATCTCCTATTTGTTTTTGAGTAAGGCCTTTTTCTTTTCTTAAATTACAAATAAATTCTCCCATTTTTATTTGATTCATATAATCACCTCTAATTAAATCATATCAAAAAAAGAAAAAAAGTCACTGACTTAATAAGTCAATTGACTTTCCTATTTAATTTCCTTTTTATAAATCATTTATTTCTTCTAGAGTTAATCCTGTAATATCAGAAATTTCACTTTCGGAAATATTGTGTTCTTTCATTTTTTTTGCTATTTCTCTTATTCCCTCTCTTATTCCTTCTCTTTTTCCTTGATCTTTTAAAGCCCATTCTTTGTCATATGACTCTCCAAAGAATTCATCATCCATAACTTCTTCTGTTTCTTTAATATACTCTTCCACTATACCAATATCCTTTCCCAAATCAATTGAAGAAGATATCTTAGGTTCTATCATTGCAAGTATATATCTTTCTTCTTCTAGCAATCCTTCACTACCTAAATTATACCATTTTCTTCTTAAAGCAGGAACAAATATTTGAATAAATATTAACTTGTTGTTAAGTACTAGTCCTTCGTCATTTTGAATTGAATATATATCTATTATCTTTTCATTTCCATTATATGAAAAATTATTTAAATTAAACTGTATTACTTGTCTATACTTATATTTTCCACCTCGCTTTACTCCACTTGCATAAAGTCTATGAGCATATTCCATATTTCTTTCTAAAATCTCACTATTTTCATTATTATTAACTTCTATATTTATAATAGAGTCATTAATTACTGCTACATAGTCACTCTTCTCGCCCTTATCTTTTTCTTTATATTTATTATGTTCATTTTTTGATAAATGAATATTTTTTAATAGTTCTTCATAACTAATATCTATGTAATATGATAAAAATTTAGTTGAATATTTTATTCTATTTTCATTAAAGAACATTGCTTTAAACATACTATCAGATAATAGTGATGGTTTTTCACCTTCTTTTAACTTTTCAATTTTTACTGCATCTTTTACTGATACTTCAAAATCAAAAAGATTTCTCTTATCATAATTTCTTAATTTTAATATTTCTATCACCTCGAAAAATGATTCTAATACATTAAAATTTACTTGTAAAATTGGTTAAATTAAAATTTAAATATAAATTATAATAAAAAAATAAAATATTGTTTAATATTTTTTTATAAATTTTATACTTTAAATTTAGCAAAAATTCTTATTAATAAAAGATGAATGAAATTAATTTCATTCACTAACCTTTTTTATGTTGTTTTCTTTTGTATTAAAATATATTTATGATTATTTGTGCTGAGTAAGATAAATTTTCATTCATTTTAAAGATAAAGTTAAAAAATTATCCAGAGTGAAATATCCATATTGCGTAGATCATCTTTTCCTATCGAAAACTCTGAAGATGCATAGACTTATTTTGTAGTGAAATAGCACTTTTTATTATTTATTAGGGAATCACTTTTATAATAAAAAAACTAGGAAAAATTCCCTAGTTTTTTATTTAATTACATTTTTTATGATAATACTTCACTTATACATTTTCCATCAACGACACCAAGTAAAACTGCTTTTCTTTTTCCAGTTTTATTAAGCATAGCTGTAAGTCCTGCATCATTAGACAATACTTGGCATCCGTAAACTCCTCCATCTAGTGCATAACAAATTGCCTTATCTCTTCCTTTTGAATTTGCGCTTGGTCTACTTCCGCCATTGTAAATCCAATAGAAAACACTTGAATATTTATCAGTTTGATCAAATGAAGGTATAACATAGTCACTTGCTTCATCGCCAGTTAAAAAATTATAGTCTAAAAATTCAATTCCTTCTTTTGAACCATCCATACTTGTATAAAAATAATTATATCCCGTTCCTGTGTAAACTATACCAACATATGAATAAACCCACATATCATTAAAAGGAGATTGTCCACCTTTTTCTAATGTTATACATGATGTATTTTTGTTATGTCCTACTGGCATAAGATACAATACTTCGGTATCAAAAAGATTTAAATCAGTATTAGAGTTTACTAGATTCTGTGCTGCACTGATATATTGAACAGCTGTATTAACATAAGCATTTTTTCTAGATTGTTGAATATACTCAGTTACACTTGGAATTGCTATTATCATTAATACTCCTAGTATTATAATAACTGCTAATAATTCAATTAAAGTAAATCCACGAGTGTTTTTAATTAATTTCCTATTTTTTATACATTCTTCATATCATAAAATATTTTAAATTTCAATATTTTTTATTTTTCAAAAATATTCTTTACTGTTTTCTAAAATGCTTCTTCAAATAATTTTTCTAGAGTTTCAACATCAACTTCTCTTGGATTTCCACCAGTACATGGGTCCACTAGAGCTTTTTCAGCTAGCATTGGAATATCTTCTTTTTTACCACCAATTTCACTAATGTGTTGTGGAATTTCTAATCTAATAGCTAGTTCTCTTACTGCTCCACTTACTGTTTTAACTACTTCTTCATCAGTTAATCCGTTCATATCTAGTTTGAAAGCTTCACCAATTTTTCTCATTCTATCAACACATACTACTCCATTAAATTCCATTATGTATGGAAGTAATAATGCATTTGCAACACCATGTGGAGTATCATATATTGCTCCTAGTTGGTGTGCCATAGAGTGAACGATACCTAGTCCAACATTAGAGAATCCCATACCTGCAACATATTGTGCTAAAGCCATATTTTCTACTGCTGTAGTATCTTTTTCATTAACTGCTTTTTCAATATTTTCATAAATTAATTTAATTGCTTCGATATGGAACATGTCTGTCATTTGCCATGCACCTTTAGTAATGTATCCTTCAATTGCATGTGTTAATGCATCAAGCCCAGTTGATGCTGCAACGCTTTTTGGCATACCTTTCATTAATTCAGCATCTACTATTGAAAGCATTGGTATATCATTAGGATCAACACATACCATTTTTACTTTTCTTAATTCATCTGTAATAACATAGTTAATTGTTACTTCTGCTGCAGTTCCACTTGTTGTTGGAAGTGCAATTAGAGGTAATCCTTTATTTTTAGTATTAGATACACCTTCTAGGCTTACTACATCAACTCTATCAGGGTTTGTCATAATGATTGATATACCTTTTGCTGTATCAATTACACTACCTCCACCTACTGCAATAATGTAGTCTGCTTTAGCATCAATACAGGCTGTTACACCTTCTAATACATTTTCTACTGTTGGATTAGGTTTAATATCATCATATACAGTATACTCAATACCATCTTTATCTAATACATCTAAAACCATTTTAGTAACACCACAAGACATTAAAGTCTTATCAGTTACTAATAAAGCTTTTACTAATCCTCTCTTCTTAATTTCTTCACTTAATACATTTCTTGCACCAAATCCAAAATAAGACGTTTCATTTAAAACTATTCTATTCGCCATATTATAATCATCCTTTCTATTATAATTACAATATGATTTTATCATTTATTAATAAAATATACAAATAAATAACTATTTAATTAAATATTTTTTTAATTTTCTTGGCACACAAAAAAAGGTTTTTTTGATATAATTTATTTACAACGTGTAGCTAATTAATTGGCATAAGTCCAGTTGATTAGCTACTTTTTTTTGAAGGTGGGGATAAAATGTTTAATGTTAATGATTTTCTAGTATATAAAAAAGAAGTTTGTAGGGTTAAAGAAATAAAAGAAAATAGTTTAGATAAATCTTCCTATTATGTTTTAATACCAGTTACTGATGAATCACTAAAAATTGAGGTTCCAACTGCAAATAGACTTGGGCATTTAAGAAATCTTATTTCAATTGAGGAAATAGATAATATTATTAAAAAAATTCCAAGTATTAAAATTATTGAAGAAAATGATCGACTTATTGAAAATGAATACAAAGAATTACTAAAAAGTGGAACTTTTGAAGATTTAATAACAATTATTAAAACAACGTATTTACGAAACAAAGCACGAGAAAATACTAAGAGAAAGCTTAGTGATAAAGATAATACTTATTTTAATTTAGCAGAAAAATATTTATATACTGAGTTTTCTATTGTATTAAATAAAAGTTATGAAGATACTAAAAAATATGTTGAAGATGAAGTAAGGAAGTTAGAAGGATAATGGGATATAAAAATTATTTAGAACTTACAGTAGAAAAACTTGATATTAAGGATAATATTGTTAATAAATTAAAACTTAATAACATATTTTTTATTAAAGATATTTGGTGCTTAAAGCGAAAAAATTTAAAAGATTTAGATTTAAATGATAGTGAGATTAATAAAATAATTATTCAACTTCAATTAAATGGTATTGATTTAAATAAGAAAGTGTATTAAAAAAGAAGAAATATTATTAATTTCTTCTTTTTGTTATATCATTATTTTTAATTATCTGTCATTATTTCACAAATTAAGTTACTGATTTCTGTTGGGTTTTCTATAGGTAGCCCTTCAATTAATCTTGCTTGTGAATATAATACTTTTGTATATTTATCTAAAGCTTCTTTATCATTTTCATAAAGATCTTTTATTTTGTCTGCGATTGGATGACTTTCATTTATTTCAAGTACTGTTTCTGCTTTTACTTTTTCGTCAGTAGGCATTGCATTAATTACTTTTTCCATCTCAATTGAAACATTACCTTCACTAGTTAAACATACTGGATGATTCTTAAGTCTTTTTGTAAATCTAACTGCTTTAACTTCATTTTTTAATGAGTCTTTCATGAATAAGAACATATCTTTACTTTCTTCATTATTCTTCTTTAATTCTTCTTTTTCTTCTTCTGAATCTAAATCTAGGTTCTCACTACTTACATTTACGAACTTTTTATTATCATATTCCATTAATACTTGAAGTGCAAATTCATCAACATATTCAGTTAAATATAATACTTCATATCCTTTATCTTTAACCATTTCAACTTGTGGTAGTAAATCAATCTTATCAACTGTTTCTCCACATGCATAATATATCTTATCTTGCTCCTCTTTCATTCTTGAAACATATTCTTTTAATGTTGTAAGAGCTTTTTCGTTTGATGAATAAAACATTACTAAATCTTTTAATGTATCTTTATTTACTCCATAGCCATTATAGATTCCAAATTTTAATTGAATTCCAAATGTCTTAAAGAATTTTTCATATTCTTCTCTATTTTCTTCAAGTAAGTTTTCAAGTTCTTTTTTAACTTTTGTTTCAATACTTTTTGCAATTATTTGTACTTGTTTATTTTGTTGTAGTATTTCTCTTGATATATTAAGTGAAACATCAGGAGTATCAACAAGTCCTTTTACAAAGCTGAAATAGTCTGGTAAAAGGTCAGAACATTTTTCCATTATTAGAACTCCATTAGAATATAGTTCAAGTCCTTTTTCATAATCTTTTGTATAGAAATCAAAAGGTGCTTTTCCAGGAATAAATAATAATGCGTTATAGCTACATTGTCCTTCTACTTTGCTATGAATTGTTCTAAGTGGTTTTTCATAGTCATAGAACTTATCCATATAGAATCTTTCATAATCTTCATCTGTAACTTCTTTTTTATCTTTTTTCCAAAGTGGAACCATACTGTTAAGAGTTTCTTCATGTGTATGTTCTTCAACTTCATCACTATCTTCTTTTTTATGTTCATGAGTTACATCCATTTTTATTGGATATTTAATATAATCAGAATATTTTTTTACTAGATTTTCAATAGTAAATGAATCTAAATATTTACTATATTCATAATCTTCATCATCTTCTTTTAAATGAAGAATAATACTAGTTCCAAAGTCTTCTTTTTCTGTTTCTTCAATAGTATAACCACTTGCTCCAGAACTTTCCCAAACAAATGCTTTATCTTCACCAAACTTTTTACTTACGACTTCAATTTTATCACTTACCATGAATGCTGAATAAAATCCAACACCAAATTGTCCAATAATATCCATGTCTTTATTTTTATTTTCTTCTTTAAAAAGAAGAGTTCCAGATTGAGCAATTGTTCCTAGATTTTCTTCTAGTTCAGCCTCAGTCATACCACAACCATTGTCAGTAATAGTTAATGTATTTTTTTCTTTATCTACATCAATTTTAATAAAGAAATCTTCTTTTTCTAATTTTACTTTTCTATCAGTTAATGAACGATAATAAAGTTTATCTATTGCATCACTTGCATTAGAAATTAATTCTCTTAAAAATATTTCTTTATTTGTATAAATAGAATTGATCATCAAATCTAATAATCTTTTAGATTCTGCTTTAAATTCTTTTTTCTTCATATTAGCCTCTTTCCGTTGAAATTCTCAACTAATAAAATGGTATCACTGTTTTTAGCACTTGTCAAATCAAAGTGCTAGTTTTTTTAAAAAAAGAAAAAACTAATGATATTAGTTTTATTCGAACATTGATAGAATGCTTTCTTCTAGTTTAATTGTATGAAAGATTATTTTTCCTTGTTGTACAAGAAAGAACGAACAACATTTTTCTTCTTTAAGACAATATATATAATTATCTTGAAGATTTTGCTCATCAAATAAAATGTCTATATTATTTGTTTTCTCAATTGTTTTATTTTCTAAGTTTGGAATTGTTGAGCATTTTTTTATAACTGAGTCATACGTTTTTAGTATATTATTTATTTTATTGTTATAGATTGCTATATTGCTTCTATTATTAATTATAGTTAATAACAAATTAATTAATATTACTATGCTAAATGTTGCAACAACTAAAAGATAATTATTTAAATCTAAATAAAGCAAAAGACTTATTATAATTAATGTCATAGAAAACAATATAATAATTTCTCCAATTTTATCTTTTCTTTTCATATTATTCCCCTATATTAAATACAGATATTATTGAATTTGAAAAATTTCCTGGGGTTGGTGCTCTACTTGGTAGTGTTTTGCATGCTACAAAAAATACTATAGCAAGCATTCCAACAATAATAACATCTATAAAGCCTGTTTTTTTCTTTTTTTCTATTTCTTCTCTGCCATAATATTTATCCACTATTTGAGAAGCTTTAATAAATATACATACTGGAAGAGTCACTCCAATGATTGAAGTCAAATAATTTCCTAATACAGGAACCATTGGTACTACAAATATTGATAATTCCATTATTAATCTATAGAAAAGTGTTGGTTTCAAACCTGTTTCATAAGTTAAATAACTTAATGCTAAGTTTTTACTTATAATTGGAATAATATTTAATGTAAGTGCCATTACCAAGGTTTCTTTATTCATAAAAATCTTCAAATCATTTGTAAAACATAGTTCAAAAAAGATAATTAAAATTGTTGATAAACTTAATATGAATTTTCTATCCTTATTTGCATTTATAACAATGTATCTAAATATTTCAGTACAAATTATTATTATTGTTGGAATAAATATATTTCCTAAAATTGAAATTAAATTTAATGAATTAGAATTTGCTACATATCCACCTTCTAATCCAATTAGATATGAGATAGCAAAATATAAAACTAAGAATATAATTACTGTTATATTTACTTTTTTCTTTAATGGATTAATTTTATCTTTTTTGAATCCTAATAAAAGTATTGTTAATGATGTTAATAATATTAAAAATGACGTTGCTATAAAGTTTGCCATAGACGGTATATTTTGAACTAAATAAAGTCTATGCACAAGAGAATAACTAAACAAAGATAATAACAATATAATATTACTGATAATTCTTTTACTCATATATTATCCCCTCTATCATAAGTTTTTTATTATAAGTTAAGTATACAATTTCCTTAGATAAAATTCAATTGAATTTTATTTTAAAAAAAACATCTATAAAGATGTTTTTAGTTTTCTTCACTAGCAAGATTGCTAGAAATTATCTTTGCCTTGATTTTTCCTTTATCTTCTTTTTTTCCTGACGTTATTTCTTTTCTTACTCTTTCTTTCCAATCACCGGAGTGAACAAATCTTTTACACATTTTATCTCTAATAATTGTAGTTTTACTAAGTTTTGTTAATTCATAAAAATCATCTAAGTTCATGATGTATACAGCATTACCATACGCTAGTTCACCACGAGATGCATTTTCATAAAACTTATCTAATACCACTTTACCATTTGGATAAATGTATCCAATATATCCATCAAATGTATCTTTTCCTTTTACTCTAAACATAGGATTAGTACTTCCATAAAACTCTTTTTTATCCATAAACATATCTACTATTCTTCTTTTCAATTCTTCTTCATCTATTGGATTTGTTTTTGTTTTAGTAGTGATATTTTGTAATGTTAAAACATCATTAGATTCATCTGGTGGTAAAAAGTCCCAGGTTGCTGATAAATCTTGTAAATATTTTTTCATATATAAATTAACATCTTCTAAAGTCATATTTGAAAAGTCAAAACTTGTTGAATCAATCACTCTTAATTCAGGGTTATCAATTAGCATTTGTCTATATTCTAAATATAGACTTTTTGGTGTTACTTTAAACCCATCTTTATTTTCAACATTGATATATTCACTGCAATTTTGTCCGATATGTATTGATAAATCAGAATCTAATAAATCATGATGTTCAAAGAAATAATTTGATATATAATATAAACATTTTTGTTTATCCTCTAAATTTGATTTTTTTGCTGCATTCATATACATATATGCAATGTAAAGCTCTAATTTATTTTGATCTTGTTCACCTAAAAATGAAAAGTCAAATATTGTTTTTGATAATTCTTGTAATATTTGATCCATATGTCTTACAACATATTCAATATTCTTTGATGCAGTATTAATATAATTTTTTATTTTATATTTCGATAATATACTATCTATTTCACCTAATATTTTTTCTGTTTTAGCAATTGCCGCTATTCCTTCAAAAGAATTTTCATTTATACTTTCTAGATTATAAAATGGCGATGTTATATTTTGAAATATTAGGTCTGTTCTACTATCATTTTTTTCAAGCATTTTAGATAATTCAATTCCTATTGCAGCTTTATATTTCCTTTTTATATTTGGTGGTACTTGTGGATTATCTAAAACTCTTTCCTTAAAACTCAAATATGGTTTAAAAGTAGATAATTCAGATATATATTTTTCATATAAAAAAGGGAATTCTCTTCGAAATTCTTGTTCAGTCTTTATTTTTTTTAAAACTTTTAATCTTTCTTCTAATAATCTTGTTTCTATTTGATATTTTTCATAACCAACTGATGACGATACTCCTTTGGTACAAATATTATCATAATTAAGATTAAGTGCTATAGAATTTAAAAATGTCACTGGTGAAACTATTATTTGTCTTTCTAAGTTTTCCGGATTAGTTCTAATTTCAAAACTTCTCATAAATCTAAATGTTTCATTGTTTGGCATTATTCTATTTAAAAATATATCAAATTGTCTATTTATTTTACTATCAAACTTTCCTTTGTCTGTTAAAATATTATATAAGTCAACATATCTTAATATAACTGGTGTAGCTAAAGATGATGGTATACCCTTGTTTACACTTTTAGTTAAAATATCATTATTCATAAAACACCCCTTAAATTTGCAGTAATTATACCATATTTTTTATTTTTTTTCAATAAAAAAAAGGAAAAGCAGTTTTCCTCTAATTTTTATTTCCTGGTATTAAAGTACATTTATGTGGTGGAATATACTTTTTTTCCTTAATATCTTTTTTAGTTATTTGACCATTTAAGTACTTATCTCTTACAATTGATAGTCCTCTATTAATCATAGGAATATTATTTTCTTTCATATAGCTAAGCATAAGTTCTGTTTCTTCTTGTTTAATTTCTCTTCCATTAACAAAATATCTAGTTGCATATAATTCTTTTAGATTAAATGGTTGTACAGTACCATTATCAATTCTACATTTATGAGCGTATCTTAAAAATGTTTCAAAATCCTTTGGGAGAATTTTTGTAATAAGTGCCCTTAATTTTATATTAAAATCTGACTTTGCAAATAAAGAAATATTAAAATCAGTTAAAATTTCTCTTCCTGTTTCAGTATCGTAAAAAGGAAGTCTTTTTATGAATTCTATTTCATCAAATGGTGTTCCATCTGATAAGAATCCTGTTTTTATTCCACACATTATTTCATTTACTTTAGCTCTAGTTAACATAATTCTTATTTTTTTATTTTCTTCTTGTTTATTTACGCATTTTTTATATAAATCTAGATCTAATTCATTTATTACTGAAAGACAATAATCAAAAATATCTCTATTAATTCCTAATGTTTCTAGGAATTTTTTAGTATCAAAACTGTCACTAGCTGAAATATATGATTCAACTACAAATCTTGCATATTCATAGTGTTTAAAATATGTACTAATGTTATTTAAATATTCAATATCCTTTGTAATTCCTTCTTTATTACATCTATCATAAAATTCACAGATTTCTTTCCATTTAGCCACATATGGTCCTAAAATTTCGTCATTATCATAATTAACTATTGAACCTAGTTTTTCTTTTAATTTTGGAAGAGATGAGCATATTTCTCTTAACTTTGATATTTTGCTATATGATGATAAATCAGAATCATATATTTCTATCATTCTCATTAATTCTGTTGCTTTATTATATTTTTCAGGAAAATCTTCTTCTTCAATTGTATTTCCTGTTATATATTCTGCTAAATATCTAATTGCTAGAATTCTATAATTTAGTGGTTTGATATTAGTCATTAGAATCCTCTTTTCTTAATACTTTCTTTTTAATATCTTTTGGTTCGTTATATACAACAAGTTCATGTTGTGCTCTTGTGCATGCAACATAGTATAAATATTTATCATCTTCTTTATACGGATTATCTTGATTATTATAGCTAATAACTGCGTCAAACTCTAATCCTTTTGATATTGTTGCAGGAACTACGAGTGTATCTGTTGTATAAGTTTCTCCTTCATCACTTACGATGGAAAGTTCTGTTACATCATCTTTTAATCCTTCATATATTGCCCTTGCTTCATTATTACTTCTTGTAACAATTGCAATTCTGGAAAGACCATTTTCTTTCATTGTTAGAATATCACTAACAAGTTCTGTATATAGGCTTTCTTTTGGTACTTCTTTTACCAATACTGGAATATCACCACTTGTTCTTGCTGCTTCATTTTCAGAACCAATTAAACTATTAGTATATTCAGTTATTTCTGGACTAGAACGATATGATTTATTTAATTCATAATATTCAGAATCTTTTCCAAGGATTGGAACTAATTCTTCTAATGAATTATATTTAAAATATGGATTAATTGTTTGATTAACATCACCTAAAATTGTAAATGTTGCTCCACTAAATATTTTTCTTAACATTTCTATTTGAAGTGGTGAATAATCTTGAACTTCATCTATTACTATATGACGTATAATATCATTTTTTGGATATCCATATAATTCAAATTGCAAATAAAGCATACCTAAAATATCAGGATATTCTAAAGTACTTGTTCCTTTAATTTTATCTGTTTTTCCAAATCTTGAAACAAATTCTTCTGAAGATAAGAATCCATTATATAAGTTTTTAAAATTTAATTTTGGTTCTAATTGTTTCTTTAAACTTTTTCTTATTAAATCTCTATTAGATTTATATGGAACTTTTAAATATTCACAAATAGATTTAGCAAGTTCATCTATTTTATCGCTTATTTGCATATTTCCTAAATTTCTTAACATTTTAGTCATATATCCATTATCAAAGCTTTGTCCTTTTGCTTTAACATAATCTTTAAAATAGAATTCTTGATTAATTCTTTTAATATATTCATCTAATGCTTCTTTATACTCTTTAGAAAACTTGAATTTATATAATTCTTTTTGTTCATCAGTAATGTTATTTCCATCATAATATCTTGATATAAATTCTGTGAATGTTTCTAAATGGTCATATCCTTTTATATAACTAGATGCAAAGTCACTTATGGTAGTTTGTAAAACATTTTCTTCACCTAGTTCTGGAAGAACTCCTGAAATATATTTTGAAAAAACATCATTAGGCGAAAAAATTAACATATTATTTGAATTTGCTTTTTTGTCTTGGTACAAAAGGTATGCAAGACGGTGAAGTGCTACTGATGTTTTTCCACTACCTGCTCCACCTTGTACTATTAGAGAATGACTTCTCGTATTTCTTATAATCTCGTTTTGCTCTTTTTGAATAGTTGTTACTATATCTCTCATTTTATCACTAGTAGCACGTCTTAATGCTTCCTGTAATGCATCATCATCTAAATGTAGTTCAGTATCAACAACTCTTTTTAATTTTCCATTTACAATTTTATATTGTCTTTTTCCTGTTAATTTTCCTTCAACAATCCCTTTAGGTGCTTTATAAGAAACTGGGCCAAATTTTCCGTTATAAAATAATGTTGCTATCGGAGTTCTCCAATCAAAAACATAAAAACCTTTATCATCCATAATGGTATTTATTCCTATGTATATATCATTATTTTTAGTTATTTTTTCATCATTTGGTACAAAAGTAATTCTACCAAAATAAGGAGAATTAAGAGATTTTTTCAAACTTCTAATTTTTCTTAAAGAAGAATTTGTAATATCAGCATATTGTTCATTTGAAGTAATTCCTAAAATTCTTTCTTCTATGTCCATTGCATCTATATTTTCCCAAAGATATTTGTTAAACTCTGTTATTTCACTAATACTGTTTTCTGTTTTTTCAGATAATTCTCCTACAATAGATTTTAACGCATCTAATGTTTGACTTAAATATTCATATTCACTGTTTTCTATTTTATCCATATTAACCTCTTTTTCGTGTGTTCTTTATAATATCATAAATTGATTTAATGTCAATAAAAAAGAAGATAGCAAATATCTTCTTTATATTTCAATATGGTGACTCGTATGGGGTTCGGACCCATGAATACTGCCTTGAGAGGGCAGCGTGTTAAACCACTTCACCAACGAGCCATTAAATAATGCCTTTTGTTAAAGACATTATTATTTTATCATTATTTTTTTTATTTTACAATAATAACTTTATTTAATACTAACTCCCAATGTTTTAGATTGTAACATAACATATGTATTTCCATCACTTACATTAACTGGTGTTCCGTCTTGATATTTATAAACAGTTTGACTTGATCTATTCTTTTTTTCCCAAGTGATTTCTTTTGCATATCCATTAGTTATGTAATATCCTTTACCACTACCTGTGTTGTGTAAATCTAGATAGTTATTTCCTGCTGCATCTACATAGTTTGAAGTATATCCCCAATCTAGTAATATTACAATTATGTTTTCTGTAGTAAATGGTTTATTTTGAAAATAGTCTTGATGCTGTTTATCATTTACATATCTATCGTATTTTCCTGTTTCTTCATTATATAAAAACTTTACTCTATATGTTTTTGAATAATTAAATTCTATAGAGTTTGCTTTCTTTGAATCTTTATATGAACTTAAATCAATGTCAGTTGTAGAATAATTTAATGGTGGTTTTATTTGTGTTTCTTTTCTAAAATTTCTATACGTAATTATCTTTGATAAATTAGTATATACAGTGTGTTCTCTTGATAAGCTTTCTGGGTTTTCTCTCCAAAAAACTGATGGATCTCGTGAATTACCATCTATATAATCTATTTTCAAATCAGATATATCTTTTTTTGCTTGTTTACTCCAACCAAAGTGAACAAAAATTGCATCGTGTTCTAGTACATAATCTAAATAATTATGTCTAGCACTTCTTATGGTTCCTATTTTTAAATCAGATATGTCTTTGTAAAATGCAACTGACCTTGACATTCCTCCTTCAATAGGAATTTCATAGACCATATATGCTTCATTAAGCCCTGTTTGTACTTTAACTGCTGATGGATAATTATTTATAACTACCGCATACGGTCTTGATGTTGAATCTAAGTTAATAATATCTACCTTTTGATCTACAATTACGTTTTCTTCATTTTCTTCTTTTTCAGGTTCATTCTTATTTTCTTTTTTCCCACAACCTGTTGCAAGTATTATTAAAGACAGTAATATTAACAAAATTTTTTTATACATTTAAATCACCCCACTACTAATTATTATTTATTATAATAAAAATTCACATCAACATTTCCTTTTATTCCTGGTATTCTACCAGAGCTTGTAAATTGCCACATCATTTTTTCTCCTTGATATGATGTTTCCTTTGTATAATGTGCTAACCAAATATCATAACTAAAATATTTCCAAACATTTTCAATATAATTTTTACTTCCATATAACAATGTGTCATAACCTTCTTTTTCTAATTCTTTTAAAAAGGTATCTGCTATCATATTGAGTTCATAGAAATTCAAATTGAACTCATCAAACAAATCCCAACATTCCCAATCGAATGCCACTGGTAAATCAAGAGTATAATCTTTTAAAACATCAACAACCCATTTTGCTTGTTCTTTTGCGTCATGAATATCATTTGCATAAGTAAAATAATATACTCCAACTTGTATCCCATTTGCTCTTGCTTCTTTAATATTCTTATCAAAATACTCATCTATTCTGGAATCTAAATCAACGCCTTTTTGCGTTCCTAATCTTAACATTGCATATTTTATTCCGCTTTCAAAAACTTTTTTCCAATCAATATCTGCCTGCCATTTAGAAACATCTATCATTAAACTAGCATCATTTGGAAGACGATTTTTAAGTTCTTCAAAAGTTATGTAACTTGATTTAGAAGGTATTTTTTCTTCTATAACCTTTAATGTAAATTTTTTTTCATTAACATTTCCAAATTCATCTTCTACTTTAAATATTAAAGGATACTCTCCTACTTTATTTAAATCATATTTTCCAACTATTGTTTTCTTTGGATTTTTTGTTACATTATCCCCACAAAAAACGGTATTTTCCATATTGAATTTGGTACCAATTACATATGTATATGTGTTTCCTAGCATAACATACGGTTTTTCTTTATCAACAACTTTAATAAATAAAGAATCATTCTTCTTTTTATTATTATCATAGTAAGAATATGTAATCTCTTTTTCTCCTAAAGAAGTAGTATCAATATAAAAGTTTTCTGTTAATATTTTTTCATTATTTTTAATAAGTTCTGATAGCTTAATTTCAGAATATACTTCTACTTCAATTATCTCTTTTTCTTTTTTATTAAATGTCATTATCAGTATAAAAATACTTATAATTGCAATTGTTATTAAAGATATAATTATTATCTTAATATTTTTTTTCATTTAATCATTCCTTATAATAATATTATTACTAAGTAATTCTTTTTCTCCTAATTCAATTATACTTTTAAACCAAATTAAAAACAATATAAAGGTTTATATTGTTTTTATTAACTATTTATTGATAACTAGGTTAAATCTATTAGTTAGTCTTTCGCGGCCAAACAATTTCATAATTTGATATAAGTTTGGTGTCATTGATTTAGATGATAGTGCTACACGAAGTACCATACTTATGTCTCCAACATGTCCTTTGTAATTATCTGGATTTTCCTTATATTCTTTTACTTCTCTTGCATAACCTAATTCTTCTGACAAGTCTTTAAGTCTTTCAAACCAAGTTTGTTCATCGTCTTCTTCATTGTAATATTTTTCTAAATAAACTTTTAAAATATTTTTAATTTCTTCTAAATCATTAATTGATTGGAATTCATAGTTTATATCACCAGTGAATAATTCATCAAACATATACCATGTATATCCTTTTATTTCAGAAAACATTGCATAGTCTTTTCTTGGTTTCTTTTGTTCTCTTTCTATGTTGAACATATTTACACAATAGTCTTTATATTTTGTCAATAATTCGTAAAATTCAGTGTCAAATTCTTTTGAATGTTTTAATGCTCTTTCATATACTTCTTGAGCTTTTAATCTACTTATATAATTTCTTGAAATATTAATAAGTTTTTCTAAATCAAATAGTGATCCACTTGCACTCATTTTCTTAAAGTTAAATTTAAAGTCATTAATTGAGGCATCTGGATTTTGATTTAACCATTCTTCAAAATTTGAATTTCCAATAGTCATTAAATATAGTTTAACTGCTTCAACTGGTATTCCTTGTTCATGATAGAAACTAACAGCTGCTTCTTTATCTTTTCTTTTAGAAAGTTTTCTTTTTGCACCTGTTTCTTCATCAATTTTCATAACAAGTCCAAGATGAGCATACTGTGGAAGTTCAAATCCAAGTATTTTAAATAATTGAATATGTACTGGTACTGATGAAAGCCATTCTTCTCCTCTTAATACATGAGTTGTTCTCATTAAATGGTCATCAATTGCATGTGCAAAGTGATATATTGGAAGTCCATCACTTTTAATTAAAACTACATCTAAATCATTTTCTGGGAAAACAATTTTTCCTCTTACTAAATCATTAAACATAACTTTATTTTCATAATTACCAGGTGACTTTAATCTAATAATATATGGCTCTCCATTCTTTATTCTTTCAGCTCTTTCTTCATTGCTTAAGTTTCTACATTTTGCAAATGAACCATAATATCCAATTCGCTCTTTATTTAACTCTTGAAGGTTTCTTGTCTCATCAAGTTCTTCTGGTGTACAAAAGCATGGATATGCTAGTCCTTTTGAAATTAAGTCTTTGGCATAACACTCATATATTTCTTTTCTTTTACTTTGAATATATGGACCATAGTCTCCTATTTCTTCATCTTCACCTAAAGCTCCCTCATCAATTTTTATTTCAAAATTTTTAAGGTCATCGACAATTCCTTTAATACCATTTTCAACACTTCTTTTTTGGTCTGTATCTTCTATTCTTAAATAAAATACTCCATTTGTTTCATCTGGTATTTTTCTTTCTATAACGGTAGTAAGCAAGCTTCCCATGTGAACAAATCCGGTCGGAGACGGTGCAAATCTAGATACTGCTGCACCACTTTCTAATTTTCTTTCTGGATATATTTTTTCATAATCTTCAGGTGTTTTAGTTATATTTGGAAATATTAATTCTGCTAATTCTTTATCTGTCATAAAAGAAACCTACTTTCTATAATAATCTTTTGGCTGCCCCAGCTAGATTCGAACTAGCGCATGCAAGATTCAGAGTCTCGAGCCTTACCGCTTGGCTATGGGGCAATCAACATATATATAATATATGTTTTTTATATTTTTTTCAAGTCAATAAAATTAAATTTATTATTTCATTTAATTACAACAATTATACATATGTCGGAATTAAATAATCAAACATTGGTATATTTCTTAAAATTCCAAAAATAATTGCTAAAATCAATAAAAATAAGTATACATTATCTGATATTTTGTTTATAAAAAAACTCTTTTTTCCAAAAATATTTATTAAAAATTCATCAACGATATAAAGAAGTAAAAAGGGAGAAAGAATAAATAAAAATGGGTTAAATCTAAATGCTTGATAAAAATCTAATTTTAAAATTGAAAAAATCATTCTTGTAACACCACATCCTGGACAATATAAATTTGTTAATTTATGGAATGGGCAAAAAAGAAAATCAAATATATATAAAAGAAATAGAATTAGTATTGTCAATAAAATATTTTTTATTTTTTTATTATTCATATAATATAAAAGAAAAAGAATTACTTCTTTTTCTACTCCTTAATATTTAAGATTATTGCATGTTTCCATTATTGAAATCATTATTATTTACTTGTTGATATTGGTTTGGTTGTTGATATTGAAATCCACCAATTCCTGTACCATTATACATTTCAGCAATGTTATTTAGTTCACTTTGTACCAAACAGTAATTTACAATACCTAGTCCAATTACTTGAAGAATTATATATAACACATATATATAAAATTTAATAGTTTTTATCTTCTTTTTTTTTAGCTTTACATTTTAATTTTTAATTTTTTCCCAGGAAAGATCTAATTCCTCTCTTCCAAAATGACCATAACTTGCCAAATCATAATATATTGGTCTTAATAAGTTTAGTTCATCAATCATGTTTTGAACAGAAAAATTAAAATTTGTTCTTACATAATTATAAATTTCTTCGATAGGTACTTTATTTGTTCCAAAAGTCTCAATAAACAATGATATTTCTTTTTCCATCCCAATTGCATATGAAACTTGTATTTCGCATTTATCTGCTAGATTATGTGCGACGATATTTTTTGCAACAAATCTTGCATAATAAGCACCTGTTCTATCTACTTTTGATGGGTCTTTACTACTAAAGCATCCTCCACCTACACGAGCGAATCCACCATATGTATCACACACAATTTTTCTTCCCGTTGTTCCACTATCCCCAAATGGTCCACCAACTACAAAAGAACCACTTGTATTAATTAAAAATTTAGTATTATTATCAATTAAATTACTAGGTATTACTTTCTTTATTACTTCATCTATAATAAATTCTCTTAACACATTCATATCAATATTTTCTTGGTGTTGTGACGCAATTATTACAGTATCTACTCTTGTAGGTATATCGTTAATGTATTCTATGGTTACTGATGTTTTACCATCCGGTTTTAAAAAATCTGTTTTTCCTTCTTTTCTTACATCAGCCAATCTTTTTGCAAGTCTATTTGCTAGAGATATTGGAAGTGGCATATACTCTTTTGTTTCGTTAGTGGCATAGCCAAACATAATTCCTTGGTCACCAGCACAAATTGCTTCTTTTTCAACAGCACAAGATATCTCACTTGATTGTTTACTTACTTTGATGCATACTTCAAAATCGTTGGTGTATCCAATTTCTTTTAATACACTTTTTGCAATATTCTCATAATCTAGTTCTGCTTTTGTATTAGCTTCACCATATATTAATACAAAATTATCTTTTATCGTTGCTTCAACAGCCATTTTGCTATTTTTATCCAAAGATAATGCAATATCTAATATTTTATCACTTATTTTGTCACATATTTTATCAGGATGTCCTTCTGTAACTGATTCACTGGTAAAAAAATATTTTTTCATAATACCTCCCAAAAATATCATATATCTTACTTATAGCATATCATTAAAGAATAAAAATAAAAAGAATTAAATCTTTTTATTCAACATAATAATTTTGAAATCCCAAAGAATACATCTTTTGTTTTACTTTGTATTCTAATTCTTTTCCAGAATATTTTTTCGAAAGTTTTTTATATATTTTGTCATATTCTTTTTTTATTAAATCTTTACTATCTTCTAATTCAAAGTTGCTTAATAAATCAAGAATTAAACTTTTTTCATAACCTAGGTTAGAAAGATAATCTATAATTTTATTTTTTAATATGTAGGTGCTTTTATTTTTATTTGATTTAATTATTTTAGTAATTATTTTATTAATTTTTTCAATCTGTTGTTCTTTTTCAAATATGACTATTTTTTCTTCTATTGTTTTCGTATTTATACCTTTTGTTTGTAATTCTTTTCTTATTTTATTTGGTCCATCATTTGATAAAATAATTTTATCATTTATAAAACTTTCTACATATATTTCCTCATTTAAGTATCCATTTTTTTCAAGTATTTCTATTACTTTTTCTATCTCTTTTAAATCTACTTCTTTGGAACTCAAATATTCTTTTAGTTCTTTTTTACAACGCATTTTTTTTGTTATATATTTTATAGCAAGATCGTATGCGATGTAGGTTATATTTTCTTTTTCTATTTTTTGTTCAAGTTCTTCTGTTAATTCTTTTTTTATTAACAGTTCATATTTTAATATGATATCTTCGTGTGCTGTAATTGTTCTTCCGCCCTCGAAGGAAATATCATACATTCCATTTTTCTTTTTGGTAAATTTATTTATTTTCATAACATCACCTAGGATCATTATATATTAAAAAAAAGAGTACTGCAAAATAAAAGACACATTTTTACAGTGTCTAATTTTTTACAACAATATAACCTTCTGCTATTTCTTCTAATGCTCTTCCGATATTTTTCTTTGAAACATATTTATTAATTGGCATTTGCAAATGATTAGTTGCAGTTATTTCTTTGCTTCGTCTTGCTGATATATGTACCAATTGGTACTTAGAATCAACGATGTTTAAAAGTTTATCAATAGACGGATATATCACTCTATCACCTTCCCTATTTTAAGAATATATTAACTACAACATATTTTCAATAGTTTAGACAAAACTTTACAAAGTTAGTATTTTATAAAAAAAGATTAGAAATTCTAATCTTATTCTACTACTATCCATGCATTTGGAACTGGTCTTGTTTTGGCTTGGAATGCACCATTTCTTGGGTTAGTTATTATTTGACCATTTAATGACATTGCAGATGATGTTCCACCATCTAGGTTTGCTGCATTTATTGCACCGTAATCATTCATTACTCTTGCTAGATCATTCATATCTGCTCCAATACTTCCTGTTTGTCTTCCATCAATTACTAATAGAAGTACTATACCATCAGCTCTTTGACCTATTGCAGTTCTTGGTGCATCTCCCCAACCACCATTTCCAGTGATATAAGATGATTTACCATTTACAATTAAGAATGGTCCAAAATCTACTGCATCTCTTATTCCTTTTGCAAGTGCTTGTTTAGCTGACATTCTTGCAAGTATTAACTTATTATCTTTATCGAACCCAATTATTCCACCACTTGAGTTTGCTCTTGAATTATTGGCAATAAGTTTTCCATTTGATATAACTACTCCGTGTGGTACTCCACCTGAAGAGTTCCAGTCTGGGTCATAGAATCCGCCAGCATTTGTTGCAATTACTGCATTATATCTACTTGCTATTGTATTAATAAATTGTCCATATGAATTAGAAAGATTTGATCCTGTTCCTTTTGAAACACCTAATTTTACTTTTGATGGATCATATATTACTGCCATTTTTCCTTTAAATCCATCTCTTTTAATATCTATTATTTTATATAAATCATTTCCTTCATCTTTAGTTAATATTTGTTTTTCAAATTCATTTTTATATGTTACTTGATTAAAATCAGGTTCTGTAAATGTTATTAGGTCAGGGTTTGTATCTTCTCCTGATTCAACTACAACATTATTTGCTAAGACACTATTTACATCGTATGGTCCATAAAACCATGTAGCTAAATACTGATGGTTCATTGTAGTCATTGCTGTTGTTATTAACCAATCTTTAAATTTACTTCCTGGCGTATATAATACATTTACTACTGCATAAGCACCTACTACATAAATTACTGCTAAAACTGCAAATGTTGCTCTTAATGGTGTGTTAAATCTTGGTTTTACGGTATCTTTTCCAGTTAGTTCAAAAATTATACCTGTTACTAGTAGTACAAATGATAGACAAGCTAATACTAATACAGGTAATGCTAATACTTCGCTTATTAAATCACTACTATTAAGTGAAACAATATATAAACTAGCAAAAAGTGGAAAGAATATTATTCCTAATACTGTAAAAATATTACCAATCTTCTTTTTTGGCAATTTATAATTTTGATTCATTACTACCCACTCCTTTTAATCGCTAGTTCTACCTAAATATGTACCATCATTATTAATATCTATGTATTCTTTATAAACTTTTGGAACAAATTTTTCTAGTGATTGATACTTTTCTATTTTCAATTCTTCATTTTCTTTTGCTGCCCATTCATTATATTCGTTTATTTTACTATTAAAAAACTCTATATCAAGAACAAATGTGTTAACTACTTTTTCATAATTCATTATATATGAATTACATTTAGTATTTGCATCTATGCTACTATATGAATTTTTTATACAATGGTCTTTTAAGTAAACAGCAGTATCTTCTACTTCTTTTACCATAGTTTCATAGGTTTCTAAAGTAGCAACGATAGAATCATATTTATCAATCATTCCTGTGTAATATGATATGTAATCAGCTACTTCAGTGTTTACTTCATCACGCTTATTACTAAATTCTTCCGTTTTCTTTTTAAAAACTTCATAGATATTAAATATCTCATCGATTATTTTGTTTTCTTCATTTATTTTATCTTGTTTCTTTTCTTTATATTCTGTTGAAATAATAAAGATTACTCCTGTCAATATAAATGCTATTCCTAATATAAAACTAAATAATTTTGCATACTCCCTTTTCATCTAATCACCTACTTTAGTAATATAACACTTGCTTTCTTTTTTTTCAATTATTTTATCACACTAATTTTAATTATCCTATATATTTTTTTTAATTTTTTATTTATTTTTTTATTCATTTAAAATTTTTCTTATTTTAATATTTTTATTTGTATTTTAGTATATGTTTTTTATCTTTTAAAATTCAATAAAAAAAGAGGTTTGCCCTCTTTAATTACTTATATATTGTTTTAAGTTTTCAACATCTACATGATATTCACTTGGTTTCATAGGATTTATATATACTTGTACTTGTTTAATTCCTAAACCTGTTACTACCATAGAAATATCAAACCATATATCATCACTTGTGAATGTATACATAACTCCGTCTATGTTTGCACTACAAATAACTTGATATGGGTGTCTTCCATTTACTGTTGTATTTCTATTAATAATTACCTCATTAATTTCAGCAGTAATTATTTTTCCTGTTGATTTTAAGTTTTTTATTTTTTTAGATTTTTTTATTGCAAAGATAAGAAGAAATGATCCAACTATTGCAAAGATTACTCCTACTATTAATGGAATAAATACAAGAAAGTCGCTACCTGATCTAAAGTTTTCAGGGTCTTGTGGGTCATAATATATTGTAACTTTATCGCCTTCTCTCATACCTGAATGATATTCATTTAATATTCCTTCGTATGTTAGTCCATCCACATCAAATTCAACATAAACGGTATATTCATAGTCTTCGTCAAGAGAATCATATTTTTCCTTGATACGAACAATTTCTGCACTTGTTTCAACAGCTTTTTTCATAAAATCATCATTTGAATTTTTTGTAAAAACAAAACCTACTACACAACCTATACCAATAACTAAAAACAATATTCCTAAAATCCAGTTAATCCATTTTCCCATAATATTTGTACCTCCTATTATTTATAGTATAGCAAAATTATTATTCTATTGAAATAATACTTCCATCTTTTGTTTTTGTTATTATAATTTTTCTTTCTATTTTTTCTTTTAATTCTGTGACATGGCTTATTATTCCAATTAGTTTATTGTTATTACTTAAGTTTGTTAATGTATCAATTGCTTGTTGTCTTGATTCAATATCTAGGCTACCAAAGCCTTCGTCGATGAACAGTGTATCTATTACAACTCCACCAGAATAGCTTTGAATAACGTCTGATAATCCTAATGCTAAAGATAGTGATGCTTTAAATGATTCTCCACCTGATAGTGATTTAACATCTCTTCTTTTCCCGTTATAGTTATCTATTACTTCTAGTTCTAAACCAAGTTTATCAGATATTTTATCTGATTCTTCTTTTCTTACTAATATATATCTATTATCTGTCATATTTGCTAGTCTTTTATTTGCTTCATATAATACCATTTCAAAATATGTAGCTTGAACATATTGCTCAAATTCTATTTTTCTTTTTCCTGGCATTGTACCATTTGAAATTCTATAAAGATTATCATATATTGTAAAATCTTCTATATTTTTAAATAATTCATCTTTAGTATTATTTAAAATATTTTTAATTCTTTTATTATTCGTTAAATTAATATTTGCGTTATCATTAAATTTCTTTTCAGTTAATATGTCTTTTTCTATATTAGAAAGTTCTAATTTTAAATCAGTTAAATCTACAATTGTATAGGAATTTAATTCTTTTTTTAATATTTCTATTTTAGTATTAATCTCTATTAATTTATTATTATAGTCAGTTATTTTTCTTTCTATAATAGCACATTCATTTTCACTTAAAGTTTTTTCTTTATAATCAGTTATATTTAAAAAACCTAATTTTATTATTTCTTGTTCATATTCTTTATTAATACTTTCAATTTCTTTTTCTTTGTTTGTAATTTGCTTATCTAATTGTTCTTTCTTAACTTTATTTCCTATTAATTCATCATGTATTTTTTTATTATTTATCTCAAATTCTTCATTAAAAATATTATAATCAAATTCTTGAATCTTAATTTCTTTATTATTTATTTCAAAGTATAGTTTATGAAATTCTTTTTTATTTTCTTCAATATCTTTTTCACAAATTAATATATTTTTTTGTAGTTGTTCATACTCTAGCTCTATATTTTCTATTTTTAAATTTTCAACATTAGATAATAATGTTTCTATTTTGGTATTGATAGAAGTTAATTTTTCTTTTATGTCGTTTTTCTTTTTCTCTATTGTATTTAATTCATTTTTTAAATTATCAAGATGTTCTTTTGTTAGTATATTCGTTGGAGATTTTGCAACATTAGGATGAACTTTACTACCACATACTGGACAAGGTTTGTTTTCTTCTAATTTTGTTGCAATGATTCCAGCTTGATTTTTAAAAAACATATCTTCTTCATTTATATAATTGTTATTTTTTTCTTGATATTCTTTAAATATATTTTCATATTTGATTATATATTGTTCTTTTTCTTTTAATTCAAGTATTATCTTTTTAATAGAGATTTCTTTTTCTTTTAATATTTCTAATTCTTTTAAACTATTTAAATATTTTTCATGTGTAGTTTTTATTTGTTTTATAGTTTGCTTTTTATTATCTATTTCTTTTTCATATGATGATGCTTCTAATATTTTTGAATCAATAGTCTTTAATTCTTTTATCAAATAATCATAATCTTTTTTATTTACATTTAATTTTTCTTCAATTGGTTTAATAATACTTATTATTTTATTATTTTTATTAAGTAATTCTTTATCTTCTTTAATTTGTTGTTCATTATTTTTTAAAAGTTCTTTTTCTTTTTCATTCTTTTGATATGTTTCTATTTTCTTATTTTCTTCTTCTTGTTTTCTTATTTTTTCTTTTAATTGTTTTTGTTTTTCATCAAGTGTTTTTAATTTTTTATTTGAATTTTCGTATTCTTTTTCATTTTCTAAAATTTGCTTTTTTATTAAATTAAATAATTCTTCTATATATTCTTGTGTGAAATTATCTTCTTTTATGATTTCTTGTTCTTTAAATGTCTCACTCCAATAAATGTTATTTTTATTGGTAGTAAAACTATATTTTGATTCTTGTAATTGTTCTTTTTTATTTTTTAGTTTTTCTCCTAATTTTTGTGTTATTAAGTCATATAAATATGTATCAAATATTTTTCTAAATATTTCTGTTCTTTCTTTACTTTCAGAATGTAATACTTTTATAAATTCTCCTTGAGCAAGCATTGATATTTGTTTAAATTGTTTAGAATTAATACTTAAAATTTCTTCTACTTTTTGATTTACATTTGATATTCCTGTTACTATTTGGTTTTCATATTCAAGTGTTGCATCTGCTAGGCTTTTAGTAAATCCAGTTCCATTTTTCTTTAACTTTTTATATAAGGGAACTCTTTTAATTTTATATTTTATATTTTTGTGAATAAATTCTAGTTCTACGAAAGTTTCTGTTTCAGGAAGTGCAAAATTACTTCTTATAGAAGATATTGTTCTAGTTGTTCCGCTTGTTTCACCATATAATGCAAATGCAATTCCATCAAAAATTGTAGTCTTTCCTGCTCCGGTGTCACCTGTTATTAAAAATATTCCTTCGTTTCCTATTTTAGTAAAGTCTAATTCTACTTTGTCTTTGTATGGACCAAAAGCTGACATTGTTAGTTTCAAAGGTTTCAAGTTATTCCTCCTTTCTTAATTCATTTATTATTTCTTTAATTATTTTTTCTTCTTTTTTGTTCATTTCTTCATTGTTTTGAAATTTAAAAAATTCATTAAATAGTTCTAGTTCTGTTTTTTCTTTTATTTTTTCTATGCTTTCTAAGTGTGTTTCTTCATTTTCTCTTGTTCTATTATTTAGAATGTCTAATTTCAATGTATTTGGATATACTCTTCTAATTCTATTTATTGCATCATATACAGGTTCTTCATCTGTAATAATTGCTTCTATATAGTCATCTAAATTTGTATTTAGATAATTTTCTTTTTTCAAAAGTTCATCAATTGGTCCTTTTATTATTCGCATATCTCTTGCTGGTACTAGAGGTATTAGTTCAATTGTTAAATTGCCTTTTTCTTTATACTCAATTATTGGAACTGTCTTATTATGATTTACTTCTGAAAATGAATATTTTAGTATTGTTCCTGAATATCTAATATTATCTTTTATTAATTTTTGTGGTCTATGGATGTGTCCTAGTGCAACGTAATCAAATTTATCATAATTAGAAATATCAACATTTTCTGTTCCTCCTAATGTTATAGTTTCAGAGTCTGATCTTTCTGGTGAAAATGTTCCACTTGTAACAAATTGATGTGAGACAATTATATTTCGTTCTTTTTCATTAATCGTTTCTTTTTCAATTATTTTTTTTATTGCATCATTATAGTTTTCTATATCACAATCAAAGAAAGCTTTAACATCTGCTGGTTTTAAATATGGTAATAAATAAAAATTAATAAATCCATATTCATCTGGTATTTCTATTTTTCTTAAATTTCCATCATAACTAGTTTGTATATATAATCCTTCTTTTTCAAATAATTTACTTCCGAAGTTTAATCTTTCTTTTGAATCATGATTTCCTGAGATAATTAATACTTTTATTTTTAATTCTTTAGTAAGAGTTACTAAAAAGTTATCTAAAAGATTTATTGCTTCTGTTGATGGAATACTTCTATCGTATATGTCTCCTGCTATTAATACTGTATTTATGTCTTTTTCTTTTATTATTTTTATTATTTGTTCAAGCATATATTCTTGATCTTTTAAAAGTGATTGTTCTAAAATGCTTTTTCCTATATGTAAATCTGCTAAATGTAATATTTTCATAATGCCTCCATTTTTAGTAAAAAAGAAAATCCCTTTCGAGATTTCTATTTTTCATTAAGTTTTAATGCAAGTTCTAGGGCTAAAGTCATTACTTCTTTTTTCTTATCTATATTTACGTTACCACTTAAACTTCTTTCATCCCACTCTGCACTATCTAGATTATCTCCAGCATAGTAGAAAGTAAAATATTCTAGATTTTTCCTTTGTGCAATAGCTGCAATAGTGGCACCTTCCATTTCAACACATACTGCACCTTTTTTTCTATAATAGTCTATTTTATCTTTTGTTTCTCTAAAGAATGCATCTGTTGTCCAAGTATACCCCTTTGTATAATCAAAGTCATATTTATTTAAAATTTCAATAAATTCTTCTTGATACTTTGGATTTAAATCAATTGTTTCTGAATCCTCTATGTAATGTTGTCCTGTTCCATCTTCTCTAAATGCTTTTGTAGGAATTATTATTGAACAGTCTTCAATTTTAGAATCTAGAACTCCACAGTTACCAAATATTATAAATTTTTCTACACCATTAACACTTAGATTTTCTAAATCTCCTGAGATCCAAGGTCCACTTACTCCTGCCATAAAAAATGTTAATTTTGTTCCCTTATAATCTAATATATATATACATTTCTTTCCATATTGGCCATAGAAATATATCCTACTTCTTCGAAATTAAACTTTTGAATAACGTCATTATATAATTGTCTTGAAAATACACCAACTGCTACTTTTGGTAATACTATATCACTTTTTTGTCCTTCTCTTGTTTTTAATCCTCTTGCTTTAATAAAACCTTCTTCATTACTGTATCTAATCATAACTACTCCTTTATACAAAATCTATTTTTATTTTGATTATTTGTAATATTATCTAAAAATTTTAGTTTTTCTTTTATTGATAAATTATTTAAACTTTCTTCTATTGATTCAAAACTTAAAGTATTGTTATCAACTTCATATATAAATTCTTTTCCATAATATTTTTGATATTCTTCTTTTTCTTTTTTTGTAAATCTATGGCAGTCATCTTTTATAAAGAACACATCTTTTTTTATTAGTTTAGCAGGATTTCCTCCATAATAGCAATTAGAATAATATTTTTTTCCGCTTAGAAGTGACATTGCACCGAAAGTTGTTCCCGAACCTACTTTTGTGCCTTTTAAAATGTATGCGTGTTGGCCTAGCCAGACATGATCTCCTACATAAACACTTTTACTTGGGTTTATCCTTTCAAATGTATTACAGTCGTACAATAAATGTGGGTCACCTGTTCTAATACATGTGTCATAACTTATTAGACAGTCTCTTCCAAAGAATACATTTGTCTCTTCTGAAATTACTATTTTTATTCCTTTATTTATCCATATATTTTCTCCTACATAAAATGTAGAATTATTATATACTTTTACATCAAGTGTTATTACATCATCTGTTTCACAAATATAAATTATAGAATTATCTCCTCTAAATTCTATATTTGAATCTTTAAGTGTAAGTTTTCCATTAATAAATAATAT
>JAGALD010000004.1 GCA_017625395.1 Bacilli bacterium | reverse complement strand
TTAATAAAACTAATTAAATTTTATGATGACTTTAGTTATTTTCTAATACTAGAAGGTCAATCAAAAGATAGTGGTAATCATCCTGAATCATGTAAAAGAGGAGAACATGATTTTACTGAAGAAGTATTAATTAAATATACTGATAATCCATATATAAAAAGATTTCATATTACACCAAGACAACATAAAGCAAAAGTGAAAATATGTAAAAGATGTGCTCATATAAATAGAACAGAAAAATATTAAAGTAAAGTAGAGTATAAAAAGAACACAATTAAATGTGTTCTTTTCTTAATAAATTAAAAAATAATATCTTCACCGTGATTTAATTTTAAATTAAAGAATCTTTCTATTTCAATTAAAGCATTTTCTCTTGAATCAGAACCATGAATAACATTTTCATTTATAACTTCTTTATTACCATAATCTCCTCTTATAGTACCAACAGGTGCTTCAGAACTTTTAGTAGGACCCATTAAGTCTCTCATACCTTGAACTGCATTTTCCCCGTATACAATCATAGGAACTACATAATCAGAAAGCATAAATTCTTTCATTGTTGGATAAAAAGGTTTATCTTTAATATGAGCATAGTGTTCATCTAATATTTCACCATCTAATTTTCTAACATCAAATAATTTAATTTCAAATCCTTTACTATGTATTCTTTTAATTATTTCTTCTGTTAAACCCATTCTTACACCATCAGGTTTAATCATAATATAAGTATATTCTTTCATATAGTTTCTCCTTTTTAAAAATTCTAAATATATTATAAAATCTTTTCAATAATTATTATATAAATTTTTTTTAAAAAGAATTTTATGTTATAATATCTCATCAAGAAGGAGGTATTGTATGATTACTGATAAAAAAGAAATTCATGGTTATAAAGCTTTTGCATCAGACGGCACTAACATTGCTTTAGAAACAATGCCTCTAGGAGAATATCACTATGATGGAATAGTTAAATATGGAAAATCAGGATACCATTTTGCTACAAGATTAGAAGATACAATTCGCTATTCTGGAACAGGTAATCCAATAATTGCAGAAGTTATTGGATCAGGCACAATTGATGTGGGAGAAGATGACTACTACGGTTATTATGAAGTATATAGTGCATCAGATATTAAAATAGTAAGATATTTAACTCGTGAAGAAATTATTGAATATGCTTTAAATTTAAATTTTCGAAGAATGAAAAGATTCATTGTTAATTTTGAATTAACAAGTGAAGAATTAAATGCTTTTATAAAAAGAGATGCATCTATTGAAACAACTATAAAAGATTACGAAATAAGACCAAAAGTAAAAAAGAAAGAACTAAAAAGTAAAGTAACAAAAAAGGACTGATTTTCAGTCTTTTTAATAATTAGAAATTACTACCGTTATATCCCCAATCAGAATATCCTTGATATGCGATATAAATTTTATTTGGTTCTATTCCAAGTTCACTTGAAATAATACTTGTTAACTCTTTAGTCATTTCATTACTATTATTAACACTTCCTAAAACTTTAATATCAATAAATGCAATAGGATCTTGATTGTTACCTTTAAAATACATAACAACATTATCATTAAATTCTAACATTAACCAGTCTTCTGATTTACCCATCAATCTAATAGCACTACCAAACTTTTCTTTAATACTATTAAGCTTTAATTCATCAATCTTAACATTTGTACTTGTTCTAATATATGGCATTTTAATCATCCTTTCTATATAATATTAGTATACACTATAAATAAGTAATTTTAACTGTTTTTAACAAAAAGGAGATATTATGGAAAACATTGATTATGAAAAACTAAGAAGTGAATTAATGGACTATTTTGGTACTGCAATGACTAGTGGGTTTGGAATGGCAGTAATAGATTTAACTAAAGTAGAAAATGCATCACACGAAGAATTACTTTCAATTGCTAAACAACATAATATAGAAATAAATAACAATAATCAAGAAATTAAAAAAACGCTTTTTTATCGTCCTAAAAAGCGTTGACTACTTAAATTATAACATAAAAAAATTAAAAATGATATTCTTATATATAATAATAATTAATGTTATATTATAATAGGTGATGCTTTTTGAAAAACGGTTTTGATAATAAAAAATATATAAAAATACAAAGTAATAAGATTAAAGAAAGATTTAAACTATTTGATAAATTATATTTAGAAATCGGTGGAAAACTTTTTGATGATTATCATGCTTCAAGAGTCTTACCTGGCTTTGAACCTGATGCAAAAATAAATATGTTTAAAGAACTAAAAAAGGATTTAGAAATAATCTTTTGTATAAATGCTAATGATATTGAAAGAAATAAGAAAAGAGCAGAGTTCGATATTACATATGATGTAGAAGTTATGAGGTTAATTGATAATTTAATAGGATTAGGTTTTTCTATTAATTCAGTAGTTATTACTCTTTATAATAATCAAAGTAGTGTAGATAACTTTAGAAGAAAATTAGAACGTCATAATATAAAAACATATATTCATAGATATACTAAAGGTTATCCTAGTGATGTAGATACGATTGTTAGTGAAGAAGGTTATGGAGTTAATGATTACATTGAAACAACAAAAAAATTAGTACTTGTTAATGCTCCAGGTCCTGGTAGTGGAAAACTTGCAACTTGTCTATCACAGCTATATCACGAACATAAAAGAGGAGTTAATGCGGGATACGCTAAATTTGAAACATTCCCAGTATGGAACTTACCACTAAAACATCCAGTAAATGTTGCATACGAAGCAGCCACTGCCGATTTATCAGATGTTAACCAAATAGATTCCTTCCATTTATCAGAATATAATATTACAGCAGTTAACTATAATAGAGACTTAGAAACATTCCCAATACTAAAAGCAATACTATCTAAAATAACTTCAACAAATGTATATAAGTCTCCAACAGACATGGGAGTAAACATGATTAAAGATTGTATTACTAACGACGAAATAGTTAGTAACGCAGCTAAAAAAGAAATAGTAAGAAGATATTACCAAGAAAAAGTAAACTATAAAAAAGGACTAGTTAACATCGATGTAGTAAATAGAATAAAAATATTAATGAATGAATTAAATATTGAAGAAAATATTCTTGAAACAGTTGAACCTGCTTTAAAGAAAAATAAATTAAGTAATAAAAATGTACTTGCCATAAAACTTCCTAATAAAAAAATTATTACAGGAAAAGAAAGTGATTTATTAAGTGCTCCAAGTGCTTTAATAATTAACTCTATAAAAGTATTAAGTAAAATACCAGATGATATAGATCTACTTAGTCCAACTGTTTTAGAACCAATTCTAAAACAAAGAAAAAATAATCAACCACTTCACTTACAAGAAGTAATGATAGCACTAAGTGTATGCTCTGTAACAAATCCTGTTGTAGAAAAAGCCTTAATGTGTCTAGATAAATTAAAAAATTGTGAAGCACATGCAAGCTACATTGTAACTAATGGAGATAAAAAAGTTTTAACAAACTTAGGTATAAGATTAACTTGTGAAGATAAATTCTATTCAGACAATTTATTTGATGATTAAAAAATAAACTGATTATTTCAGTTTATTTTTATATTATTAAAAACATAAATTCTTCATTAATTTATATCCCTTTATTAAATTATAAAAAAATGCTAAAATTAAATTAATAATTAGTTACTTAAGGAGTGTTATTAATGAGTAATAAAAGGTTTTTATGGTTAGATATTATAAAAATATTTGCATGTTTCAATGTAATAATAAATCATGTAGCAGAACCTATGATGATAAATCATATTGCAACTAATACTATAGACTTTTATCTTTGTGCAATTCATAATGCCTTATCTAGAGTAGCAGTACCACTTTTCTTAATGGTAACAGGATTTTTATTGTTAGAAAAAGATTATAGTTTTAAAGATTCTTTAAAAAAAATAATAAGAATTATAATCCCACTAGTAATATTTTCATTAATTATTAATTATAAATGGGGAGAATCGTATTCAATAAAAAACTTTTTTAAACAACCTATAAATGAAGCTTATTGGTATTTATATATATTAATAGGTCTTTATATAATGATTCCAATACTTCAAAAAATAGTCAAAGTACTTAAACCACAAGATTATATATATTTATTTGTAATATGTTTAGTTATACCAGGAATAGTTGAATACTTAAATATATTTAATATTGAAGTTTCAAAACATTTTACAGAGGTATTTTTTTCACCATTAATAGCATATCCAATGATGGGACTATATTTAAAAAATCTTGAAAAGAGCAAGGAAAATAAAAATATAGCATGGCTATTACTTATCTGTTCAAGTCTAATTTATGCATCAACATTTATTATGTTTTATTTAAAAGAAGGAGTTGTAATAAGTGCATACAAAAATGGTGCAAATGTCTTTGTAAGTTTAATGTCTATCTCATCTTTTTACTTATTTAGATATTATTTTGAAGGAAAAAAGATTAAGGCAGCAAATCTTATTACTAATATAAGCTTAACTACCTTTGGTATTTATTTATTACATGTGTTATATACAACTAAAATGATTAATTCATCTCTTATTTTAAATGTACTTAATGTAAGTCCAATATTAGCAGTTCTTTTAGCAGAACTATTACTATTTATAATTTGTGGAACAATTATTTACATAGTAAGAAAAATTCCATTGGTAAATAAGTTTTTATAATTATTTAAAAATGTTATAATTAATATATAGGATAGAAGAGGTAAGAGATGTTAAAGAAATATTTAAATAGTGATATTAAACTTAATCTTAAGCAGAAAATAATTATTTTAAGTTTAGTTATAGTAATATCAGGTATCTTTGGTTGGATATATGAATTTATTTTTTATTATTTCAATAGTGGAATGAAAGAGTTTTACATGCGTGGTGGAAACTTTCTTCCTTGGATTAACATTTATGCATATGGTGCATTACTCATAATATTTTTAACATATAAAATAATAAAACATCCATTACAAGTGTTCTTAATAAGTATGATATCAACAGGTATTTTAGAATATTTAGCAGGATACATCCTTTATGGTAAATTAGGATGGGTAAAATGTTGGGACTATAATCAAGAAATATTAAGCTTTGGTAATATTGGAGGATATGTTTGCTTAAGAAGCGTATTAATATTTGGAATATCAGCACTGCTTTTAATGTATGTGATTTTACCATCCTTAATTAAATTATCTCAAACTAAAAAAATAAACTTAGTATTAATAATAAGCGTTATATTATGTAGTATTTTCTTAATAGATGAAGTATATAATTTAATATTTACTGAATTATTTAATTTACCATGCGCAAGCTCAATATATAAAAAATGGGGAATAAAGTATATATATTTTAATTAAAAAAGTCTTTTATAAGACTTTTTTTAATTAATGATTAATATAAATAAAATTATTTGCTATAATGTATTCATAGTAGGTGACTATATATGATAGAAGAGTTTGTACGAAAACTAAATAACAAAGAATATATATCAAATTACTTATATCAAAATATTCTAAACACAAATAAAGAATTAATACCAGAAACTTTTGATGTTGATAAGTATAATGATGAAATACTTACTAGACAATATCAAGAAAATAAAGAATATTTTGATAATATATATAAAGGTATTGATGATAATATTAAGTTAGATGAGGAACAATCTAAAGCTATTTTAGCAGATGAGAAATATTCATTAATAATAGCTGGAGCTGGAACGGGAAAAACAACTACTATGGCTTCAAAAGTAAAATACTTGGTTGAAAAGAAAAATATACAACCAGAAAGAATTCTAGTAATGAGCTATACAAGAAAAGCAACCCAAGAATTAAAGAGTAGAATTATTGATGATTTTAATATACCAGCCCATGTAACTACTTTTCACTCACTAGGATATGAATACATTAAAGAAATTTTTAAAGACAGAAAGTGTATTATTTTAGATAGAAATAAAAAACAAGAAATCTTTTTAAATTATTTTAAAGAACTATTTAAAGATAAAACTAAAATAGAAGAAATAATAAATAATTTTGAAGTTATTAAAAATATGAATAGTTTTATTTTTAGTAAATATTTTTTAAATAATTATAAGAATTTTACAACATATGATGAATTAATTGATGATTATGTAAATCAAAAGCTTCTTGAAGCTCAAAAAGAAGGTTACGATAACCATGTAAGGAGTTGGATAGAAAGACAATTATTAAAAGAAGAAAACATAATTTCAATAAAAGGAGATTTTGTAAAATCAGCAGGTGAAGCAATAATTGCAAATTTTTTGTACAAACATGGTTTTGATTACTTGTATGAAGAAGTATACGATGAATTAATGGATAATAGGTCAGTATATAAACCGGATTTTACAATCGAATATGGCGGAGAAAAAATATATATTGAATATTTTGGTCTTGATGATGATGAATATAATAAAATCAGAGAGAAAAAGATAGAATATCATAAAGAACATAAAAATAAATTTATTGAGTTAAATAAGTTGCCACTTAGTAAAATAATTGAAATATTAAATGAAAAATTAAAAGAATTAAATGTTGAATACCAAGATAGGTCAAGTAAAGAAATTTATGAACACATATTAAGACTTAACCCGCTATCACAAGTGTATCCATTCTCAAATTTTTTGTATGACTGCATAAAGTATAGAAAATCATCTCCATACAGAGATGATAAAGAATTAATAAATAACTATATTAATTCTTTATCAGGACTTGAAAAAGAAAATGTAAAAGTACAAGCAAAATATATAAATGATTTTTATATATATTACTCAAAACAACTATATGGTGGAGAAAATTATTATTTCGATTTTGATGATTTGTTATACTACTCAGTAAAATATATAGAAAAATTAACAATAGATACCAAGCTTAGATTTGACTATATAATAATTGATGAATATCAAGATATTTCAAATATAAAATATGAATTAACATATAAGACAGCACAAAGAAATAATGCAAGGGTTTATGCAGTAGGAGATGACTGGCAAAGTATTTATTCATTTAGTGGATCAAGAATAGAATATATTTATAATTTTAAGCAATATTTTAAAGGTGCTAAAATATTGAGTATTACAAAAACATATCGAAATAGTCAAGAACTTATAAATTATTCTGGTGAATTTGTAATGCGTAATGCTAATCAGATTAAGAAAAATTTAATATCTGAAAAACATATAGATAATCCAATCATTAAAAGATATTTTGATAGTGAAATTGGACCAAATGAAGAAATTGAATGCCTAAAGAAAACTATTTTAGAAATACACGAGAAGAACCCTTTACATAATATTTTAATATTGGCTAGAACAAACAAAATGATTGATAGATGCTTAGAAGATGAGTCATTAATAGATGGTATTGAGACAAAAATACTATTTAAAAATTATGAAGATATCAAAATAGAAGGAATGACAATGCATAAATCAAAAGGATTAACTTTTGATGAAGTAATATTAATTGGATTAAATAAATCATTTCCATCGGTAAAAACAGAAATGACTTGGATAGAAATGTTATATAAAAACAAAACAATTGAAGAAGCTGTTCCATTTGCTGAAGAAAGAAGAATTTTTTATGTAGCATTAACTAGAACCAAAAACTATGTATATTTGCTATGTGATATAAATGTAAAAAAACAAAGTGAGTTTATCTCTGAATTAAGCGAGATAATAAAAGCTTGAATTTATTAGAAAAAACATTATCATAGGAAGCAAAATTATACGTGAGTATGACTAATTAGGGGATATAGGAAAACAATAATATTCAGACCAACTAATAATTGTAATCTAAGATGTACATATTGCTATGATCAAGATAGTTATAATGATACAGCTACAAATTGTGTTGAACAAGCAAACAATGCATTTGAAAGAGAAAACAAACAACTTTTAAGAGATTTTAAAATCCTGTATGATGGTGAAAAAAAATTAATACTACAAGGTGAAGAGCCATTGCTTATAAGACCAGATAATATTGACAGGCTATGTCATGATTTAAATCAAAGATTTGGAGATATCAGGTATTCGATTCAGACAAATTGAACATTGATTACAAAAGATGTAATTAGTATTTTTAAGAGATATAATTTTAGTGTTGGGTTAAGTTTAGATGGAGGTAATGAATCTCAAAGTTGTCAAAGAGTATTTCCAAACAACCAAAATTCTTTTTGAGAGTGTTATGAGAAAAATTCGCTTACTACAAGAAGAAGACGTAAGAAAAAAGAAATAAATGAAAAAGTAGATAACATGATATGTCCTAAATGTGGAGGAAACTTAATAACTAGAAACGGTAAATATGGTGAGTTCATTGGCTGCTCAAACTATCCTAAATGTAAATACACAAAAAAATAGACTAAATAATTGGTCTATTTTATTTTTTTTAAAAACAAAATTATTTCTAATATATTAAAAACGAAAAAACAAATATTAATTAATAACTATTTATTATGATACAATATAATTGGTGATAACATATGTCAAAAGAATCATTTAGTAAGACAATAAGTAAAACAATGTATAGAAAATTAAGAAATATAGAAGACCATGATTTTACTTCATTTTTTTCAAAAGATGAAAATTTTCTTCTGGCATTATGTCTATCTTATATGACACTATCTAAAGAAAAAATAATAGAAAAAGATATGAAAAATAAAGATAGGATGGCAAGACTTACTCAAATGGTAGATACTAATGAAATAAATAAAGTATTTACACCAGGATTTGCAGAAGAAATGCCAACTATAACATATGCTAAAGAAAATAATAATCTTTGGATTTTAGATAATATAAGAGATTCAATTATGCATGGAGTATTTGATATTGATGAAAATAAAAAATGTTTTTTAATAAATAATACTCAGTTTGATAGAGAATTAGTAGCAGAAGTTCCTTTTTCTTGGTTTATCGCATATGCTAAAAATGATATTTTAGCAAAAAAAGAGTTAGACAATTATTCTATTAGAGGTTTTTATTACAACAAAGGTAAAAAATATAAAAAAGATTTAGAAACCAAAAAAGAATTAATAAATAATATTCTTTATAGAGTAAACATAAAAGGTAATAAATTTAATGTAAGAGATATAGAAAAAAGAGTAAGAGAATTATTTGATTTATACTCAAAAGATGACATAAGTGATGAAGAAATAAATAAGTATAGAAAAGAATTAGATAAAGAAAAAATAAAATATAATGAAAAGTATTTAGTATCATTTTATATAGCAAGAAAAAAAGTAAAAGAGAAAATAGAACAAGAATTTCCAAATACTGATGTAAAAATATTTATTGATAATAGAAAACAAAGATTAGCTAATAAATTTTCTAAAAGAATGAATGAATATTATTATAATTATGACTTAATGTTTGATACCTTTAATAAATTAATAGCACCTAAAGGAATATCACTTCTTCAGTATATTTCAAATATTATAGAAATATTAGAAGATAATAAATCACAACAAAATAGTATAGATTTATTGAGTCAAACATTAGAAATAGCAAATGTAGATAATCCACTTAATGGAAAAAATTTAAATATATTAAGGTCTATTTGTCTAAATGTATATGGACTATCAACAT
>JAGALD010000061.1 GCA_017625395.1 Bacilli bacterium | reverse complement strand
ATGGTATAATAATATATAAGAAATGTGGTGAAATATGTGAATAAAATCATGATTGTAGAAGATGATTTATCTATATGTAATGAATTATCCAAATTATTAGAAAACAATAATTATGAAACTATCGTTTTAAAGAATTTTAAAAATGCTTTGAATGAAATATTAGAAACATCACCAAATTTAATATTACTTGATATAAATATGCCATACATAAACGGTGAAGCATTATTGCAAGAGTTAAGAAAAAAAGCTAATATTCCTGTAATTATGGTAACGAGTATTAATTCAGAAACTGATGAAGCACTATCAATTTCTTATGGAGCAGATGATTATATAACAAAACCTTATAATCCCAATATTCTTCTTTTAAGAATTGGAGCAGTATTAAAAAGGACAAATTTTGAATCTAATGTACTTTCATATAAAGATTTAAAAATAAATATTCAAAAAGGTATTATCAAAAAAGATGATGTTGAAATTATTCTAACTAAAAATGAAATGATAATTTTTTGCTATTTATTAAATCATCAAAACAAAATTGTTACTAGGGATGAGCTTATGACGGATTTATGGAATAATGAAGAATTTATTAATGATAATGCTTTGACTGTAAATATAAGCAGATTAAGAGCAAAGTTAAAAAGTGTAGGATATGAAGATGCAATAGATACTAGAAAAGGAATGGGATATATTCTATCATGAAGTTTAGTAAATATTTAAAAGATAAACTATATGTTTTTCTTATATCAGGTGTATGCTATGGAATAATACTACTTATATTCTTCGCTTTTAAAATTGATAAGGAAGTTATAATTGCCACATCATTTATATTTGCTATTTGTATTTCTTTACTTTTTCTAATTGATTATTTAAGAAAGAAAAAATTTTATGCAGAATTACTTTCTAATATTGATGCACTAGATAAAGGTTATTTAGTATTAGAAACTCTTACAAAACCAGAATTTTATGAAGGAGAATTATTGTATCAAGCTCTTTATAACATTAATAAATCTATGATTGAAAATATAAATATAATAGAAGAACATTTACAAGATTTTAAAAATTATATAGAAATGTGGATTCATGAGGTAAAAAAACCACTAGCGACTTTAACTCTAATTGGTAATAATCATAAAGATGCTTTTGATAAAAAGACAAGAACACAATTAAAAAGATTAGAGAATTATGTTGAACAGGTGTTGTATTATGCAAGAAGTGAAAATGCTGAAAAAGATTATTTAATAAAAGAAACAGATTTATCTAAAGTAATAAAAAATGTAGGTCTTAAAAATATGGATGATCTTCTTGAAAATAAAATTGATTACATTGTAGAAAATATTAATGTTAAAGTTTTAACAGATTCAAAATGGTTAGAATTTATATTAGATCAAATTATTAATAACAGTATTAAATATAAAAGAAATATTAAAGATTCATATATTAAATTATCTATATCAAATGAAAAAAATCTAACAGCACTAATAATTGAAGATAACGGAATTGGAATAAAAGAATCAGATTTAAAACAAGTATTTAATAAATCTTTTACAGGAGAAAATGGTAGAAATATTAGTAAATCAACAGGAATGGGATTATTTATTGCTAAAAATATGTGTGAGAAATTAGGACACAGAATAGATATTGAATCAAAAGAAAATAAATATACACGAGTTTATATAAAGTTTGCAAAGAACAAATATTATGAAGTTGTAAAGTAATGTTACAAAATTGTAATGTTCTGTAATATTAAACGAACGACAAAATAATTTTTTTGATTTATTATTATTGATGGAAGGAGAAAATATATGGAAAATATTTTAAAAGTTGACAAAATTGAAAAATACTATGGTAGTCGTTCATCTTTAACAAAAGCGATTGATAATTTATCATTTGAAGTTGATAAAGGAGAATTTGTTGCTATCATGGGAGCATCAGGTTCAGGTAAAACAACTCTTTTAAATGTTGTTTCAACGATTGATAAAGTAACTTCAGGACATATTTATGTTGGTGGCAAAGATATAACAAAATTGAAAGGCAATCAACTTAATGAATTTAGAAGAGAAGAACTAGGATTTATCTTTCAAGATTTTAACTTGTTAGATACTTTAACTGCTTATGAAAATATTGCTCTTGCTTTATCTATTCAAAACATTTCATCAACCGAGATTGAGAAAAGAATAAAGAAAGTTGCCGAAGAACTTGATATTAAGGATGTTTTAAATAAATATCCTTATCAGATGTCTGGAGGACAAAAACAAAGAGTTGCTTCAGCTAGAGCAATTATTACAGATCCAAAGTTAATACTTGCTGATGAGCCAACAGGAGCATTAGATTCTAAATCTGCTAAAATGTTACTAGAAAGATTTAATCACTTAAATGAAGAATTAGATGCAACAATTCTTATGGTAACACACGATGCTTTCACGGCCAGTTATGCAAGAAGAGTAATCTTTATCAAAGATGGTAAAATTTTTAAAGAGATTCATAAAGGAAACGATTCCAGAAAAGAATTTTTTGATAAGATTATTGATGTGGTTACTTTACTTGGTGGAGATCTAAATGATGCTTTGTAAGTTATCACTTAAAAACATCAAGAAAAGTATTAAAGACTATGCCATCTACTTTTTTACACTTATTCTTGGTGTAGCAATATTTTATGTATTTAATGCACTTGACTCTCAAACAGTAATGATGGATGTATCATCATCTACTGAAGAACTAATCGATCTTATGATGACTTTGTTATCTGGAGTTAGTGTATTTGTATCATTTATATTAGGATTTCTAATTATATATGCTTCAAGATTTTTAATAAAAAGAAGAAATAAAGAATTTGGTATTTATCTAACTCTTGGTATGAGTAAAAGAAAAATATCTATCATTTTATTTCTTGAAACATTATTTATTGGTATTATTTCATTAATAGTAGGACTTGGAATTGGTGTCGCTTTATCTCAAATAATGAGTTTAGTAGTTGCTAATATGTTTGAAGCAGATTTAACAAAATTTGCATTTGTATTTTCTAAATCATCTTGTATTAAGACCATAATATACTTTGGAATTATGTACCTACTTGTAATGATATTTAATACTTTAAGCATAAGTAAATGTAAGTTAATAGATTTATTAAATGGTGCAAAGACGAGCGAAAAAATAAAATTAAAAAATCCAATTTTATGTATTATAATTTTCATTATTTCTGCAATTGTTTTAGGGAAAGCATATCATATGGTAGCATTTGATGTTCAAGCATTGCAAGATGTGAAAGATATAATGAAACCTATTATAATGGGAGTATTATCAACATTTTTCATCTTTTGGTCTTTATCAGGACTAATATTAAGAATAACTATGAGTATGAAAAAAATTTATTATAAAGGTTTAAATAGTTTCACATTAAGACAATTTAGTAGTAAAATTAACACCACAGTTTTTTCTACGACTGTTATTTGTTTAATGTTATTTATAACAATATGTTTATTATCAGCTTGTTTAACAATGAAAAATTCTATGAATGCTAACATAAGAGAACTAGCACCTGCTGATTTTGAATTTACAATTAATATGAACATGGATAAATACTATGATAGTTTTAGAAATTATGGTTATAATGATAATCAAATTAAAAATTCTCATTATACTGCATTAGAAATGTTTGATGTATTCAATTATGATATTACTAAAGATATAAAGGAATATATTGAAATTAATACTTATGCAACACCAGACTTAACTATGAATCAAACTCTAGGATCGAAACTAGTTGAAGTAAGAACAAGTTTTCCTTTTTTGAAATATGATACAAAAGAATCAATAATGAAAATAAGCGATTATAATAAAGTGGCTAGGTTTTATGGAAATGAAGAATATTCTCTTAAAGATGATGAATATATGATAGTTGCAGATTTTAAATCAATGGTTGAAATTAGGAATATTGCTTTAAAAAATGGAGAACAAATCAATTTGTTTGGTCATACATTAAAACCAAAATATGATTCTTGCCGAGATGGTTTTCTAGAAATGTCTAGTAATCATATTAATACAGGAATTATATTAGTTCCTGATAATGTCATAGATGAAAATTATTTAATTCAAAATCATCTTATAGGTAATTATATTGCTACTGATAAAGAAGAAATCATAAAAATAGAAGATAATATTAATAAACTAGCAAAAAATCCAAAAGCAAACGATTATTTACTTCCTAGTGGTTCTACTAAGTTAGCTATCAAAGAGGCAACAACTGGATTATCTGCTATGGTAACATTTATTGGTTTATATTTAGGAGTTATTTTCTTAATTAGTAGTGCAGCTATACTTGGATTAAAAGAATTGTCTGAAAGCAGTGATAATAAACAAAGATTTAGAATGTTAAGGAAAATTGGAACAGATGAGAAAATGATTAATAAGGCATTATTTAGACAAATTGCAATCTTCTTCGCACTTCCTTTAATACTTGCACTTATCCATTCTATATTTGGAATAATGTTTGCTATGAAAATTTTAGAAGTATTTGGTAATGAACAACTACTTCCATCAATTAT
>JAGALD010000060.1 GCA_017625395.1 Bacilli bacterium | reverse complement strand
TAGAGCAGAGTATGAAGGCTCTTGAAGCACAATTAGATGCTATTGCAAGTAGTTCTGCAGCAATTAAATTAGGAATTATTGGTAATATGGTGTCTGGGGGATCTTTAGGTTCTTATGTTTCTTTTGATTCTACTTATAGTTTTAACATTCAAGCTTGGAAAGAAGCAAACCCTATTTATCATGCTAATATATTTGGTAAAACTGCTTGCTTTGTTGTAGGACAAGTAGAAGGTGCTATCAAATTCTATGAGGGTGTTGTTGATGCTGGACTTACTGTTGGAGCTGCTGTTGTGCAAGGTGTTGGTTGTATCTTTGGACAAGATTGGTCTACTAACTTTTTATCAGAAGCTGCTAAATTTGATATTGCAGGGGTAGCTACTGGCTGGGCATATGACGGATTAAAATCAAAGGGTCAATATGATGAAGGATGGAAAAATGCTGGTTTTACGGTAGGAGAAGTTGTTGCTGCGTATTCATCTACTCAATTTTTGAGAGCTTTAAGTGCTGGAGGACAAACTGCTGAAGCGTCATTACAAGCTGGAAATTCCAGTGGAACTGCCTTTTTCAATGGTGGTGTTGTAGGTGTAATTACATATGGATTTGAACATTTGGTTGGACGTTTTTTCGAGTCAAAAATCGCATCAAAATTTGTTAGTAAAGTTGTTTCCAAGCTAACTAGTGGTACTAAAGCTGCTAATGTTTTAACAGGTGTTGGGAAAGTTGTAGGTAATGTTGCAAATGTTATAACAAAACCAGCACAATGGACAACTAAGGGAATTGTTGCTGTAGGTTCAAAATTAACTCCAGTAACATCTGCAGTAGTAGGAAAATTAGGTCAAGGATGGAATAAAGTTCAAAACAGTAAATTAGGACAAGGTGCAAAAAATACATGGAATAAAGTCCAAAATAGTAAATTAGGGCAAGGCGCAAAAAATGCATGGAATAAAATGACAAATAAGACTACTGCTGGTGGAGATGCAGCTAAAGCAGCTCTGAATACGGGTGATGATGCAGCTAAAGCAGCTCTGAATACAGGTGGAGATGCAGCTAAAGCGTCTCTGAATACAGGTGGAGATGCAGCTAAAGCAGCTCTGAATACTGGTGATGATGCAGCTAAAGCAGCTCTGAATACTGGTGATGATGCAGCTAAAGTGGCTATACAAGCAGATGATCTGTTGGATGATGTTAGTATGGCAGAAGATTGGATGCATCAAAATAATGCGTTTGGTTCGGATATACCAAGTAATGGTCCAAAAACACCAACACAAACACCAGAAAATAATTTATTAAAAGCTTCTGTAGATAAAATGGATGATGTTAGTATGGCAGAAGATTGGATGCATCAAAATAATGCGTTTGGTTCGGATATACCAAGTAATGGTCCAAAAACACCTGCACAAACACCAGAAAATAATTTATTAAAAGCTTCTGTAGATAAAATGGATGATTTAGCTTCACGAGGTGTTCCAGAGCCTCAATTTGAACAAACAAATTGGGATATGTATGATCCTGCTAGAACACCTGGAAGAACGGGTACTGAAGTTGGTTATGTAGAAAATGGTGAATTTGTTTCAGGTTATTCTGCACCAAATGGACAACAAATCACAGCAGAAAATTCAATGTTTGCGAATGCATCTAATAAACAATTTAAAGGATATCAACATCGTAATGGCTTGAATAAAAATCAATTGCCACCGGTGTAATATATAAGGAGGAATAAAAAATGAATGAAGTAGGAGAAAAATTTTTACCAATTGGTACAGTTGTTCTTTTAAAAGATGCAACTAAAAGAGTTATGATTACTGGTTTTGCCAGTATATCACCTGATACTGGTGATAGAATTTTTGATTATAGTGGATGCGTATTCCCAGAAGGGTTTATGTCATATAATCAAGTATGTGTATTTGATCATGATCAAATTGACAAAGTTTTCTATAAAGGATTAGAAGATGAAGAAGAAAAGAACTTCAAAGTTCAATTAATTCAAAAGGTAGAAGAACTTAAAGCTTCAAATGAAAATGCTCAAATGTAAAATAGTGTTATATTTATTTAAATAAATTGACAAATAAAAAAAAATATACTACGATTAATACATAGAATAGTAATGCAAGAGTGCTGCTATTATATAATTTATATATTCAAGGAGGTGAATATAAATGATTTTAAAAGCAAGCCCAGAGGAGATTAGAACAGCAGGAAAAAAATTAGTTTCTAATGCTGAAAGTTACTTAGCTTCAGTAAAATCTTTATACGAAACTGTTGATGGATTAAAGGCTAGTTGGCAAGGAGCTGATAATCAACAATTCGCAGCAACTGTATATGGTTATAAAGAAAATATTGATGCATTAGGACAAGTAATTGGAAACTATGGTGTATTCTTACAAGAAACAGGAAATAGTTTAGAAAAATTACAAGCAGACATTGCTCAACAAGCAAGTAGTCTATAATATATATAAAGGAGGGAAAAACAATGGATGGAATGCAAGTAAACTCAGCTGAATTACGTAATGCAGCTAATGGTTTAAGAAAAAATGTTACTGATATGCAATCAACTCTTGATGATTCTACTCAAACAATTAACAGTACTGCTGCTTCTTGGGAAAGTGCTGCAGCTGAAAATTTAAGAGCTAGATATACTAGTCTTTCTGCAAAATTCTCAGATTTCTATGATGCTATTACTAAGTATGCAACATTCTTAGATAATACTGCAGGTGCTTATGAAGCTGCAGATAAGAAGATTGAAGAAAGAGCTAATGAATTATTAAATCAAGGATATAATGCTCAATAATAAATGATACAATTAATATTGTATCTTTTTTTTGTGTAAAATTTTGCTCATTAATTTACATCCATTTTGTTATGTGCTATACTTTTTTTATATATTAGGAGAGATGATATGAATAAAAAATGGCACAGTATAAGTATTGATGAAATTTATAAAGAATTAGAATGCGATGAGCATGGATTAAAATCAAAAGATGTAGAAAAACGTGCATTAAAATATGGTAAAAATGTATTACCAAAAGAGAAAAAGGATGGCTTTTTTAAGATATTCTTTTCTCAATTTGCTAGTCCTATTGTATTAATAATGATAGTTGCTGGTATTTTTTCATTGCTTGCTAAAGAGTATATGGATTTTTTTGCAATATTATTTATTATACTTATTGATGCAATATTTGGAACAGTGCAAGAATGGCGTGCTGGTAAAGAAGCCGAAAGCTTGCAAAATTTAATTAAAGTAAAGACTAAAGTTTTGCGTGATGGAAAAGAACAAATGATTGATTCTGATGATTTAGTTGTTGGTGATATTGTTCTTTTGGAAAGTGGTAATAAAGTATCTGGTGATTTAAGAATTATATCTTCTATGAACTTAACAGTTGATGAATCTATTTTGACTGGTGAGTCTATTGCTGCTGTAAAACGTGATTCTATTTTAAGTGAAAGCGTAGGTATTTCTGATAGAACTAATATCGTTTATGGTGGTACCTCTGTTGTTACAGGAAGAGCTACATGTATAGTAGTAGAAACTGGTGCTAATACTGAAATTGGAAAAATTTCTAGTAAGGTATTGGAAACTAAAAATGAAAAATCTCCACTTGTTATTAGAATGGAAAAGTTAAGTAAACAAATTTCAATTTTAGTTATTGTTATTGCCATATTACTTACAATTTTAATGATAGTTAAGAATGAACCTATTGAAGAAGTATTTATTTCAGTTGTTGCTTTGTCTGTATCTGCAATGCCTGAAGGTCTTCCTTTAGCTCTTACTTTAGCACTTACAATTGGTTCACATAGAATGTCTAAAAAGAATGTAATTGTTAAAAAATTAAATTCTGTAGAAAGTCTTGGTAGCTGTACTGTTATTGCTAGTGATAAAACAGGTACTTTAACAGTTAATGAACAAACAGCTAAGAAGATATTATTACCAGATGGTTCTTTATTTGAAATAGATGGAACTGGTTATAATGGAGATGGAAAAGTAAGAGAAATTGATAATGCTAAGATAAAAGATGCAATAGAAATTGCAAAACTTGGTGTTATAAATAATGAAGCTAGTCTAAAAAAAGAAAAAGGAAAATGGGTTAGTTTTGGAGATTCAATTGATATTGCTTTCTTAGCTTTAGGAGAAAAATTAAATTTAGGAAGTTATTATACTGAAATTAAAAATATTCCTTATGAATCTGAAAAAAAATATTCTGCAGTATTTTATGAAGAAGACCAAATGAAATATTGTACTGTAAAAGGTTCTGTTGAAAAGGTTTTATCTTTTTGTGATTCTATGATTGATGATTCTAAAAAAGTTAAGTTAGATGTTGATTTAATTCAAAAACAAAATGAAGCATTAGCTAAAGAAGGATATCGTGTTATTGCTTTAGCTAAATCTGGTGTTTTAGAGTCTATTTCTAGTAAAGAGATTCTTGATGATGAAGATATACCTAAGTTATCTTTCGTTGGATTAGTGGCGTTTATTGATCCAATTAGAAAGGAAACTATTGAGTCAATTGATGAATGTCATAAGGCTGGAATTAAAGTTGTAATGATCACAGGGGATCATCCATTAACAGCGTTTGCAATTGCTCGTGAATTAGGTCTTAGTACTACATATGATGAAGTTACTACTGGAGATGAAATAGAGGAATATCTTGCAAAAGGAAAACGTCAATTTGATAAATTTATTAAGGGTAAAAAAGTTTTTACTAGAGTAACTCCAATTCAAAAATTAGAGATAGTTAATTCGTTTAAGAGACAGGGAGAGTTTATTGCTGTTACTGGTGATGGTGTAAATGATGCTCCTGCTATTAAGACAGCAAATATTGGTATTGCCATGGGAAGTGGTACTGATGTTGCAAAAGAGACTGGAACAATGATTATAATGGATGATAACTTTATGTCTATTGTTGCTGGTATTGAAGAGGGAAGAAACGCTTATAGCAATATTAGAAAAGTTGTATATTTGCTTCTTTCTTGTGGTTTGTCAGAAGTATTATTCTTTGCATTATCAATAATTTTTAATTTACCTGTACCGCTTGTTGCTATTCAATTATTGTGGCTAAATATTGTTACAGATGGATTACAGGATATGGCATTATCTTTTGAAAGGGAAGAAAAAGAGATAATGAAAGAAAAACCTAGAAGTCCAAAAGAATCTATTTTTGATAAAACAATGATGCAACAGACACTTCTTGCAGGATTTACTATTGGATTAATTGTTTTTGCTGTTTGGGTGTTCTTGTTAAAAGGTGTTGAAATGCCAGTTGAAACTGCAAGAGGATATGTAATGATGTTAATGGTATTTATGCAAAACTTCCATGCACTTAATTGTCGTAGTGAAAAAACATCAGCATTTAAATTGCCATTATCTAGAAACTGGTTTATTGTATTTAGTATTTTAGGTTCTATTTTATTACAAATTGTTGTTATGGAAGTTGATTTCCTAAGTAGTTTCTTAAAAACTAATAGCATGCCTGTTATCGATATTTTATATGTGTTCTTGGCAAGTGTTCCAATTTTATTAGTTATGGAAATATATAAAAAAGTTAAATATAGGAAGAGGTAAATATGGAAAAAGCAGTAGAGAAAATAATTGAGGGTTGTGTAGAGCTTGGATTTAAATTAATTGGTTTAATTTTAATTTTATTAATTGGATTTAAGGTTATTAAGATATTATTAAAACTTATAAAGAAATCAAAAGGATTTAATAAGTTAGAAAAAAGTGTTCAAACTTTTATAATTAGTTTTCTTGGTATATTATTGAAAGCATTAGTGGTTATTACAGCACTTGCTTATATTGGTATTCCTATGACATCTATGTTGACTGTATTTGGTACTGCTACTTTGGCATTTGGTTTAGCATTACAAGGTGGATTAACAAATATGATGGGTGGCTTAATGCTTCTAATTTTTAAACCTTTTAAAGTAGGGGACTTTATTGAGACACATTCTGATAGTGGAATTGTAGAAGAAATTACAATATTTTATACAATATTAAAGACTGGTGATAATAAGAAAATTGTTATACCTAATGGACCATTATCTAATGAAACAATTATTAATTATTCTGCTCGTGAAAAAAGAAGATTGGATTTGAATTTCTCTGTTAGTTATGATAGTGATATTGATAAGGTTAAAAAGATATTGCTTGATACTCTTAATGAAGAAGAACTTGTATTAAAAGATGAAGAAATTTTTGCTCGACTTTCTAGTCATGGTGATAGTGCTTTAGTATTCACTACAAGAGTTTGGGTAAAAACAGAAGATTATTGGGCAGCAAATTTTAATCTACAAGAAAATATTAAAAAAGCTCTTGATAGAAATAAAATTGAAATTCCATATCCTCAACTTGATGTTAATTTAAAGAAATAAATATAGGTGATAAGTATCTAACTTATCACTTTTTTTGTTCGACAAATTTGAGTAAAATTGATTCTTGCTTTACATTAAAAACAAAAACACAAAAAGCTTTAAAAATAAGCTTTTTATAAAAATGAAAAAAATGAAAAAATGTTTTTTTAAAAAAAAATAAAAAAACAAAAATAATGAAATTCCTTTTAAAATAAAGAAAAAATATAAAAATATAAAAAAATAAACATTAAAAAAATTAAAATTTTGACTTTACACATTTTCCAAAAAAATAATTTTTTAATAATTTTCTTATTTTATAAGGGTTTTGTAATTTTGGAAAAAAATAAGCATTGACTTATGAATTTTAACAACATAAAATTAACTTATAAAAGCCGATGTTAGGGGAGTAATATTTTATGGAAAATAATGATTTTTTTGAAAATTTAAAAGTTGTAAAAAGAAATGGTAAAAAAGTAGATTTTGATGGTGCAAAAATTGCTTTAGCTATAAAAAAGGGTTTTGATAATATTGTTTTACCAGATGATGCTGATGTAGAAGTTGAAACTGGAAAAGAATATACTGAAAAAGATATGCAAAAAGTATATCAAGCAGTTATAAATAGAATTGAAAAAGAATTTAAAGATGAAGAAAAAATTAAAATAGAACAAATTCAAGATTTAATTGAAGTTGAGCTTCAAAAGAAAGGTTACTTAGATGTTTTTCTTTCGTTTAAAGAATATCGTGAAAGACGTGCTCAATCAAGAGAAATGTTCTTTGATGATAAGAAGAAACATAAGTTCTTAAAAACTCTTGAAGGTCTTGGATTAAAGAGTGCTCATGAAGATGATACTAAAAGAGAAAATGCAAATGTTGATGGTGATACTGCCATGGGAACTATGCTTCAGTATGGTTCTACAGTATCAAAAGAGTTTGCAAAATCTTATTTGATGAAAAAGAAGTTTTCAGACGCTCATGATGATGGAGATATTCATATACATGATTTGGATTTTATGCCAATGGGAACTACAACATGTATGCAAATAGATTTGGAAAAATTATTTAAAAATGGTTTTTCAACAGGGCATGGTCATTTAAGACCTCCAAAAGATATAATTAGTTATTCTGCTTTAGCAGCAATTGCAATTCAATCAAATCAAAATGATCAGCATGGTGGTCAAAGTATTCCAGCATTTGATTTCTATTTAGCTCCTGGTGTACTTCAAACATTTAAAAAACAATTAAAACAAACAATTGCAGATTTACTTGATTATTCAGGATTTGATACATACATAAATATGAATAGTGTTTCAAAAGAAATAGATAAACTAGATTCAATAAAAGTTGAAACTTCATATTTTGAGAGATTTATAAAAGAAAATGAAAATGTTGAAAGATTATTTAAAATGTCAATTGATAAAGCATTTAAGAAAACTAATAGAATAACTTATCAAGCTATGGAAGCTTTTGTTCATAATTTAAATACAATGCATTCTAGAGCTGGTGCACAAGTACCATTCTCTTCTGTAAACTTTGGTACTGATACATCTCCTGAGGGGAGAATGGTTATAGAAAATTATTTACTAGCAGTTGATGCAGGGTTAGGTCATTCTGAAACTCCAATATTTCCAATATCTATTTTTAAAGTTAAAGAAGGAATTAATTATAACAAGGAAGATCCTAACTATGATTTGTTTAAATTAGCTTGCCAAACATCTGCAAAGAGATTATTTCCAAACTTCTCGTTTATTGATTCACCATTTAATCTAAAATATTATAAAGAAGGGGATTATAGGACAGAAGTAGGTTATATGGGATGTAGAACAAGAGTTATTGGTAATACTGTTGATCCTGATAAAGCAATAACTCCTGGAAGAGGTAATTTATCATTTACATCAATTAACTTACCTAGATTGGGTATTAAGCATGGTATTGCAACAGGTGCAAGAGAAAAAGCTGATATGAAGGAGTTCTATAAAGAATTAGATGAGTTACTTGAATTAATTAAAGATCAATTATTAGAAAGATTTGAAGTTCAATGTAATAAAAGAGTTTATAATTTCCCATTCTTGTTAGGACAAGGAGTATGGCTTGATTCTGAAAGATTAAAAAATACTGATAGATTAAGAAAAATTTTAAAGCATGGTACTTTAAGTATTGGATTTATTGGACTTGCTGAATGTTTGAAAGCGTTAATTGGTGAGCATCATGGGGAAAGTGCAAAAGCTCAAAAATTAGGACTTGAAATAATTGGACATATTCGTGAAAAATGTGATGAATATAGTGAAAAATTTAATTTGAATTTTACTTGTCTTGCAACTCCTGCTGAAGGGTTATCTGGAAGATTTGTTGCAATGGACAAAGCTATTTATGGAAAAATTAAGGGTGTAACAGATAGAAATTATTATACAAATTCATTCCATGTACCAGTTTATTATGGAATTACAATAAAGAAAAAAATTACAACAGAAGCTCCATATCATGCATTAACTAATGCTGGACATATTTCTTATATCGAATTAGATGGTGATACAAGTGAAAATGTTGAAGCTTTTGAAAAAGTTGTAAGAATAATGAAAGAAGCTGGTATAGGTTATGGTGCAATTAACCATCCAGTAGATAGAGATCCTGTTTGTGGATATGTTGGAATAATTAAAGATGTTTGTCCTAAATGTGGAAGACGTGAAGGAGAAGCTGTTAGTTTGGAAAAAATCACAACATTACAATGTGATTGTAAATAAAAGAAAGGTAAGGGAGTAAGTAGTATGAAAAAAGAATTAGAATTTGAAGTAACACCAAAAGAGAAAAAAACTACAGGAGAAGGAGTTGGATTTGAAAGAATAAGAAGAATTACTGGATATCTTGTAGGAACAGTAGATAGATTTAATAATGGAAAACGTGCTGAAGAACACGATAGAGTAAAACATTCATTCTAAGATGTTAATACGTTTAGCAAGTAAGTTACAACGAAATAGTATTGTTGATGGAGAAGGAATTAGAGCAGTTGTTTGGACGCAAGGATGCCCTCATAACTGCCCTGGTTGTCATAATCCAGAAACTCATGACTTTGATGGTGGTTTTTTAGTTGATGTTGAAGAATTGAAGGAAGAAATAAATTCTTTAGATAGTGAAGTTGGTGTTACACTATCGGGAGGGGACCCATTTGTTCAACCTGAAGCATGCCTGGAAATAGCAAAATATTGTCATAAAATTGATTTAAATGTTTGGTGTTATACAGGGTATACGTATGAACAACTTGTAAAGATGGGGAAAGATAATCCTGTTATAAATGAATTTCTAAATGAGATAGATGTTTTAGTTGATGGACGATTTGTTCAAAAGTTAAAAAGTCTCGAGGCCAAGTTTAGAGGTTCAAAGAATCAACGTTTAATTGATATGAAAGAAACTTTAAAATCAGATGAAGTTGTATTATTAAAATATGATAGTATAAAGAAAAATAAAAAAACAGACATATATATATGAATGTTTTTTTTTGTAAAAAAATGTAAAAATGGCGATATATTATAAAAAAACAGATTATATATATTATAATTATTATGTATATAATAAGGGTGATAATATGAGTTTTAATTATACAAAAATTGATATAGTTGCAGTGGAAGCTGCATTAGAAAAATGGAATACAGCTGTATCTAGTTTTGAGAATAATGAATTAAAAATAAAAAATGAGTCTTTTTTTCAAATGTTGAAGGATGCTAATTTAGATGATGGTTTTATTGAGTCATATTATAATAATAATGAGGCCTTAAAGAAATCTTTAAAGAGTTCATCTAAGACTATTTTGACTACTTTACAACATATGGATGAATTGGATCAAAGTGTTAGGGATGATATAGCAAATTTATTAGCAGATAAACCAAAACGAAATCCAGGTGATGACACACAAGATACTGATGATCCTGATAAACCAAAAAATCCAGATAATCCAGATAGTCCAAGCGATACTCCACCAGAATTGATTGATAATTCTGAAGAACAGTTGGCAATGTACGCAAATATGTCAATGAGTGATTTAGCTAATGTTGCTGCTGAAATTTCTAAATTGTCTGATTTGAATAATACTACTTTTGATGATGTTTTATCAAATGAAGAATATATGTTAAAAATTCATGGTGCTCTTCTTGCTTCTCCTAATTTATCTGATGAATTGAAGATGTTAATTGAAGCAGGAGATACTAGTATAAGTCAAAAATTATTAGCAAATATTTTTAGTGGACGTGTTCCTAGTGTAATAGGATTTAATGATGATATGAAAAATGTTTTAAATTCTTATTTAGGTATGGTTGCTAATAGTAATAATATAAGTATAAATCAGTTATTGATGGATCCAAATTATACTAAATTATTAAAGACATCTCTTTCTAATTTTAATAATGTTGGTTCGTATGTTTCTGGATTAAATGATACAAATATTGTTGACTCATTATTCGATGTTTATGATGGTAATGAGACAGGTGATATGGGATCTGCTGAGGTTTCTATAATAAGAAGTTTTGTTGAGTGTACTGCTAATTCTACAAATGTATCTGTTGAAGAAATGCTTTCTAATACATCGAATATGCCTACAATTCAAACTGGTGTTATGAATTTAGGAAAAACTTCAGTGTTTATGGATTCTTTAACAAAATTTAGTGATGGTGTTGCAAATAATATTTTAAGTTCTTTAATTGGAATTAAAACGCAAGGAGAGTGATTGGTATGAGGAAGATAGATGTAAATTGGGATGATGTATCTGAACTTGGAAAAAAAACAGCTGGATACGTAGAAATCTTTGAAGAATCTAGAAAAAAAATGCAAGAAATAGTACTGTCACTTAACGAATGCTGGCAAGGAGTAGATGCAGATGGTTTTAGAACAAATATGTATAATTATTTGGAATCATTAAAAGAAGATACTCAATATTTACAAGAATGGGAAGTGTTTTTTAAAAGAAGCTCAGCTCGTTACAACGGGGGAATAAAAGATGGGCTTAATAGAGTAAAAAATCTAGAAGAAGAGTATGTCTTACCAAATGCATCAGTTGGTCCAGTAAGTGGGGGAATGTACGATGAATAATAGTAATATTTACATAAATCCTGAACAGCTAGAGAATAAAATAATTCAATTAAAGGATGAAAAACAAAAAATAGAAATTGTTTTTTCTGAAATAAAAAATGATGTTAATAATATGATTAATTATTGGTCTGGTAGTTCAGGAGAAGAAGCTTATAATGTACTTGTGGAATATACTAAAGATTTTAATGTGATAATTAACACACTAAATAAAAAAATAAATTTTATTGAAAAGGCATTAGAGGCTTATAGAAAAATGGATAGTTTAATAAATAAAAAGTTAGAAGAAAATTCAAATATTGAAATTTTATAGTGGGTGATTAAGATGGCAAAAGAAAAAGATACTGCATTAATGGATGTGTATAAGTATATAGAAACATGTGATTCAAGTGTGGCTAGTTCTTTATCAACAAAATCAAGTGATTCGTATGAAATTTTACAAAAAGAATTGAATTCTGTAACTGATAGCTTAGGAATGAAAGATACTTGGGATGATGCTATAAGTTTGGAAATTAGTAGTGGTGTAAAAACTGGTATAGATGGTATGATATCTGCTTGCAAAACTCCGGCTGATCAAATTATTGCTTCAGTTGGAACTGCTATTAATACTTTGGTAATGGATATAAAGAGTTATAGTGATAAAGTTGATGAGTATAATTCTCAAGAGTCGAAACTTAATAATTTAGGTTCTTGTCCTCCTCAATATGAAACTGTGGATGGTCAAGAGAAATATAATCCTGCTTATACAACTTGGCAAAATGATAATTCTAGAATCAGAGGAATTATGTCAACTTTGGAGAAAGAAATAGATACTTGGTATAAGGCAAGTAATGAGCAAATAACTTTCGTTAGGTCATTGCTTTCTTCTATAGGAAGTGAAAAATCAACAGCTGCTTTAGGTTCTGCTGAAGTGTCTGTTACTACTTATGAAGGAACTCCTTTGGAAGAGTTTGGGTATGGAGACGGTTATAAGATTCAAGGTACAGTTGTTAAAGATGCAAATGGTAATATTATTTCGGAAACATATTATATAATAAATAATGATAATGTAGTGGTTCAAAGTGGTACAATTACATATAATGCTGATGGTACAAAAAATATAGAGAAATATATTGTGACTTATGAAGAACCTACTACTACAGTTAAAATAGAAGAGAAAAAAGAAACACTTAAGGAAGAAAGTGCTCCAGAAGTATTAGCTTATTTAGATGAAGATGTTGTTCCTGAAACGGAGACTGTTACTAGAGATATTGATATATATCAAGCAGCTGATGGAAACGGAGAGGATTATACTCAAACTGAACATTCTGAACAAGAGTTTACCGATGGTACAACAGTCGTAAGTGATACTACAACAACGGGAAATGTTGAAGTTGTTCCTACTGATACTGGTGATACAGAGAAAGTGTTGGTACCAGAAGAATCTACTGAAACTGGTACTATTACTACTGCTGATGGAAATGTTGTTGATTATGAAACTCATACTGTATATGAAGATGGAAAGAAAGATGAGGCTACAACGGTTCTAACAGAAGATGGAAAAGAACTTGCAACAGTTGATACGGATTATGTTGCAAATTATGATGATGGTATGACTGGTTGTGAGGTTGATGTACAAAGTAATGTAGTAACAACAGAGGCTACAACAACTACTAAAACTAGTGTTGTTTATAAAACAGATGATAATGGTGTTGCTTATGCTGATGAAGTTGTTGTTACTAGAGATAATAGTGATCCTTCGTGTGGATCTATGAGATATAGTGATGGTTCTGGGTATGATGTTACTCGTAACGAAAAAGGTGAGTTGGTTGTAACAGAATATTATGAGGATAAAAATGGAGAGATTAAACAATCTGATAGTGAGGTAATTCCTGATGCAACAAATTCTACATTTACTGTTACTAACCCGGATAATACAACAGAAACATATCAATTAAATATGTCAAATCCATTAGATCAGTTTACAGTTTCTAATTCATATCAAACTGCGAGAATGGATGAGGGATATAATGCTGAAAGTGCCATGGAAGGGTGTCACTTCTTATGGAATGGTGATGGAGATCCTGTTGAGGTTCAAAATCCTTGGGGTGGCGATGAGACTGGTTATAGTTTCTCACTAAAGTATAATTAAAATAGGTGATATTATGGAAATTTTTTGTAAAAAAAATACTAATTTATCTTATCAAGAAGTAGAAGTTTTATATCAAATGTACTGCTATAATAATGCAGAAATTCTAAATAATGGAATTAATAAAAATTCTTTGAAAAGAAAAAAATTAGATAGTGTTGAATATAAAGAAAATTGGATAAGGTCGGTTTTGGAAAATGATTTGTTATTATGTGTAGAATGTATTGAAAATAATTATTTAATTGGCTTTGCTTTATTAACTCTTAAGGAAGACGAGAATTATATAAACGAATTTCATATAATGAAAGAAAGACAACATGATGGATTTACATTTAGAGAAATGATTAAAGTTATTATTCAAAAGTCACAAGCTGGTAAAGATTTTACTGGTAGAATTTGGACTGAAAATTATGATGCTAAAAAGATTTTTCATTCTATGGGGGCTTTACCAGATGGTGAAAAATATCGTTTAAGTTATGATAAAGCAGTTAAATGGGCAAATAAAATATAGCATTATTAGTATAGGGGAATTTTATGAAAAACGAAAAACAAATAGTTTTATTTTTAAAGTCAAATACGACTTTTAATCAAACTCAAATTGCTGCAAAAATGACTGAAAAATTTAGTGAATTAGGAAGTCCTATTATTTTACCACCTAATGAAAACGATACTAATCAACCTTTAATTATATTTAATCAAGGAATTATGAATGTAACTATTAATTATAATGATGTTTCAATGGTGTTTTTTGAGGATAATAAAGATTCTTGCAATGAATTAATTGTTGATTTGATTGATTTCTTTACAGATTATTCATTTGATTTTGTAAGGATGGGATATATTTCAACTTTCTTAAATGGTAAAAAAGAAAGAGAAAATTTTAAGAAAAAAATGTTTGCAGAAGAAAATGTTATAAATGATGATTTTCAATTGGCATGGTATTCTAAAGAGAGTATTGACTCTGTTTTAGTTAATGTTTGGGAAAGATACTTTACTGATTTTAATCAAAATATTGATTTGGTTACTGTTTTTGATATTAATACTCCTATTGATGAGGAATATAATATTAGTAGTGATTTTGTTGGCAATTTTTTGAAGAAATGTGATAAATTTATTGAAAATAAATTAAAAGATAGAATATAATAAAAAATATTAAATTTATTAATATTTTTTTTATGTTATACTTTAAGGGGTGATAATAATGAATGGAAAACTTTTACCAGCAGATACGTATATTGTTATAAACAAAACAATATTATCTGAGCAAGATAAAAAAAAGATTACTTTGTTATATCAACCTATTATAGGACATACTGCTGTAAGTCTATATTTGACATTAATAGATGATTTAGAAAAACGTGAATTAATGAGTGATGAACTTACACATCATCATTTAGTTAGTACTATGCAATTAAAACTTGGTGATATTATTATTGCTAGGGAAAAGTTAGAAGCTGTAGGTCTATTAAAAACATATGTTAAAGAGGGAAATGTTAATAATTATGTTTATGTTATTTATTCGCCTCTTTCTGTTAATGATTTTTTAAATCATCCAATATTAAGTGTTGTTTTATATAATAACTTAGGAAAAAAAGAGTATGAAAAGTTAATAAGTTATTTTAAAATACCTAAAATAAATTTAAAAGATTATCAGGATATTACTTCTAGTTTTAATTCTGTTTTTACTTCTGTTAGCGGTAATGTTTTTGTTGAAAACGATAATGTAATAAAGAAGAATATTGGCACTATTAGGATGGATGAGAAAGTTGATTTTGATTTGCTTATATCAAGTATTCCTAAGAGTATGGTTAGTGATAGATGTTTTAACGAGGAAAGTAGAAATTTAATAAATTCATTAGCTTTTACTTATAATATTGATGATTTAAATATGCAGGGGTTAGTTAGAAATAGTTTGAATGAAAAAGGTATGATAGATAAACAAGATTTTATTAAGAATTGTAGAAGTTTTTATGAGTTTGAAAATGCTGGAAAACTTCCTACTTTAATTTATTCTAAACAACCTGATTATTTAAAACGTCCAAGTGGTGATACTTCTAATTGGGCAAAGCAAGTTTATACATTTGAGAATGTAACTCCTAATGATTATTTGCGAAGTAAATATAAAAATGGTGAGCCTACAATGAGGGAGTTACAAATTATTGAAGATTTAATGGTTAATCAAAAAATGAAACCTGGTGTTGTTAATGTTTTAATATCTTATGTTTTAAAAGTTAATAATCAAAAGTTTACTAGGAGTTATGTTGAGACTGTGGCTTCACAATGGTGTAGACTTAATATTGAAACAGTAGAAGATGCTATGAGGGTAGCTGAGAAGGAACATAAAAAGATTAAGAAGTTAATGGAAAAAAATACTACTTCTAAAACTCAAACTAAAGTCGTAAAAGAAAAAGAAGAATTACCAATTTGGTTTGGTGAAGAAATAGACAAAAAAGAAATTTCAAAAGAAGAGCAAGAGGAACTTGATAGTTTATTGAAAGATTTTGCTTAAGGGGAATAAATAATATGGGATTAGTGTTTGTTTTTATAGGAATTATATTTATTGTTAGCAGTATAATAGTTTCTATTTTTGTAAATAAAAAAGAAATAACAGATAAAAATATGACAATTAATGAAAAATCATTTCAAAATTATGCAAAGTTTTATGGAATGATGATTCCTGTTGATGATGAGTTTAATAGGAAATTAAATAAAATTTATAGATTAATTGTAATAGAGAATGTTGATGATATTAATTTTATTGCAAAGGATACTGGATGTACTTATGAAGAATGTATTTTGAAAATTAAATACTTAAAGAATAAAAGAGCAATTGGGGAATATTATATTGATCATATTAATGGTATTGTTAAAAAGTGTAGTAAGGATGATTTGGCACTTTTAAAAAAATATAAGCCTTATATATATGGTAAAAACCATCTGCAAATTAATGAAATAGCTGCAAGAATGCCTATGACAACTATTAATAATCTAAAAGAAAGAGAGCAAGAAGTAATCAAAGATTTGAAATATTTATATAATAAGGATTTAATAAATGGAATTATTTTGGATGAAGTTGATGGAAAAATTACTTATTATAGTATTGAAAAACGCTTGAAGAAAGACACTGTTTCAATTGATTGTGAAAATTGTGGTGCTATAAATGATGTGACACGTGGTGGAAAAACAAGATGTGGTTATTGTGGACTTATTATTGAAGATAAAGATAATATAATAGAAGAAAAATAATAATAAAAAATCGTTAGATTATATAACGATTTTTTTTATATAATTTTAGATTATAATTTATTTTTTTATCTGATTATGATATTCTTTTAGTAAGAGAATAGAATAGAATTTGAGGTTAGAATTATGGAAAAAGGATACATAAATATTGACGAAAATGAAATAAATGATATTTCTGGATTTTTATCGAGAAGTGAAAGTCATATTACAAGTGTTGTAGATGGTGGAAATAGCAAATTTTCTGTTTTTAAAAAATCATCTCTTTTTGGCAATGGTGCTGAAAAGATTACTAAACAACTTTCGACTATTGCAGGTTCTGTTTTAAATATTAATAAAATGGTTAAACAAGAATCTTTAGAAATGTTGGAACTTGATAAAGAATTAGCTGAGAGAGCAGAATCAATAGAAGTACCAATGGATTTTGTTACAACTGATTCGGTAAGAAATTTTTCATTTAATAGTGTATCTTTAAATAAAAACGATGGAAAGCATGTTAATGGTGAAAATACATCAAATGTTTCTGTTAATCTTGAATCGAGTGTTTTAGATGTTAATCTTAAGAATATTAATGAATCATCTAATATTGGAAGTGTTGACGATATACATATTAATGATAGTAATTATAGAAATGTTTCTTTAAACAATGTTCATAATGATATTGGCCTTGATAATGTTGAATTAAAGCAAAATGCAGATATTAGTAGACAAGAGTTGAAAAACATAAATAATGATTCTGTTATTAGTGAAATGGGTATTAATGATTCTACATTAGTAGAAAATGTTGTGTTAAATAATATTAATAATAAAAATATAGGTGATAATGATGGCGTTGAAAGTTAGACATAAAGAGTTAAATGATGTAAGAAATGTTATGTTTGAAGATGCTTCTAGGCTAAATGAAGAAGTTAATAATTTGTTAGAAACAATAGAAGAATTAAAGGTTGTATGGCAGGGAGTGGATTCTGATACATTTTATAATGAATCATATAATTATGTAAGCAAGATTAAAAATATAGTAAATTGTTTTAATGTTATGGGTAATTTTATTGGAAATGCTAATAATTTTTATGAAGAAAAAGATAATAAGTTAAAAAATAAATTAGAAAAAGAGGCACATAATTATGAGCAAGATAGTAATAAATAATTCACAAGAGTTTGAGAGATTAATTAATAAATTTGAACTTTGTAGTAAGAATATTGTTGATATATTAAATAATGAAAAGAAAAATGTTGCTAATATTAATTCTACTGATGTGTGGAGTGGGAATGCTCAGGAAGCTTTATATGGAAAGTATCAAATGTTAGAAAAAAACTTTGGTCCAATAGAACAGACATTTCAAATATATGTTAAATTTCTAAGAAATACATTAGAAGGATATAAGAATATTGAAAAAAATATTATTGATGATGTGGAAAAGAATATAAATAATTTAGATGTTAATAGTTAAATTAATATAAGCTAGGTGTGATTTTTATGGATGGTTATAGATATTTTACAGGTGAATATTATAGATATTATAATGAGTTTTATAATGAGACTGATATTGATAGTGAAGCAACCAATTTTTTTAGTGATGTAGAGTTACTTTCAAAAGAGTTTGAAAATATAAAAAATGTAATTGTTAACTGGAGTGGAGAAGGTGCTATTGCAATGTCTAATAGTGCTATTAATAGTATTATTACGAAATTTGATACTACTATGGAAAATATTAATAATGCTTTAGTTCCTGCAAGTGAAAATGTTAAATTACTTTTAGAACAACTAGAACTTATGAAAGATAAGGAAACTTTATTAATAGAACTTGAAACTAAATTAGAAAATGAAAGAGAAAAAAATATATCAAAAAAAATATCTGATGGAGTAGATGCAAGTGGAAATACGATATATGTTAATAATCCTAAATATGATAGTTGGATTTCTAATATAAATAGTTTGGATGGTCAAGTTAAAGAATTAATTAGTGAATTAGAAGAAGTAAAATTAAAGTGTGATGAATATATTAAAATAATATCAGAGTTAGAAGCTAGTATATTAGAATTTACAGATTATTTGAGTATAGCAAGCACTGTTCTTGGTCTTAATGGAGAATCTGCTGATTTTGCTTCGATGACACTAGATGAAAGACTAGCATATATTGATAATTTGATGAGTAATTATCAAGAAGTATTAAAAGAACTTAATGCGAAATTTCAGGAGATGTATGGAAATGGGCTATCATTTTCAGGAAGCGATTTTAAAAAATTAGATACACTTTTTGACTGTTTTGATATTTATTGGAAAGCAGGAGTATCAAGAGAAGACTTTAGTAATGCGTTAAGTGGTAATGGGTCAGTTTTTTTGAAAATTGATTCTTTAATAAAAATAATGAACTATTGTGATGATAATGATGTGTTTACTAAGATAAATTCTTATCTTAATGGTAAATCGTGGGAAGAATCTGGTATTGCATCTTTATATGATGGTGATTTTTTTGGGTATAATGAGAAAAAATTTAGAGATAGAGTAAGAAAAAATTATGGTGTTGATAATCCAATTGATTATTTGAAAAAAAGTTGTGGTAATTTTTTAGAGATATACAATAATTTACAAACTGCTAGAAGTGATTATAATGCAATGGTTGAATCTATTTCACTTGTAAAGAGTAAGATTTCACAAATGGAGTATGCTAAAAAGTTAATGCCATTTGAGTATGAAATGAATAATCCTTTATTTGCTTCATATCTAAGTAAAGATTATTTTTCTTATAGTTTGCTTAGTCAAGAGAAACTTCAATATATGAGTCAACAAGAAGTTGCGCTATATGATTTTTTATACCACAACAAATCAAAAGAAGAAGCTGAAGCATATTTGAAGGTTATGGAGGATGCTATTAATCAAAGAATTGGAGCATATAAAGCAGCAGAATATGTATCTTGGATTTGTCAAGATGGATTTCAGGTTTCCGATTTGATGAAAGGTGGATTTGAAGGGTTTAAAGATGGTACTAGAAATTTTGTAGATGGTTTAGCTGATTTGTTTAGAGTAGATTCTACTGAAGTTGGTACTAAGTCTGCACTTGATTATGAGCTTATGTATAAGAGTATGTTTATGTTGGAAGTTTCTGAAGATACTCAAAATATATCACAAGACATGAGAGAGTTAATTAATCAATTTTATAATACTGGTACATCTGTTGGAAATATGGCAATTCCAATGTTAGCAGGATTTGTTCCAGTTGTTGGAAAACCTTTATCAAGTGCACTTATGGGACTTTCAATTGCAGGTAATTCAGCAGTAGAGGCAAGACAAAATGGTGCAACAACAGCGCAAGCATATTTGTATGGAGTAGCAAGTGGTGTATCTGAAGCAACTACTGAAAGATTACTAGGAGGTATTCCAGGAGTTTCTAATCTTGGAAAGAGTTTCCTTGGAAATATGGTTAGTGAAGGACTTGAAGAGTTTACTCAAACATATATGGATGCAGGTTTAAGAAATGTTATTTTGGGTGAAGATAATAATTTATTATCTAAAGAGTTACTTAGTGAAGCGTTTGAATCTGGAAAACAAGGTATGATTACTTCTGGTGTATTACAAGGTGGAAATACTGTGATAGGTTCTACTCTTAATACAACAACTTCTTTATTAACAAATGGAAAAATTAGTAGTTATTCAGAATTTGTAAATACAGTAGAAAGTAACTTTTATAGACCAAGAGCAGAAGCAGCAATTAATACAAGTTTGGAGACATTATCAACAGGAGGTAGTCTTTCTTTAGGAGAGTCAGTTAATTTAAATAGAGCAATTAATAATGTATCAGTAGAAGAGTTAAGCTCAATTACTCGTAATTTGTCAGCAGAACAACAAAGTTCTTTACAGACAGCACTTAAAGATAATTTGAGTATATTATCTAATAATTCTGTTGAAAAGATTAATGATGTAAATACATTTAGAGAAGTTTCGACATCAACTAATATAAATTCAATAGAAGATATATCATCTAAATTACAAATAGAAGTAACAAGAGATGGAAGAACAATGGAACAGTATTTGCAAAGTAGAAATACATCTGTAGTTACTGATAGTAGTGTAGTGCAAAATAATAGTGTAAGTAATGATGTTAGTTCTAATGTTGTAGTTAATACAGCAATGAACACATCAACTAATGCAGTATCTAATACTGTAACTAATACACAAACAAATATATCAACTAATACAGCAACTAATGCAACCTCTAATACAGTTGTAAGTCCAGCTGCAAGTCAAACTGTGGAAACTCAAAGTAATTTTAATGCAGGAGAAAATGTAAGAAGTGAAGTTACTAATAATAGTTTTACTGAAGTAGCTGTTGTTACAAATCAACAATCAGGAAATGTAGGTGAAGTTATATCAGGAAGTGTGACTCCAACTTTAGTATCTTCTGAACAGATTGCAAATCAAAGTAATTCTTCAGTTAATGCTTTAGATAATTCTCTTGAGTTAGCTCCGCCACCAAGTGTAGGTGTGCAAAATACATTAGGTGCAGCTAATATTGCAACAAATTATCAACCTAAAGTATCACCTAGAGTAGACGTAAATGGTGTTAAGTCAGCAGGAACTGTTGGAGCAATTGGTTTAGGTGGAATGATGTTAGGAAGAGGTTTTGCTACTAATAATGCAAGTACACAAACAGATGTTAGTAGACAAGGTGCAACTATTGCATCACAAACAAGAAAAGCCTCTTCAGCAGGTACTACTACAACTGATGGAAGAATAAATAATCAACAAAGAGTTAATGAAGCTCTTCCGATATTTGGAACTAATCCTTATGCTATGGGGTATAATGCTCATGCTAATGTGGTAGCAAATGGTGTTTATTCTCCAAATGTAATACTTAATAATACTGCTAGAAGTATCAGAACTGATTATTCAAGTATGGAACTTAAGACTTTAAGAGATTTAGAATATATAATGTCTAAAATACATGGAGAAAATGGTAATTATACACTTATTGATTCAATAGAAGATTTTAAAAAACAGATATTATTGAATAGAAAAACTAAATTTAGTAACGTAAATAGGGTATTAGAGAGATATCCTCAACAAAAAATCATCGAATTTTGTGATACATTAATTGCAATGGAAAATGTATCAAAATCAGTTGAGAGTAAAGTTAAAACTGCAATAGCTGCGTTTAATTTAAGACATGCTCAAGATGGTGAATATTTACTAGGAGAGAAATATGTTCAAAGAGTCATAGATACCAAGGATTTCAGGTACATGACTAGAAAATTAGATGCAAGAGCTATATTAGAGACATGTTCTTTTGAAGATATGCAACTGGCACTTAATAAAATAATTTTGCAAAATAGGTTGAATAGTATAGATGTTAGCGGAGCAAGTAGAACAACAAGTAGATTTTTTGATAGAACTGGTTCAATAGAAAATGATAATTATGGCGTTGATCAAGGTGCAATATATAATATGTTTGAGTTTATAGATGAACGAACTAATAAAAAATATGATTATAAAACTGCAAAAATGATTTATAACGAATCAGTAAAAAGAAATAATGTAATTAGAAAATTTGAAAAAGTATGTTCAGCAGAATATTTTGCATTAAAGGCAAAAATAGTAAATAAGTATCCAGGATTAACTGAAAATGAAGCTTCTATAATTTTATCTTGTATTGATGATGTTGGAGCTTGTACGTATGCCACTTTTGCTAATCAAATATTTAATAGTTTTAGGAATGATGCCAAAGGATTTGAAAGTGTTTTTGGATTTCCAATGTATAGAACTAATAATGGTGTTAGGGTATTAAATTCGGAAGAATTATTAGTTGATTTATATATGTTTGGTAATTCGAAAGAGAATGGTGGAAAGTTTATTGTAAAAGATAGAAATGGATATCATCTTGATCGTTCTATGATAAGTGAAACAGCAGATCCTTTAGGAAGATATTTATTGAAGACATATGAACAAACATATTATTCTTCTCGTCAAAATATGCGTGAAAAATATTTAAGATCCAAGGGAATTTATTATTCACAAAATATGTTTTATGGTGAACAATTTAATTCAAAAACAAGTTTTGAATATGATATTATTAACCGAGTAGTTAACGGAATAAAAAATGGAAAAGGTTATGATATAAGTATCCATAGTTATAGTCGTACTATAAATATGCTTGCCCCAGATAATGTAAAATCTTATTCTAATGATTCTACGGATCGTTTTAATGGCGGTGGACACGCAATGTTTATTACTGATGTTATTGATAAAGGGTTTGTTGTAAGCTCTTGGGGGCATAAATATTTAATACCATTTAATGATTTGGTAAATAGTAACGGATGGAGATTGACGGAAGTAGATATGTCATCTAATCCAATGGCTATTGGTTCAACTTATGCTCCTTCAAATTATTATGGTGGTGTGGAATTAGCAACTTCTGTTGATTCTAGTTCCACAGTATCTGATATTGATTATATAGAGCAAATGGAGAAAGATACTTCTACATCTTTTGATGCTGATGATTCTAAGAGAACAGAGTTTCTT
>JAGALD010000059.1 GCA_017625395.1 Bacilli bacterium | reverse complement strand
TCTTTCTGATGAAGTACTAAAAAAATATTTAAATTTATTATTTGAAGAAATTGATATTATTAAACCCAAAATTATTATCACATTTGGAAATCAAGTAAGTTCAATTATACTAAATAAAAAAATATCAGTATCAGAAAACAGAAAACAATATCATAAATTAAAAATAAAAAAAGAAGAATATAAAGTTTATCCAGTATATTATCCTGTCGGAAATGGAATATTTAATATTGAAAAATCAATCGAAGATATAAAATGGATAATAGAAAATAATTTAAAAGAGGATGTGAAGTCATGAAAAAGGTTTTATTTGCAACTGCTAATAAAAGTAAAGCACAAAGATTTAAAAATGGATTATTAAAAAATAATATTGAAATAATTACGATAAATGATATAGAAGAAAAACTAGATGTAGAAGAAAATGGAACAACTGCAATTGAAAATGCACTTATAAAAGCAAGAGCATACGCATCTATAGTAAATATTCCAGTCTTTGCAATGGATGATAATTTATATATTGAAAATATACCAGAAGATAAACAACCTGGAATGTATGTAAGACGAATTAATGGTAAAAGATTAAATGATGAAGAAATGATACAATATTACTCAGATCTCGCACATACATATGGTGAAGAGGGTAAATTAACTTGTAGATGGGTATATGGAATTGCTGTTATAAATAAAGAAAAAGAGTCGACCTACACTTGGAGTAAAGAAGATTTCTATATTGTAGATAAACCATCAAATAAAATTGATCAAGACTATCCTCTAAATTCAATATCGGTAAATAAAAAACTAAATAAATATTTTACAGATATAACTGAAGAAGAAAAAAAACAAATTAAAGAAGATGAAAGTGATGTCATAGAATTTTTAAGTAAAAACTTATAACGAGTATGACCTACATTCAAAATAGAAACAAAACTAGTAAAGGAAAAAAATATGAATGAAGAAGAAAAAATGCTATCAGGAGAATTATATAATTCAAGTGATAAACAATTGGTAGAAAAACTAATAAAAGCTAAAAAACTTTGTAATCAGTATAATCAAGTCTATATTGAAGATATTGGTAGAGGAAATGAAATAATAAAACAATTATTTTCAAAAACAGGAAATGAATTTATGATAATGCCAAATTTCTATTGTGATTATGGATTTAACATTGAAATTGGAGAAAAGTTTTACTCAAATCATAATTTAGTTATATTAGATGCAAATAAAGTAACTTTTGGAAATAATGTTTATATTGGACCAAATTGTGGTTTTTACACATCAGGACATCCAATTGATAAAGAGTTAAGAAAAAATAAAGAATTTGCAAAACCAATAACAATAGGAAATGATGTTTGGTTTGGTGGAAATGTATGTGTTATGCCAGGAGTTACAATAGGAGATAACGTTGTAATAGGAGCAGGAAGTGTTGTTACAAAAGATATTCCTTCTAATGCAGTAGCAGTAGGAAATCCATGTAAAGTTATAAGAGAATTGTCATAGAAAGATAAAAAAATAAGAATTGAATAACTAATCAATTCTTATTTTTATATTCACTTGTAATAATATCATTTATTTCTTCTGGAGTTTCCTTACAACCATTATTAAGCCATTTTTTAATAATTGCATTTAATCCCGCTCTAAAAAATTCTATATGATAATCAATATACTTATTATCATAATATTTTTCAGCTAACTCAACACGATATTGATTAGGAAAAGATGGTATAATTTCATCAAGCTTAAAATATGTTTTAAAAAAAATTTGATTATCCTTTATATATTTAAACATAGTTAAATATCCATCATAATCTTGTTTAGAATTATTAGACAACTGAAATTGTGCAAATTCAACTTCCATATTCTTTTTTATCTTTTCAACAAGATCATATATATCGATATAATTTGCATAAAAAGTAGAACGATTTAATTCTGCTAATTCACAAATCATTGATACAGAAATTTCCTCAATTTTTTTCTTTTGAATTAATTGTAAAAAAACTTTTTCTATTTTTTCTTGAGATTTCTTTCTTTTTTTATTATTTGGTATATTCATAAATATCTCCTTAAAACAATATTCCAACATATGTTGAAATCTGTTGATTGTTTTTCAAAGTCCTCAATTATTATAATATAAATATAAAAAAACAACAAGTGTTGTCTTTTTAGAAATGGAGGTGAGATAATGTCTAAAATAGTAGATGCAAATAAAAAAATTGAAAACAAAGTTGTAAGTGGATATAAGAAAGTCGAAGAAACAGTAGTTGGTGGATACAAAAAAATAGAAGATAAATTCGTTGATACTTTCTTAAAAAAAGATGGTGAAACAATCGATGAAGCAAAAGCTAGAGTTAAAGAAGAACAAGAACAATTAGAAAAACAAAATAAAGAAAGAGTAGAATCATCACTAAATAAATCAAAAGAAATTAATGATAAATATGTAAAATAGTAGGAGTAAAAAAATGAAAAAAGAAACATTATTGGAAATTATATTAGGAACAGTTGGGGGATTAGTATTTGCAATTGGTATGTGTATGTGCTTAATACCTGAATGGGATTTATTTACACCTGGTGTTGTTGTATCAATAATAGGAATTATAACATTATTATGCATTATTCCAATTTATAGAAAAGAACATCCTAAAAAAGTTAGTAACAAAAAGCTTGATTGGGGATTAGTATGCACTTGGACAATTGGTGTAGTAGGTGCATTAATCATGGGATTTGGAATGAGCAAAATTATGGTTGGAAGTCCTGAAAAAATGGATATGATCATTGGAATGGTTACAGGAATTGTAGGACTATTAATTTGCGTATTAAATTATCCAGTTTATTCATATTTAAAAAGTAATAAATAATAATGTCACAAATGTTTGAAAAATTTAAAAAATTAGGAAAAGAAGATCGTATAATGTTTTTCTTAATTTTCACAACTATTGGAAATATCTTTATAGCAATAGTAAAGTTTGTGTTATCACTAACATTACCATCACTTTGGTTTTTTATAAATGCTTTGTTTATGATAATATTATCGTTTGCAAGATTCTTCTCTATAAGAGATTATAGAAAAATTAAAAATATCACCGATGATAATATTGCAAAACAAACTGGCTATAAAAACTATTTGCATAATGGAGTTTTATTAGTAATATTAGGTATTATGTATTTCTTTGTAAATGTTTATATTTATTATAAAGGAACAAATACCACTATACATGAATATTTAACATACTTAGTAGCATTAATTGCATTTTGGTCAATAGGATCTGCAATATATGGAATGATTAAATACAAAAGAAACCATGCACCAATATTGAAAGCAGTTAAACTAACAAACTTTGCAAATGCTTTAACATCTATCATGTTAACACAAATAGTGCTATTAGATACCTATGCTAAAACTGAAATATATAATTCAAATTTAATGAATGGATTAACAGGTATGGCTATAGGAATAATAATAATTATATTAGGATTATATATGATAATAGGAATTAATAAAGTCAAACAATATGAATATAAAGAGAGTAGATAAAAATCTACTCTTTTGTGTTATAATAAAAAAAGATAAAGGCT